>JAZKFE010000223.1:0-7431 GCA_040386595.1 Planctomycetota bacterium | reverse complement strand
ATGTTTAACGCGGTCAAACGCAAGATTACCGCAAGCGTTTAACAACCATCCGGCTTACGCCGGACGCTCGCCTACGAAGAATAATCGCCACGTTCAGCCCAGAAAACTTTCGGGCCAGAATCCTGACCCATTACGGAATATAGATGAACTCATTCACGTTAAATAACACGTGGGACATCTCTTTCCAGACGACCTGACTCTTTAAGACGTCGGCAGCGGCCACTTGATGTAGTTCCGCGAACAACCCCACGGTTTGCTCAAACCGTGTCAGTTCGTCGGCGGTCGGAGCCCGATTGAGGGCTGTCTGGAACATGTCGGCAATCCGGGCACTGACCGAATCGTTGTCTCGAGTCACGAGTTTTTGGGCCCAGAAATCGGCCTGCTGCAGTACGAAAGGATCATTCAACAAAGCCAAAGCTTGAGCCGGGACATTCGTCACATCACGCCGTCCCTGAGTCACCTTGCCGCCGGGGAAATTGAATGCCGCCAGAAACTTCGGCCCCTCCATCAGATTGTTTTTGATATAGACGCTGCGGCGGCCGTTCCCATCCAATGGGCCAGGGAACAATCGCCGGTCGGCATACTCTTTGTCTCGAAAGGGCTGGATGCTCATGCCGTACAGGCCGTGATCCAATCGTCCCGAGGCGGCCAGGATCGAATCGCGGACCGCTTCGGCTTCCATCCGTCGCGCCGGATAGTGCTGCAGCAGCCGATTCTGGGGATCGATTTCCAGGGCGTCATTGGAGGGATGGTTCGTCATTTGAAAGGTCCGAGTCAGCAGCAACGTCCGCAGCAGACGTTTGACGGACCAGCCATCATCCATGAACCGCTGGGCCAGATAGTCCAGCAATTCCGGGTGCGAAGGAACTTCTCCGACATGCCCAAAGTCGTCCACCGTGCGAACTAGACCAGTGCCGAACACATGATGCCAGAGACGGTTCACCATCACCCGGGCGGTCAGCGGATTCGTGGGATTGGCAATACGATCGGCCAGTTCCAGTCGGCCGCTGCCGGCTGGCGTGAAGGTATAGTCGGGTTTGGAAAGGACTTCCAAATAGCGACGAGCGGCGGTCTCCCCCGGTCGTTCGCAATCGCCGCGGATGAAAATCGGCTGATCAAAACCAGGCCCACAATCGGCCATGCCGATCACAATTCGGGGGAGGGAGAGTTCCGCGTCAGTCTGGCGATACTGCTTCGCGAGATCTGCACTCCGCGGTGATTGAGCCACCGTATTACTGAGCAGATCTCGACGCAGCAGCGGATCAATCCAGCGAACATCATCATCGTTGGCTTTATCCTCAGACCAGGTGTGAATGGCAGTCGTGATGACCGCCGCATAGCGCGCCGACAGTTCGGCTAACGATTGCGGAGCGGGGCCCACGAGCAGCCGTTGCAGATGGCTGACTTCGGCCTTGGGAGTCTCTGCCACATCGTGCAGGACCACCTTGGTCACACCAAAATAGGATCGAGGATTTTCCGCCGCTTTTTCCCAAGGCAGACGGTAGTTGCCGCCATCACCGCCAAGGGCGCTTAACTGGTCGGGAAACTTGGGGTTGTCGAACATCGTCATCAGTTCGGCATACGTTCGCAGGCTGTCCCGGTCAGCAGGAGGCGTGAAGGTCACCCAGTGCAGTTCCGGATTTGTGAGAGCTCGATAGTTGGCATAGTTCAGCTGACAATTGTTCGACACCAGCCGCACCGCACTACTGCGTTGGCCCATGACTTGAAAACTGATCCGAGATTTTCCCTGCGGTATCACTCCCGAGCGAAGTGTGCCATTGAACTTGTCGGAAAGTGCCTGGGTAAAGCGTCCCGCCGGCAGCACCGTACGAATGAGCGAGTCTCCCTCCGGTTGCACGGCGAAATCACCACTACGACCGGCCGGGCCCGCGACACCCTGTCCGCCGAATTGCCACCCGGGAACGTCGTCCGCTCGAAAGTCCGCAAACGTCACATAGTTTTGTTCGTTGAAGGCGGTCCGTTCGCGATGTTCTTTTTCCAGCTGCTCTGCCCACTTGCGCCATTCATCGGCAAATTTCGCGGGATCGGTGACGGCAATCGTCAACGTGCGCCAAGCTGCCAGCGGATGCTCCAGCGGCAACTTATCGTCAGCCAGGACTGCGACCCATTTCTCGAGTCGCAGTGGATCCAAACCGGCCGCCAGCTGCTCAGTATTCGGCTGCTTGAAATGCTTGGCTTGAGCCGCTTCCAAATACCGCGTGATCAAAGACGCATCTTGCAGCCAGATGCCAAAAACTTCTTTTCGCAGCTCCGATTTCAGTTCTCCCAGTCGTTGCCGTTGAGCGGCATTGACCTCGGGCAGATCGACCGCATGACTGGCCGGGCGCGAACTTCTCAGCACTCCCAGGAGGCCATAATAGTCCAGCATCGAAATGGCATCGAGCTTGTGATTGTGGCAACGGGCACAGGCGACGGTCGTGGCTTGAAACGTCTTCGTTAGCGTATCGATCTGGATGTCGGCCAGGTCATAACCAATCTGCCGCAGGCCGATGCAGTCATCGTGATTGACCTCACCAAACCGATAGAACCCGGTACCAATAATCGATTCGTTAAAATGGTCCCGGACATTGATGCGCGGTTGAGGCAACAAGTCCCCTGCGATATGTTCGCGAACGAACTGGTCGTACGGGACATCAGCATTGAAGGCCCGAATCAAGTAATCGCGATAGCGCCAGGCGTGATGGACTTCATAATTCCATTCGTTGCCGTGGGTTTCTGTGAAATGGACGATATCGAGCCAATGCCGGGCCCAACGCTCGCCAAAGTGGGGCGAATCGAGCTGCGAGTCGACCAGTTTTTCCAACGCGATGGCGGAGACCGGCTGATTGGGTGTGGCCGTTGAGGCACATTCTTGGGCGAAGGCGTCCACGTCGGCGGGTGTGGGAGGCAATCCGGTCAGCACCAGGCTGATGCGCCGCACCAGGGTCCGCGGATCAGCCGGGCCGGCAGGAGCCAGCTTGGCGTCTTCCAATCGGGCCAGTAAAAATCGATCGATGGGATTCGCCGACCATGCCGCATCCCGGGGTTGCGGGACCGGCGGATTCTGCACCGGCTTCAGGCTCCACCAGTCGGCTCGCTGCCGCATCGTCTCGGCCCACGAGTCGCCCGCCTGGGCTTGCAGCGGTTTGTCTCGTGGATCAGGAGCTCCCAGTTTGACCCACGTTTGAAAATCGGCAATCACCGCTGCGGGCAGCTTGCCTTTAGGCGGCATTTTTAATGAATCGTCGTCATACAGGATGGCCTTGATCAGCAGGCTGTCTTCAGGTTTACCCACCTCAATGGCCGCCCCAGAATCACCGCCCGTCAGAATTCCTTCACGGTGATCGAGCAACAGTCCACCCCCCACCTTCTTGGAATCGGTGGCATGGCACTTCTGGCAATGCTCAACCAGCATTGGGCGAATCTTCTTTTCGAAGAATTCCATTCCGGCATCATCGGCTCGGACGGCGTCGTAGCTCAGCAACGCGATGAATGCGACAGCCAATCGTAAGGCGGGACGATGCATGGTTGGCCCATAGTCGTTGTTCGCTCCGCGAACTGAACGTCTTCATGTACGTTGTGAATGGATTGTCGGTCAGCTTCTGTGCCAACGGGAATACTTCGACGCGTTCAGTTCGCGGAGCGAACAACGACTAGAGTGTGGGAGGCTGTTGCATGTCTTTGAGCATACTGTCATAGGCCAGGCTGAGATGTTCTCGCGTCTCTGAACGGGCTTTTTCAACCGCTCCCGCGACCAACGCTTCGTAAATGGCAATATGCGAACGATCGGTAACGGTCTTACGTTGCAAGTCGCGGGGGACTTCATTGAGGTGCGGACGCAGTAACTCCATCAATGTTTGCTGGATGCCGAACAACACCGAGTTCCCCGACAGCCTCGCAATTTCCAAATGAAACCGAATATCCAGCTCGACGTACTCTTGCCGAGCGTTCGGATCGGTCAGTTGCAGCATCCCTTCCAACGCGCGACGAATAGGGAGCAAATCCTCCAACCGGCGTCGTTCCGCCGCACGGCCCGCCAGTTCAATTTCAATCAGCCGCCGGGCGTCGAGCAAATGAAACAGGTTGGGTTCGTCGGTGTTTAAGATTGAGAAACCAGAGAAAGCAGATTCCGTCGGAGCGTTCTCAATGGGCGCGGCGGCCTTCGTCGGCAGTGGTCCCGCAAGTCGCAAAAAAGCCCCGGCACGCGGCAAAATCTTGACGTACCCCAGCGATTCGGCCTTCAACAAGGCGTCGCGGATCGAACCTTGTTTCACTTCCAAACGTTCGGCGAGTTCCCGGATCGATGGCAGTTGGTCACCGGGTTGCATGCCCCGGTCCTGGATTAAACTCCAGATGGAATCCCAAACGTTGGGCAAGCTTTGATGGGCTGCTGTGGGAGCTGATGCCGATATCGTCACTTGACACCTGTGTGCGGTCCGATTAAATCTCTGATTGCTATCTGATTATCAATGTGATAATCAGGCGGCGTCCCATCGTCAAGGCGAACTCATGAAAATCTCCGCCATCCGTAACCTGCGCCGTAAACTGGCGGCCGACACCGCGACCTTCGGACTGTGGGTCACTTTAGAGTCTCCCAGCATTACCGAGATGGCTGTGGCAATGGGACTCGATTGGGTGGTGATCGACGCCGAACACGGGCATCTGGACTGGAAAGAGATCGTCGAACACCTGCGAGCGACCGTCCGCAGCGATACGGTCGCGTTGGTCCGGATCGCCGAACTGAATGGTGGTTTGATCAAGCGAGTGTTGGATATCGGGGCTGACGGTGTTGTGGTTCCGTGGATCGAGTCGGCCGAACAGTTGCGACAGGCGGTCTCTTGGGCGCGTTATCCCGTCGAAGGTCTGCGTGGAATCGGTGCCGAACGAGCAACGTGCTGGGGCCAATGTTTCGTCGAACATACGGCCGATGCCAACGAGCATGTCCTGGTAGTGCCCATCATCGAGTCGGTAGCCGCCGTTCGCCAGGTGCCTTTGCTGGCCCAAGTTGATGGTGCGGAGCTCTTCTTCTTCGGCCCCGCGGACTTCTCATCGACGGCCGGATTCCGCGGCCAGTGGGAAGGGCCAGGTGTCGCCGATCAGATTTTGCAGATGAAGGACACGTTACGCCGAGCCGGCAAACACTGCGGGCTGATCGCGACCAGTCATGAGAACATTCTGGAACGTCAGCAACAGGGCTTCCGCATGATCGGCCTGGGGCTGGATTCGGGATTGCTGTTGCGTTCGCTGAAAGCGTCGATGGCAGTGGTTGGAAAGGATCGCCCCCTACAGGCGTCGTTCGTTCCGGTCCCGCCGTCGCCGACTGCTCCGGCACCCTTAACTCGCCCCCCCGAATCGATGCGGCCAGACCGCCCGGAAGTCATGAACAAGGTTGGCTCGGGGCCGCAGATCGAGATCAGCCGTGGAGTCGTTTTGGACTGCCTGGTCGGTAGTCACAACCAGGCCAAGAATCTGACCACGGGGCTGGTCACGTTCGCTCCGGGTGCCGTATTGCCCTATCACACCCACACCGTAACCGAGTCGATCACGTTGCTACGCGGCTCGTTGATCGTGGAGGTTGAGGGGCGGACATATACGCTTAAAAACAAAGACAACGCTGTCATCCCACCCGGGCTGGCTCATGCCGCGCGGAACGCTTCCACTTCCGAGCCCGCAGTTCTACATGTCGCGATGCCGACCAGTTCGCCCAGCCGGACCCTGGTCGAAAAATTCTTCTCGCGACGTTCCATGCCTGACAATTCAGAAGGAGTCGCGGGAGCCGAACGCATTAACCGATTTGCGCTCGTAAAGCGGTTTGCCGCCGGGCCGAATACCGAATTCGTGGATCAATTTAATTCAACGCTCGTTCCCGGTATCGAGATGAGTGGCGGCTATGCCCTATTCCATCCGACCGGCCGCTTGCCGGCACATATTCACGATTTTGATGAATCGATCTGCATTGTTTCCGGCACCGCCACCTGTGTTGTCGAAGGCCGGAAGTACTCGATGAGCGACTGTGATACGGCCCTGCAGCCGCGTGGTCGCGTCCATTATTTCATCAATGATTCCCAAAGCACGATGGAAATGTTGTGGGTCTACGCCGGCCCCAAACCGGAACGCATCATTGTTGACGAACGCTGCGCTACTGTTGAAGGAAACCCTTGGAAATGAGTGCTCCGCCACGTTTTCGCGTTGCCCTGACCGGTGATTTCTATGATGCCGCGGGGCAGTTGAAATACCGCGACATAGGTCTCAATTTGCTAACCGAAGCACCGGGAATTGACCTGCAGCGTTTCCCCGAACATCACCCCGAAATCGCACCGGGGCAACTCGCGGGCGTGAACGGTGTCGTGGTCCTGACGCCGCGTGTGACGGCTCACAGCTTGTCCGCCAGCCAGGATTTGCTGGGGCTCGGTCGGTTTGGCGTCGGGTTTGATAGCGTGGATGTGGCAGCCTGCACGGCGGCCGATGTGGCTCTGTTTATCACGACGGGGGCCGTAGATTATTCCGTTGCTGAAGCCACGGTGGGCTGGATGTTGGCGTTGGTGCATCATGTTCGCATCAAGGATCAACTCGTCCGCGAGGGACGCTGGGAAGCACGCAGCCGTTACATGGGTCGCGAACTTCGCGAGCGGACGCTGGGGGTTGTGGGCTTTGGCGGGATCGGTCGGGCTCTGGTCAAACTGTTGTCGAGCTTTGGGATGCAGACACCGCTCGTGTTTGACCCGTTTGTCCCGGCGGCGGCGATTGCCGATGCGGGGGCCAAATCGGTGTCGCTCGATGAGCTGTTGGCGCAATCTGATTTCGTTTCGCTGCATTGCCCGCTGAACGAGAAAACCCGCAATCTCATTGGGGCCCGAGAACTCGGTTTGATGCGGCCGGATGCGTATTTGATTAACACGGCTCGCGGCGGTGTCGTTGAGGAAGACGCCTTACACAACGCTTTGGCAACGGGTCAGATTGCCGGTGCCGCGTTGGATTGTTTCGTCGGTGAGCCATTGACCTCGCCAACGCGTTGGGCCGAGCTAGAAAATGTCTTGCTGGCCCCTCATTCGATTGCCTGGACCGACGAACTATTTCGAGACATCGGCCGCGCCGCGTGCCAGGGATTGCTCGATTTGGCCGCGGGGAAGAAACCGCGAGGCGTCGTGAATCCAGAAGTTTTTGAGCGTCCCACATTCCAATCAAAGTGGAAACGGATTATTGGTGACGTGCATTAGTTTACGGCCTAGCAAAATGTCTTCGTAGGCGAGCGTCCGGCGTGAGCCGGATGGTTGTTAGCGACGCCGCAGTGTGTTGGGAGGGTGAGGCTCCTGCCGAACCGCTCAGTTTTTCGATTCCCAGTCGACTTAGCGGTTCGGCAGGAGCCTCACCCTCCCAGAAACGGATGCTTTTTGACGCAGTCAAACGCAACGTTATCGCAAGCGTCTAACA
>JAZKFE010000222.1:22035-23656 GCA_040386595.1 Planctomycetota bacterium | reverse complement strand
CCGGGATTCTTTCTCGCAATGATTCGCCGCAGAATCCCGGGGCTTACGCCGCCGGGCTCGCCTGTGACATCTATAGAGGTGTGATTGTTTACCAAGATCACTCTTGCCTCACCCTCCCACGGGGTGGCAATCCCCGCTCAAATCAACATGTGTTGCGGTCAATTCCCCCAATTGGTCATTGAGGCATTCGACATTGGTCATTCTTTCGTCATTCGGGGTTCGACATTCGTCATTCCCGAACATCCTCTCGGGCCAAGTCGCCTTGGAACCCCCCCTGTTCCATGATAAATTGGAGCCCACGGGACTTTCGTAATCTGTTTTCCAACGAGCCCGGCTGGGAAGGCGTAAGTTACTCTACGAGCAAGTAGGAGTGACTACGATGCGATTAATGTCCGAGCCTGAACTCCGAGCGTCTGATTCCGAGTCTGCCATTGCGGTGAGCGATGCGCGGTTGGTGGATGAAGCGCGCCAAGGGGATCAACAGGCATTTGGCGATTTGGTCAACCGGTACGAACGCCGTTTAATCAGCGTGATTTTACGATTCGTATCAGATATCGAATTGGCCCGTGATCTGGCTCAGGAAACATTTCTGCGGACTTACGACCGCCTGGATCAGTTTGATCCGGGTCGGCGATTTGGGCCGTGGTTGTTTCGCATCGGTGTCAATCTGACGCTCGACTATTTACGTAAACGCAAGCGACGCTTGTGGTTCTCACTATTTTCGGAAAGTCCTGCGGAGAAAACTCCGGATCCTGCGCAGGCTGATCCACGTCAAACGTTGGATTTGGAACAGGAAGTTCGGCGGGTCTTAGAGTTGATCCCCGAAAAGTATCGGATGGTCTTGGTATTGCGAGACTTAGAGAATTTCTCGACGTCAGAAATTGCCGCCATCGTAAACCGGAAAGAAGCCACGATTCGGTGGCGACTGGCGGAAGCGCGTGAGCGTTTCCAGCGACTTTGGCTCCGTCGGCAAAATGCGACCAATCCCGCTGCACTACTCCCTGAACCTGAGGAAGACTCAGATGACCTGTGATCGCTATCGCCCCCTGTTGGCGTTGCTGGTCGGCAATGATCTCGATCCACGTGAAGCCGTGGAGGTGCGCCAACACATCAGTGGTTGTGCGTCCTGCCAGTCTCAATGGAAATCCCTAGAGGCTGCCGGAAAAGCGTTACAAGCGGTGTCTCATCAAGCAGTGATTCCTGCTGGGGGCAGCTTGTGGCCGGAGTTATCGAAGCGCGTCGGTGGACGTGCCGCGGTGGCTCGGGAAGCGGCTCCGGGCTGGCTGACTTTAGGTGCGTTCTCGGCGGCCTGTGCGGCGGTCTTGTGGTTGACGGTCAGCACGCCGGTGTTTGATTTCGACTTCCGTGAGGCTCAGCTGGCTGAATCGGACGGTGGCGGTAGATTGGATCTGGAGCAATCGGTCGCACCGCGCGGCTTTGCAGACCAGCTGCCACCGCAATTGCAGTTGGTAAACGATACGCAGCCCGCGATTCCGTTTGAATTCGGCCCATCCAACGAGTTGCTCGTCCCGCAGCAAGGTCCATCCCGCAGCCTGGGTGGCCCGCGGAGTTTTTAGAGCGTTTTCACTCGCTGAAGAGGATTGGGGCTGAGGCTGTTGTG
>JAZKFE010000222.1:12286-22025 GCA_040386595.1 Planctomycetota bacterium | reverse complement strand
CCCGGTTGTTAAGCAGTGCTTCCAAGCCGTCCGGGCACTGCTTAACAACCGGGTACAGTTGCAAAGCAGTGGCACGCAATCCTGAATTTTTGCTGTGACACAGCATTAGGCGAACTGCTTGGCTGCCGCGACGGCCAGGACATCGCAGCGTTCGTTCTCGACGTGGCCGGCGTGGCCTTTCACCAGGGTGAAGCGGCAGTCGTGTTGCTGGAGTAGCTCATCTAGGCGTTTCCAGAACTCCACGTTCATCACCGGTTTCCAGCTGCTCTTCTCGCGGCGGCGCCAACCGTTCTTTTTCCAGTTGGGCATCCATTCGGTACTCCCTTTGGCGACGTATGAACTGTCGGTGATGATTTCCACCTGCGACCGCCGCTTCAGGGCAGCCAGGCCTTCAATTACCGCCAACATTTCCATTTGATTGTTGGTCGTTTCAGGGAGCCCCCCCGAGGCTTCTCGTTCTGTTCCCGTTTGGGGATGGCGCAGAATGTAGGCCCAGCCCCCGGGGCCGGGATTGCCGCTGCAGGCTCCGTCAGTAAATAGCTGGATGGAGGGCAAGCGGGTGCTGGGCGAGGTGGTTGGGGGAAGCTCTTCGTCCATGTTGTGTGGAATGACTCCGGACTGGTGGGCAGGTTGAAAACCGTCAGGCTGGCACAAAACCTGCTCTGGGTCACGTTGGAAAAATTTGGACTAGACTCAATGATATCGTAAATGGCCATCAATGACCTCGCCGTGAAATCATCGATTGAACAGCCGCAAGAACTTCAGGCCGATCAATCGCTTTGGGCCTTCCTCCGGGAAGCGCTCTTGCTGGATTAACTGGGATTCGGGAATATTTGTGACAGCTGTACATTCTCATGGCGAGACCCAAGAAGGAACGGAGGTCTCATGATTCGCATTTTACCGCTGACGATCGCGGAACGCTTGGACTTCTATCATCAAGACCATCTGCTCACGGGATGGGATGAGTTGTCACCGCCGCAGCAGGCCTCGTTCGCCGCACAATTGGAATCGATTGATTTCGATGTGTTGACCGATTTGCTGGCGTTACAAAAGTCTCCGCAGGCGACCGGCGAGACTCCCGCCCAGCGCGCCTACCGGGCCCAGCCGCCGAGTTCCCTGGTACGGTTACCGCGGACGGCTGCCGAGCAAGCGGAGTGGAAGGCCGCCGAGCAGCGGGGCGAGGAACTGCTACGCTCGGGGAAGGTGGGGGCCATTCTGGTCGCCGGAGGGCAGGGGACGCGCCTGGGCTACGATCACCCCAAGGGGATGTTTCCGCTGGGGGCGGTGTCCGATGTGTCATTGTTTCAATTGCTGTGCGAGCAGTTGCTGGCCCGTGCACGGCGTGCGGGGCAACCGATTCCGTATTACATCATGACGAGCGATGCGACTCACCAGGAAACGGTCGAGTTCTTCCAGCAACATGACTATTTCGGTTTGCCTGTGGCGGACGTCTATTTTTTCCAGCAAGGCAATATGCCGGCTGTGGATGCCCAGACGGGGCAGCTGTTGCTGGCAGATGCCGGTCAGTTGGCGATGAGTCCCGACGGGCACGGCGGTTTACTGCACGCGATGTCTGTCGCCGGACTGTTGGACGATATGCAGCAGCGAGGCATCGACTACCTGTATTACCATCAGGTCGATAATCCGTTGGCGATCGTCTGCGACCCTGCGTACTTGGGCTGGCACGTGCAGTCGGAGGCCGAGGTCTCGACGAAAGTCATCTCCAAGCGGTCCGCCGCCGAGAAAATGGGAATTGCAGTTGATGTGGATGGCGTGACGCAGATCATCGAGTACAGCGATTTGCCCGATGAAGTTGCTCAGCGGAAGACGGCGGCGGGAGACTTGGAATTGTGGGCGGGAAGCACCGCTATCCACATTTTCAATCGTGATTTTCTGCAGCGGCTGGTGGCTGGAAAATGGAAGCTGCCATTCCACATTGCCCACAAGGCCGTGCCGTCTTACGTTCCCGGCGAAGGACTGACGGCTCCCCAGCAGCCGAATGCTTATAAGTTTGAACACTTCATTTTTGACATTCTGCTGCAGGCGCGGAAGGCACTCATTGTCGAGGCTGATCGGGCTCGAGAATTCAACCCGCTGAAGAATGCGGAAGGTGTGCATTCGCCGGGGGATGTCCGGCAGAGTCTGACGAATGTGCATCGTCACTGGGCGCAGCAGGCGGGGTGGCAGATTCCCGACACGACGCCGGTCGAAATCAGTTCGCTGGTGGCGTTAGACGCGGCGGAATTCGCGACTCAAGTGGGCACACAGGTTCCGCCGACGAAAACAGAGCGGGGGTGGTTCTGGTCTCAATGACAGGGTACCGAGAGAGGTGGATTGCGGGGCGGAAGCGATTTCGTATCAACCACGGTTGACGAATCAGCCCCGACCTCTCTAGGCTGGAATAGGTTGCGGACCGTCAGGCGTGTTGCGGATTTGCTACGGCTTTTGCCGTGTGGGCCGGTAGTATCGCCTGGGGTAGTCTGTGATCATTGACCTCCGCCAGCGGTCGTAACGCATTCTCAGAGACGCTGCAGAGATCGAAGACAATTTCTCGTTCCAATAACATCATTAAATCTCGTTTTATTGCGCCCATGTCGCTAACGGCCTCCATGTTATTGAGTGCCCATGCACCGGACTGCACTGTTTCGAGGGGAGCCTGATCCGTGTCTGAAGGCGAACTGATCATTGGAAACTGCAAACTGCAGTCCTGTCTGGCCACAGGAAATCAGACGCAGGTCTGGGAAGTTGTCGAGCAGTCTTCCAACGAAAAATACGCGATGAAGCTGTTGCTTCCTGACGCGTTTAAAGATCCTGTCCAGAAGGCCGCGTTGAAGCACGAAGCGAAAGTGCTGGAAACGCTGGACCACGCCAATATCGTCAAGTTCAAAAGCTTGGTGATGGACAAGAAGAACGGGTTCCTGTTGATGGAACTCTTCCGCGCGCCGAACCTGAAATCGCAGACGCAAACGGACTTGCTGAGCCTCCATGTGCGATTAAAGCGATTGGTCGAGCAAGTCTCGCAGGCGATGGCTCAAATTCATGACAAGGGCTGGCTGCACAAGGATTTGAAGCCAGATAACATCCTGTTCAGCAAAGCGGCTGAGCTGCGGATCATCGACTTTTCGTTGTCGTCCAGGATCCCGACCGGATTGATGGCCATGCTGCCGACTCGGAAACGGCTGATTCAGGGCACCCGGACTTATATGGCTCCCGAGCAGATCAAATGCTTGCGGTTGGGGCCCTACACAGACATTTATAATTTTGGGATTACGCTGTTCGAACTGCTGGCGGGAAGAACGCCGTTTGCGGGATTTACGCCCAACGACCTGCTAAAAAAACATCTGTCCGAGCCGGCTCCTGCCCCGTCCATGTTTAACAATAACGTGACGCCGGAAATGGACCGGATCGTCTTGAAGATGCTGGCGAAGAAGCCAGAAGCCCGGCAAAAATCGTTCAACGAGCTGCTGGCAGAAATCCGTAACATCAGTTTGTTCAAAGAATCTCCCGAGAAGATGATGGAGCAACGCATCATCGACAAGGAGAACGAAGGGATGCAAGAAGCGGCGCTGAATGACCGTCGTGATAGCCGTACTGACGCCAAGCGCGCCGAACTGGCGAAAGCAGCTGCGGCCGAATCTGGTACTATTCCCACCGCGCCCCCACCCGCGGCAGCGCCCCCTAAACCAATTCAAGTTCCGGCAGCTGCCGCACCCGTTGTCGCTCCGCCTCAACCGCCCCCTGCGGGTGCTGTACCGCCCCGTCCGGGACCCCCAGGAGTTGTTCCTGGACGACCGCCGGTGGGCATGCCCCCGCCACGTCCGGGTATGCCACCTGGGATGCAGCCTCCGGGCGCCGTTCCACCCGGAGGTTTACCTCCCGGAGTCCGGCCGCCCATGCCGCCGGGACAGCCTCCCCGACCCGGGTTGCCGCCTGGCATGCCCCCGGGAGCCATGCCGGCTCGTCCGGGAATGCCGCCCCCTGGAGCGCCGCGTCCGCCGGGAGCTCCTGTTCCTCCTGGCGCACTACCGCCTGGCATGCCGCCACGTCCGGGAGTTCCCGCTGTAGCGGGTGGTCCTGGAGGCCCGCCTCGTCCGTTGCCGCCTGGCATGCCGCCGAATGCGCCGCGTCCCGGTATGCCTGTGCCGCCTGGAGGTGGCCCCGTTCGTCCCCCCATGCCCGGCCAACCACCGCGGCCGGGTGGACCTCCTCCTGGTCCCGGAGGACAGTTGCCACCCGGTGTCCGGCCGCCGGGGGCTGTGCCTCCGCCACCGGGAGGGCCTCGTCCCCCGGGGGCGCCTGGCCAACCGCCGCGACCTGTGCCACCGGCACCTCCCCCCTCCAGTGGCGAAGTGAATTTGGATGACTTCAACGTGGGCTGAGTGGTCTGTGAAATGGGGCGTCCGGAAATATGCCGAGACGTTCCCACAGGGTGTTGGCGTGCGGAGTATTATTTCATCAGGGCCCGAGAGAGAATTTCACGAAACATTAGGCTGGCGACAAGGCCGCCCACAAAAACGGCCTTGTCCAGATTTAGTCACTTGTGACAAGGTCATCAGTAGATCGACGGGATGCCATCATTTACCGGGGATTATGAGAGGGTGGGAAACCCCTCGTAACTCCTGACAAGTCGATAAGGGGCTGGAATTGATGGCGCAGGATTGGTAACGTATCGAGTGCTCGCGGCCCGCTGACAAACCTGTCGAATCTAGGCCGGTTTGTGATCCTGCGGGATCTGGTCCTCGGTTGCGAGACCGCTGAAATTTGGCGGGAGAATGTTTGTCGTTCACCGTTCTTGTTGTATCGGTTAGACATAAATCACGGCGGAATTGTCCGCTATAATTGACTCTAGTCCGTCACGTTTTTCTGTAAGAGATACTTCGGTTTTCCTGCTCGGGCCGAGGCATCGCCGAAAACGTGTTTCCACACGCGCGCCGAGACCCATCGATGCCGACGAAGCCCAGTGCCGACTCCTTTCTCTCAGCCGTGCGCCAAAGCGGGCTGGTCGAAGAAAGTCAGCTAAAGAAGTTCTGGCAGAGCTTCGAAGAGACAGGCAAGAATACTCAGGATACGGATCAAATTGTCCACGAACTGGTGGGCAGCAATCTGCTCAGCAAGTGGCAAATTGACAAGCTGCTGCAGGGCAAGCACAAAGGCTTTTTCCTGGGCAAGTACAAGCTGATTTCACTGCTGGGCAGCGGTGGGATGAGTGCCGTGTACTTGGCCGAGCACACGCTGATGCGTCGTCGCGTCGCCATTAAGGTCTTGCCGCAGGTGCGGATCGAGGATTCGTCGTACCTGGAACGCTTCCATCGTGAAGCCCAGGCGGTGGCGTCGCTCGATCACCCCAACATCATGCGGGCTTATGACGTCGATCAGGAAGGCAAAGTGCACTTTCTGGTGATGGAGTACATCGAAGGCCAGAGTCTGCTGGAACTGGTGACGGCCAAAGGGCCGCTGAACTTCGTCAGTTGCGTCGAGTACATGCGGCAGTCGGCGGAAGGCTTGAGCCACGCCCATGAAGAGGGAATGATTCACCGCGATATCAAGCCGGGCAACATCCTGGTGGATAAGCGTGGTGTCGTGAAGATTCTGGACATGGGTTTGGCCATGTTCTTCGATCCCACGGGCAAGGATGACGAAGAAGCGTCACTGACCATTCAGCACGACGAACGCGTGCTGGGGACTGCGGACTACCTGTCTCCCGAACAGGCTTTGAACAGCCACAATGTGGATGTTCGAACGGACATTTACAGTCTGGGATGCACGTTTTATTTCATCCTGACCGGGCATCCGCCGTTTCCCGAGGGTTCGCTGGCACAGCGACTCTTGTATCACCAAACTCGGCCACCGGCGCCGGTCGAAAAAGATCGCCCCGATGTGCCTCCGTCGTTGACCGTCATTCTCCGCAAGATGATGGAGAAGCGGCCCGAAGATCGTTATCAGACGGCGACGGAAGTGCAAGAAGCTTGTTCGAAATGGTTATTAGAACACGGCGATGCGGAGTGGCGCGAGAAGAATTCCATGCTGGTGGCAGCTAGTGCCAGCGGTTCGGGATTGCATGGTAAAGGGATCTCGCCCCCCGTGGCGTCAGTGGTGCCACCGACGGCGCGCCCCGTGGCCCCGCCAGCAGCGACTGTGATTCCGACGGCCGCACCTGTGATCAAGGCTGCCCCTGTGGTACCCACGGCGAGGCCCGTGACCCCGGTGGCTCCGCCTCCCGCTGCTCCGGTGGCACCGCCGTTTCCCCAGTTCCCGCCCAGTTTTTCGCCGGTGGCCCAAGCGGTTCCCGTCGCGACTCCTGCGGTGCCTACAGCGCAACCGATCAAGAATCCACACCCGCCTGCCAGCCCCATCATCGTGGGAACTCCTCCCTCTGCAGTCCCGGTGATCGCACCGTCGGCCGCGGTGGCGACTGAATCCACTGCGATGCCGCCGTTCGGTGATTTTGGGAGTTTCGACCCGTCCGAATTTGCAGTCACACAGGAAACAAGTACCGCGAATACGGTGATCCGGCCTTCTTCGTCTTCGACGATCAAGCAGTCGACGAAGAAGAAGGCCAACCAGGCGGCCCTCAAACAACTCCTGCAGGACAAGTCGGTCGTGAAGATCGCGGGGGGAGTTCTGGGCTTTCTCTGCTTGGTTGTGGCCGTGTCCTACTTCATGTGGAGTGGCCCGTCGAAGAAAACGGTGACACGAAAACGCGAACGCGATGTGGAGTATGTCGTCGGTTCGGGGGGGAAGTTCAAATCGATCCGCGCCGCCCTGGATGCGATTCGGGAAGCCGGAGGCAGCCGACCTACGGTTAAGGTCGTCGGCATGAAGACCTATTCCGAACCGCTGTCGTTCCAGGGCCTGCCGGTGGGAACCCGAATTTTCGCGGATAGCGAAGGTGGTCCGACGATCGCCAGCTCGGGAGGGACCGAGCCGTTGCTGGAGATTTCCAATGTCCGTGGGCTGGCTATCGAAGGTTTTACTCTTCGGGCTGACGGAAAAGACGTGGGCATTCTGTTGTCAGGAAAGCTGCCGCAGGTCGGGATCGTCAGGTGTACTCTGAGTGGCTTCGCTCAACAGGGGATTGTCTTCTCCGGTGCTCGTGGTGATGCGACCGATCGCGTCTTGCTGGACAATGTGACCTTAAAAGCATCGCAGTCGGCCGCTGTCGGGATCACGATCACGAAGGGCACGACAACCTCCGCGTATCTCAGCGTTGACGGTTGTCGCTTGCTGGGACCGATGACGGCGGGGGTCGTGGTGGATGCTGATTGCGAGGACGTCAAAGTCATGAAGACGATCTTCTCCGAGGTGGGTGTGGGGGTTCGTTTCTTAGGTGAAAAGCGAGTTTTCAAAGACATCGGACTGGCCAATAACACGTTCTTTAAGCTGCAGCAGGGCATCGTGTTTGCCGCCATGCCGAGCGAAAAGTCTGACCGGCTAACCTTTCACAACAACCTGTTTGCTCAGATTCAGGGAGCCGATTTTGCAGTCGAGAAGGGCTATGTTCCCGGCGATTTCGCGGGTCTGGCCGGGCAGAGTGGAAACAATTGGACGGACAAGCCGGCACTCGATCCTAAGCTGGTAATTTTCGGTTCCGCTGGCCAAGCGGCGGTGAAGTACCAGTTTGTCAGTCTGGAACCCGATAACACCGGCTTTCTGGCTCCATCGCCAATGAGTCCCCAGCGAGATGCTCCCGCCGGTGGATTCGCCGAGCCCTACATCGGTGCCGTGGCCCCGTAGTGCGATCGCAGATCTGTAGATGGGCATTCCTGCCCGTCTCTTCGTATTGAAAGCCAATGCAGACGGGCAGGAATGCCCATCCTAGAGAACAATCTGATCGCTTCGCACTTACAGACTTGAGCGTCTGTTCCCTTCTTAGCAAATCTCGTTGTTTGCAGTCCCAAATCGGTTTTCATGGCGCAACCTGCTGTCTTGAAATGCTTTAAGATTTTTGCTGAACGCTCAGGGCGTCTCTGTTCGAGTCGCAATTTGAGTTCCGTCAGCGCCGCTTCCGTAAGCTCTTCGGTCCACTTGGGTTATCTACGGAGCCTCGGTCCTAAACCGGAGACAGTGTCAAATCAACATTTGTCGATTTGTTTGTTGGGGAAGGGCTAACTGGTTGGAAAGTCACCACTTGTGGTGTACACCTTGTGAGTGGTGGGGTCCCTGCGTACTATTTATTGAGGCTCACGTTTCGGTCTCCCCGATTGAAAGTGAGCCTGTTGTGTGGCGGTGAGACGTCGAGCGGAATGGATTGTTCCGCAATGTCGTCTTGAGATTTGCCACACATCCACACCGTTCGGCCCCTCAGGAGGCGTGGCTGAACCTCTCCGCAAAACCGCTTCATGGGCGTGCTTGCGCCTATTGAGTCCCACCAGAGGTGATTTGCCACGATGTCTTCCCGCACCGCCTTGCCGTTTAACCCCGCCGTCCACCATGCTCGTGAGCTTCCCGGGCATGGCGCGAGTCGCGTTGTGGCCAAACCGGCGGCGGCCTATCGCCAACGCTTTAATGGCGGTCGTGAAGAGACTCCGTTCAACGCTCCCGAAGTCTGGCATGAGCCGCATGGCAAGGGGGCTTTGCGAGTGGCCATTCAGCCGGCGGGAGTGGACTATCTCCATCCTGTCACAGAGGCCGAGGTTCGCGAACGACTGGCGAAATTGCCAGTTCGATACACGCGTGATCTAGAGGTCGTGCAGTTGAGTCGCATGACACGCAAGCGGCGAACCTTTCCCTGTTACGGCATGCAATGGGGACAGTCGGTGTACTTGTATCCGATTGAGAAAAATTTAGTCGAACTTTATTCAGTTCCGCCGAAGCCGGCGCAGCAGATTGAAGCCCGCATGTTCGGAGCCACCTGGGCTCAAGAGCAGGGCTACTGGACGCTGACTTGGACCGAAGAATCGATTAAGGATTTCTATCTGAATAATGTCCTGATTCACGAAGTCGGCCACCTGAATGACCCTCGCAATACCACCTATCGCGAACGAGAACGTTTCGCGAATTGGTTTGCCATCGAGTACGGCTATCGCGCCGCCCGCGGCCGTCGTGGTTAAGCCAAGTCGCCTGACTCTCTGAGTCAGCTTCTTTTTTTGGATCGGGGTCGGGCATTCCAATTTCAGAATTGGCCGTTGTTCGGGGGTGATGTGATTTAAACGCCCCCTCGGCCAATTGTGAAATTTGAAGGCCCGACCCCAGCAGGCTTTATCGGTTTGCGCGGCAAGTCCCTGTGTAAAAAGATGACACAGACGAGTTCGATAGCGCAATCGCTGGGATCTAGTCCCGATAGGGACGACAGAACCTAGCCGTGGGCGCAAGCCTACGGACTCGTATTTTCATTGATCTAAAGCCCTGGAAGGGCGACACTCTGAGGGTTTTGCGGTGTCGCCCTTTCAGGGCTTGGAACCCATTTAAATCGCACACCGCGGGCTTGCGCCCACGGCTAGATTCTGTCGTCCCTTTCGGGACTAGGACTAGGACTAGGACTAGGAACTCCAGGCGATCTGCAGTCTCTCTAATTCGAACAACCGGCGGCTAGCGCCGTGCCGCTCACAAACCACAAAGTCAGTGCGCGAGATTGGGGTCGAGCCTTCAAATTTCACAATTGGCCAATTTGCCGCTGGGGACAAGGCACTTCGAAGGCTTGGCCAATTCTGAAATTGGAACGCCCGACCCCCGGTCCCAGGGAACGCCCGACCCCTGCTTCTCGTTAACGAAGTATTTAAACTAAAACGCGATAGCCCAG
>JAZKFE010000222.1:0-12276 GCA_040386595.1 Planctomycetota bacterium | reverse complement strand
AGATTCGAGAATCTGGGCTATCGCGTGATTAAACTTATGCTGCTTGAAATACTTTAGTTCGGAACCACGGGCTTACTATTGGGAAGCGGTGGTAGCAGAGTCCCGTCTTTATCGAGGATCCGCCGAATCTTTTTCACGGCGGCCGCGATATGCATCGGCGTGTCACGGGCGTCAAACACTTCCATCTTCCGGTTAGTTAACGATTTAATGTAGTACCAGGCCATCTCGCGCACGGCCACTCGGTCGTGTTCGAGCCAGTTGACCAGTTGCTCTGAGGTTTGCTTGCTGCGTGCATCCTGCTCCTGATAGCCCCAGATCAAGCGATAGATGACGTCGGCTTCTTGCGGGTAGAACTTGGCGGCTAGCGTTTCTTTCAATTTCACCCGGTTCTGGGGATCCTGATTGATCCAGGAACGCAGGCTTTCAATGGCCGCCACGCGTGATTCGTGATGCTCGTTCCGATCCATCACTTCCAGCATCGTTTCATAATCACCGATCAGTCCCAGGCACGAGACCCCCAATTTCGACAGGGCGTAGACGCGACTGTTTAAGAGTCCGAGCAGGGCATCGTGAGCTGACGATTCGTCGGCTTTGAACTCGTCGGCAAACAGACGGGCATTCTTCTGGGCGATCGTCGACAGGCGGCGATCCCAGTTCGGCACGTCTTTCGACGCCGGGGAAGGGGCATTGGGATTGGTTGGATCAGCTGCCAGAACCAGGCTATCAGGTCCGGTTAAAGTTTGTTCGGCACCCTCGGCGTTGGTGACTTTGACGGAGCCGGTCCACACAAACAAACGTCCCGACCAGCCATGTGTCCCAAAGTCTTCTTCGAGTTGTTGTGGATCGCGAGGAGTCACTTCGATTCCGCAGCGGGTGCTCGGATCGGCCAATTCCAAGCGCCAGCTGGCCCCTTGGATGGAAAGTGCCAGTTTCAAGGGAGTCGTGGGGCCACCCGCCGCTGCATCATTGGCTTCGGCCGGTTGCAGGATGACTCGGCCACGGAGCAAATTGATGCCCATGGGGGCGTCTTTTGTGGGATCGGTGACGCCAACGATGGCGGGGCCCATCACGGTCATACGATGCTTTTCTCGACCCATCTGGATTTGGGCGTCGAACGGTTCTGGTACCGCCAGGGCGTCATCCGCAAACACATGAGCCCGATGCGGCAGTTGGAACCAGCCGGCACGGTCGGCGTCGTAATGCAGGACAATGCCGTCGGGGCTGACGTACTGAGCGGGGTTAGTACGTACGGCCGGGACGGTCTCAGCCGGAGCCGGTTTGACGGGAGTTTTTGTTTTGGTGTTCTTGGTATCAGCGGTGGCGACGGCCGTTCCCGGCGCTTTAAACGGGGATGAATCATCCTCCGTTGCGGGTTTCGTGGCGGTGCCGGTCTTGGCGGGTGTGACGACCTCTTCGGCATCAGCCGGAGGTAGCGAATCGATCGATGGTTTGGAGCCGTCGGGATTGCTGACAGCTGCGACTTGCTCACCCGGGGCGTCGAGTTCCGTCATCTCCGGGGTGTCTGCGGAATCTTCCGCGACTAACGACTCCGGATTTTGCTCTTCAATATTCGCGGCCGCTTTCTTCGCTGGGGTAGCGGGATGTCCTGCGGCCGGGGCTGCGGCTTTATTCGTTTCAGCCAGCGCCACTTCCGGTTTCGCTTTGGTTCCCAGAATGCTTCTCAGCATCTCTTGATCAGTGAAGAGCACACCCAGCCACACCACGACCAGCAGCGCAATGGCTAAGGGCAGAGCACGTTTCCACAGCGGGGGAGCTCTCAAGTAGTCGGGGATGGTCCGGTCAAATGGTTCTGCCGGCTTCCGTTCTGCTGCCAACACCTCGGCCGGGGGGGCAGAGGGAATGGTGGTGGATGACAAGCGTGACCCGGCGACAGGCTTGACCGCGGGGGCCAGTCCACCCACCGCAGCTGCTGCCGTGGGCTTCATCGTCACCGTGGCGTTGGGGGAAACGGCCGTGGCCGCAGGGGCTGGCGTCGTGGTTTTCGCCGCGTCACCCAGGGCATACATCCGCTCGCGGCTCAGGGGGCCGATATCGACGGGCTCACCCAGGACCAACGTCAAAATCTGGTGCGATGCGGCCACTTCCGCTAGATGCACATCAGATTCCAGGCAAATTCGCTCGAGGTCCGTGACCCCTTCCGGAGACAGTGTATTATCGAGGTATTCCGCGACCAGATTGGCGTCGAGATCGCAGCCGGGGCCGCTGACGACCGGGGCTGTCAGCCGCCGTTTCCGAATCACGTCGCGGATTTTGGAGACCAGTTGCGAGGCCACTTCGCTTTCCTGGATCTTCGCTCCCAATTCCTTGGCTTGAGCGGGATCGAGCAGATCGTCGAGGTAGGCCAGCAGCGTGCGTAATGTCAGTCGCATAATCAATTTCCCTACCGGACCGCAGCAGGCGGTCACTCCTCAGGTGAGTTCAAATCGACGGATGCTGGGAGGGTGAGGCTCCTGCCGAACCGCTGAGTCTGTCAAATCTGCCAGACCCAGCGGCACCGCAGGAGCTGCGCCTTCCCGTCGCCCTTACCCTTATTAGTGGGGATTCGGGGTGCGATTCCGTGCAAGAAAATGGAACGCGACCGAGATTTTTGGCGAATTGATTTCGCGAGCGTGCTCACAAATGGTCTACAGCACCAGCATCGCATCGCCGTAACTGTAGAAGCGGTAACGCTCTGAGATCGCTTCGGCGTAGGCTTCCAGCAATCGTTCCCGGCCCACAAATGCCGCCAGCAATACCAGCAGCGTGGATTTGGGAAGATGGAAGTTGGTAAGGATCACGTCGACGGTTTGGAATTGATACGGGGGCTGGATGAACAAGCGCGTGTCCCCGGAGAACGCGGTCAACTGCCCGGTGCGGCTGGCGGTCTCCAGCGATCGGACCGAAGTGGTGCCGACCGCGACAATCCGTCCGCCGGTGGCTTTGGTCTGCTGAATGCGGTCGACGGTGGAACTGCCCACTTCGCACCATTCCGAGTGCATCACATGCTCTGCGAGTCGCTCGACGGAGATCGGGCGAAAGGTTCCGAGCCCGACATGCAGGGTCACATAGGTGTCGTGAATACCCCGCTCGCGACACGCTGCCAGGAGTTCTGGGGTGAAGTGTAAGCCGGCGGTGGGGGCGGCAACGGAACCGGGATGCCGGGCGTGCAGCGTTTGATACCGTTCGCGATCAGCTGCGGTGGCCGAATCCCGTTCCATGTATGGCGGGAGTGGCACCTGCCCGAATTTCCCGAGCAACTCGACGTGTGAACCGGGCAAATTCGGTTGCATCAGCCAGCCCCCATCGGGCAAGCGTTCGACCAGTTTTAACCGGAGCTCAGATGCCGCGGCAGGATCGTCGACCTCGGCGTTGATGAGGGGCACGATCAGGTCTTCATGGGGCAGCAATTTGCCGCGGGTCTGGCCAATCACCTCCCAGGTTCCGGGTTGAGGTGACTTGAGAAACAAGCCCTCCCAGCGGCCCCCCGTCGTGGCCCGGCGGCCGACCAGGCGTGCGGGGAGAACGCGGGTATCGTTCAAGACCATCAGGTCTTGCGGCTGCAGCAATTGGGGCAGGTCCGCGATGGTACGATGTTCGATGCGACCGCTGTCCCGATGCAGCACCAGCAGCCGTGCGCCTTCACGTTGCGTGGCCGGTTCGCGAGCAATCAGTTCTTCCGGCAGATGGTAATCGTAGAGATCAAGTTCGCTCATGCGGCGTATTTTTGCAGAACGGCCCCGTTCTGCAAAGCGGCCGCCAGAGTTCTTCTCGGGGCACCCAGAAGTCACCAAGAAAGCGAAAGGTCCTCTGAACGTGGAGATTTCAGAGGACCTTTCCGGCAAATCAATGAGAGTTGCATTCGAATCTCGAACCGACACCAGTGCTTTGTCACCGCTGAAATTTGGGATCCACTTCCCAAACAATTGTCGTGCCACTGCTTTGCGACTGTACTCAGTTGTTAAGCAGTGCGGTCGAGGTGCGTCTGTCACGGAGTGAGTACAAGGTGACTACCGGCACTGCTTAACGATCGAGTACGGTCGCAAAGCAGTGGCACGAGGCCTGTGCCAGAACTACGCAAGGTTATTTAGGCCGTCTCGGACTACTTATCTGATGTCGCCGCTGGGATCGCCGGGGTGATCAGCGCTTCGGGCTTGTCGAGAACCAGCAGATGGCCGTGGTCGGCCGTGACGATCATCAATGATTCGTCCCAGTTGCTGTGTTGTTCGACCCAGTCGGTGATCACTTTGATGGCGGCGTCACCGCTCTTGACGGCTCCGATGGAAGTGTCCAGGTTGTCATCATGGTTGCCCCAGTCGACGTCGCCCGCTTCGACCATCAGCCAGAATTTCTGGTTGGGCCGGGCGATGGCGGTAATTCCCGCCTTGGTCATTTCGGCCAAAGTGGGGTTCTCGGTGAGATCGGCGGGGGAATATTCCTCAGCCTTGCTGCTGCGTCCGATGGCGGGTTTGAAGTCGCCGTCGGCCGTCGTGAAGGGCAGGTGACCGCTGTACTTGCCATTGCCATAGAAGCCCAGCAGGCGGTGATTTTCGGTGGCGGCCTTGGTGGCAGCCGCTTGCAAGCTGGCCGCGCCGGGAACCCCGGGCTCGCGGGTGGCGACGACATACTTCCCACCATTGGCGATATCGACCGCCTTCTGGTCAGCCGTCGTGAGATACACGTTGCCCGCCACGTAGTTGTCCCCTTGAGGCTTCTTAAGCAGGTCGACATACCCAAATCCACCACCGATCAAGACATCTAGTCCTTGCAGCGGTGTCACGGGATGCGAAATCGATTTCAGACCCAGCTGATCGCGAGTCAGATCCTGGTAATCATCCCGCTCGACGTTGTGGGCATAGGCTGACGCGGGGGTGGCATGGCTAATGGGAACGCTCGAGATCGCACCGACCAGCCAGCCTTGGGCCTGCAGGCGATGGGCGGCTGTTTCGACGGGAGCCCCGTTGTAGTCCACATTCACCGCACCATTAAAGGTCTTGATGCCGGTGGTCATGCTGGTTGCCGAACTCGAGGAGTCGGTGTAGGCGTGCATCGCGGGTTCGGTCGCGGGTTTCGAGATCAGATAGGCGAGAGACGCAGGTTTGTCCCACGGGGTGAAACCGGCACGCAGCGGATCGTAGCCCCCGAACATCTTGCCGCCCGGGTTTTTCACCGTTTGCGTGTTGACGTCGATATCGGTCCCTTCGTTATGGGCACTCGTCACCATATAACCGAATTGCGTGGTCCCGCCTGCGGTGTAATCCTGCCAGAACAGCCCGGTTCCCCGGCCTTCGGTATATTTGACTTGTTGTGTGGCTTGGATGGCGGCGGCCCGGGTGGTCTGCCAGTCCATGCCGTCAAAAATCACCAGGAAGATGTGTTTCTTTCCAGCGGCAGCCCCGGCCATTTGAATGTCGAAGATGTTCGTCTGGTCGAGGTATTCCGCGGTAGCGCACAGCGTTTTTTCGGGCAGGCGGCCATAGATCCGCTTGAGTTCCGCTTCGCTGCGATAAGGGCTGTTCGCCCCGGTGTAGCTATCCAGATTGACGCCGGTGCCGGCATTTTTGGTCCCATAGGTATACACCGGGATCAATCGATTGGAGTGCGAACTCCATTGGGTGTATTTTTCCGGATCAATTCCCCAGTGACCCCAATCGGCGTGGCCTTGGACGACGGCCTTGGTCTGCAGTTCGCGGATCCAGTCATCAGCGATCACCGGGCAGCTTGAGGCCACCAGCAAGACTGCACCAGTGAAAATTGTGGTCCAAAATGCGGCGCGTGGCATTAGGTTTTTCCAGTCCTCAAGCAGGATTCAACGTTGAATTAAGCAGATGTGCTTTCTATAGACTATCAACCGCCACAGGCCGGGGCCAGCAAACGCATGGACATTATTGAATGTCTCTGCGCCTGACATTTTGAGCGCGAAATTCGAAGTTCAGAGCCCGAATCGGAGGGGCACACGACGGCGAACGGGCGATTGGTAGGTCTCCTCTTCCCTCTGTTTGACCGATCCTCTAACATCGTTTCCGTTGATCAATTCGGGGGAATGCCTCCGTATTTTGTTTTGCGACGTCCGCCGTTGGGCTGCGATGTCCTCGTTAAGCAGGAGAATTTGGAAATGACAGAGCAGAAGGCCACCAATGTGACGTGGCATGAACACAAGGTGACCAAGGCCGAACGTCTTCAGCTGAAAGGCCACAAGGGGGCCGTCGTCTGGTTTACAGGACTGAGCGCTTGTGGCAAGAGCACCATCGCCAACGCCCTCGATCACAAGTTGCACCAATTGGGCAAGCACAGTGTGGTCCTGGACGGTGACAATATCCGCATGGGTTTGAACAAGAATTTGGGATTCTCGGCCGAAGACCGCGCCGAAAACATTCGCCGGATTGGCGAAGTTTCCAAGTTGTTCTCGCAATCGGGCACGATTGCGATCACCGCCTTCATTTCTCCCTACCGCGCCGACCGCGATGCCGTTCGCGCTTTGCTGGGCGAAGGCGAGTTCATCGAAGTGCATGTCGACGCAACTGTTGAAACGTGCGAAGCTCGCGACCCGAAGGGCCTGTACAAGAAGGCTCGCGCTGGCGAAATCAAGAACTTCACAGGGATCTCTGATCCTTACGAAGCTCCCTCAAAGGCCGAATTGGTTCTCGACGCCAACACCAAGGGCATCGAAGAGCTGACCAACGAAGTGTTGGCCTACTTGGAATCCAAGGGCCTCCTCAAGGCCTAATTCTGCGGCGCAAGTCGCCACAGAAATCAGTCCAAGACGATTTGCCATTGCAGCCCGGCCAACTTTCTGGCCGGGTTGTTGCGTATCACCGTAGCCTGGCTCTCCGAGTCGGGGGTGTTCCGTTTCGAAGTCTCCCGACTCAGAGAGTCAGGCTACCGCAGGATTTCAGCATGGCCGAAACGTTGCCCACACTTTCCGCGGACGCGGTGCGTCAAATCATCACTCAATCGCTGACGTCGAGCGAGTATCAAGATCAGCGCGTGCTGTTGATCATCCCCGACAACACCCGCACCGCGCCGCTGCCGCTGTTGTTCGACGCGGTCTTTCAGACGTTACGCTCGGCGGTGAAGCAGCTGGATGTGCTGGTCGCACTGGGCACACATCCCCCGATGTCAGAAGTGGCGATCTGCGAGCTGCTGGGGGTGAGCCCCGCGGAACGAGCCGGGTTGTTTGCGAGTGTCCAATTCTTCAATCACGAATGGGACAACCCGGAAGCGTTGGTCCAACTGGGAACTCTGACGAAGGCCGATACGAAAGAGATTTCGAATGGCCTGATGGAAGAAGACGTTCCCGTCACGATTAATAAATTAGTGAATAATTACGATACGCTGCTGGTGCTGGGGCCCGTCTTCCCGCACGAGGTCGTCGGCTTCTCTGGAGGCAATAAGTATTTCTTCCCCGGTATCGCCGGTGCCGAGATTCTGAACTTCTTCCATTGGCTGGGCGCGTTGATCAGCAATGTCGGGATCATTGGCATCAAGCACACGCCCGTCCGCGCCGTGGTGGATCGTGCGGCGGCGATGATTTCTGCCAAGCGTCGCTGTCTGGCGTTTGTCGTGGCCAAGGACTGCAGTTTGTACGGGTTGTTCTACGGAACCCCCGAAGCCGCTTGGAATCAGGCGTCCGATCTGTCGTCGCAGGTGCATATTCAGTGGGTCGATAAACCGTTCCAGCAAGTCTTGTCGTGCGCCCCGTTGATGTACGACGAACTCTGGGTGGCCGGCAAGTGCATGTATAAGCTGGAGCCGGTCGTGGCCGATGGCGGCGAATTGATTATTTACGCTCCGCACCTGGCCCATATTTCCGTCACACACGGCGAATCGATCGAGCAGATCGGCTATCACTGCCGGGCTTATTTCACGGAACAAATGGAGAAATTCCAGCAGTTCCCACGCGGCGTGCTGGCGCATTCCACGCACGTGCGAGGGGCCGGTGTGTTTGAAAACGGCGTGGAAAAATGCCGTGTGCGGGTGACGCTGGCGTCACAGATTTCGCCTGAAATGTGCGAACAGATCAACCTGGGCTACCGGGATCCGGCAACGATCGACGTGGAATCCTTCGCCAACCGCGAAGACGAAGGCATTTTGCTGGTCCGCAAAGCGGGCGAAATGCTGTATCGGTTGAAGCCGTCGTTCGACGAGTGATTTTTTAAGAAGTTCTCACGCAAAGGCGCCAAGGCGCAAAGAAGATATCAAACCAAGTTGATGTCAGTGATGTTTGCGCCTTCGCGCCTTTGCGTGAGATTTAGTCTTCGTTAATCGATCGGCTTACGCTTCAGCGATGACCGAGTTCTTCAGCACGCCGAGGCCGGCGATTTCGACTTCGGTGACGTCGCCGTCCTTGATGAAGATCGGGGGCTTGCGAGCGGCACCGACGCCTGGGGGCGTGCCGGTGAAGATCACGTCGCCGGGTTCCAGAGTGATCAGCTGCGACAGATGCGCAATCAGTTCGTCCAGCTTGAAGATGAGTTCTTTGGTGCTGGAATTTTGCAGGGTTTCGCCGTTCAGGCGGAGTTGAATCTGCAACTGGTGCGGGTCAGTGATCTCGTCACGGGTCACGAGGTGCGGGCCCATGGGAGCGAACGTGTCGGGGGTTTTGCCCAGCAGCCACTGGCCACCGGGACGGCCGATTTGCCAATCGCGAGCGGAAATGTCGTTGCCGTTGGTGTAGCCGGCGATGTAGCTCATGGCTTCTTCGCGGGGAATGTTCTTCCCGCGTTTGCCAATCACCACGACGAGTTCGGCTTCGTAGTCGACCTTGTGAGCGACCTTGGGAACCACAATGGCTGCTTCGGGTCCGATGACGGCGCTGGAAAACTTGCTGAAGCAGACCGGTTCGGTCGGAATCGGCAGTCCGCTTTCTTCGGCGTGGTCGCGGTAGTTCAGGCCGATGCAGATGACCTTGCCGGGCATGGGGATCGGAGCCAGCAGGCGGCCTTCGATGAAGTTGCCGGCCGCCTGGGCCTTGTCGAGAGCTGCCGCGGCACGTGTTAAACCGTCGGGCAGGGCGAGCAGGGCCTTGGGGCAGGTGGGGAGGCTGGCGTCGGCCGCGTGCAGATCAACATACTTTCCTGCCGCAGAGCCTGTTCCTACGCCGGTGACTTTTTTCCCAGATGCCGTTTCCAATGTTGCGAGCCGCACGGTGGTGTTCCTCATTGTCTGATGATTTGATGGCCTGACACACAGTTTTGGAGCTTAACAGTTGATTTGATTGGCGACCAGTTCGGCCGTCGGGGGTTTCTCTGAAGAATTTGCACCATAGAGACACTGAAATCAAGAAGAGGAGAAAGGAGTTTTTTAGCCACGGATTCACACGGATCAAACACGGATTGGGTCATCCTAGCTCGACGTTGCAATCGTTGAGTCAATCCGAATCGAGGATTTGAAATCCTATCCTCATATACGGCTCCGTTTATCAACTGACAAAAAATTGAGGCGAATCTTTGGATGTGACTTTCGCAAGGGATGATCCAATCCGTGTTCAATCTGTGTCAATCCGTGGCTAAAAACCTCCTTCTTTTGTTCCTCTCCGTGACCTCAGTGTCACCGTGGTGCAATCTTTTCTGAAAACCGCCTCCTGGCGAGATGGATTGAACCATTCAGTTCTGTTGGTGTCCCTTCCGGCAACGGTTTTGTCCAAATTGGGACGTTGCCGTGATCAGAGGTGAATCTGACGAGGTAAGATTCTAAAATGCGGTGGCTGGGAATGTCAGTCAAGAATTGAGACAGGAAACGCGAAATCATGGTCCGGGTTGCTGTGTTGGGAGCGTCAGGTTATGCCGCGCTCGAATTGATTAAAATTCTGCTGCGACATCCGCACGTCGAAATCACCGCTCTGACCAGCCGTCAGGAAGGTTCTCCGCCGATCCATCAAGTCCACCCCAGCTTGTACGGTCGCCTGAATCTGAAGTGCGAAGATCTGAACGCACAACAGGTTTGTGAGCGGGCCGACGCCGTATTCTGTGCCTTGCCGCATGTCGCCAGCATGGCCGTCGTGCCCGATTTGTTGGCCGGGGGCAAGCGGGTTGTCGATCTGAGTGCCGACTATCGGTTGCGAGATCCCGCGGTGTACCAAAAGTGGTACGGGCACGTCCACACCGACGTGGAACGGTTGAAAACGGCCGTCTATGGCCTGCCGGAACTCGGGACCGAACGCATTGCGAAGGCCGATTTGATTGCCAATCCGGGCTGCTATACCAGTGCGTCGATTCTCTCGTTGGCACCGCTGATTGCTCGCGGGCTGATTGAACCGACGGGGATTGTGGTCGATGCCAAGAGCGGTGTCAGTGGAGCTGGCCGGGCTCCGAAGCTCGGTACGTTGTACGCCGAATGCAATGAGAGTTTCAGTGCGTATGGGATTGGGACCCATCGACACCAGCCGGAAATCGAACAGATTCTGAGTGACGTCGGCGGTCAGAATGTGGAAGTGACCTTCACGCCGCATTTGGTCCCCATGGATCGCGGGATCCTCGCCACCATTTACCCGCGATTGAAGCAGCCGGCGACACAAGCCGAATTGCTGGCGATTTACCGCGAATTTTATGCTGGAAAACCGTTCGTCCGGGTGTGTGATCATCTTCCCGCGACCAAAGATTCGTCGTTCACGAACTATTTTGACGTGACCGTGCGCATGAATCGTCAGCAGCCCGTCATCGTGGCGTGCCTGGATAATTTGTTGAAAGGTGCAGCGGGCGTGGCCGTGCAGAACTTCAATTTGATGTATGGTTTCCCAGAAACGACCGCGTTGATGGTTTGATCTCCCGATTTTGACGATGGAAGGCATGCTATGTCCCACGACGTCTCTCGCCGCCAGTTCCTGGGTGCCGGTTCCGCATTGACGGCGGCATCACTGTTGCCAGCGGCAGCTGCGGCAGCCGAACCGGGCGCGACTCAGGGGGCCGTTGTGCCGGCACCGCGGAAAAAGCTGCGAGTCGCCGGGGTGAATTCCATCTACCGGTTTCGGTCGCACGCCTATCACATTGAAGGCCGAATCCTGTATGGCTACATGCGGGACGGCTTTCATTATCAGCCGCAATTGCAGCTCGTGCGGATGTATAACGATCAGTATCCGACGGATGATCTCAGCAAGATCGATGCTCCCGCCCACAAGGTGGAGCTCAGCCGCACGGTGGCTGAGGCACTGGGGGGCGAGAAGGGTTTGGACGTCGATGCGGTGCTCTTAATCTGTGAGCATGGCGACTATCCGCTCAATGAGTTCGGCCAGATCCTGTATCCGCGCTATCAGCTGTTCGAACAGATCGTCGACGTCTTCCGGAAGAGTGGCCGCACGGTTCCGGTGTTTGTCGACAAGCATCTGTCTTACGACCACAAACTGGCCCATAAGATGGTGGCGACGGCTCGCGAGATGGGCTTTCCGCTGATGGCCGGGTCGTCTCTGCCGGTGACCTGGCGCATTCCCGTGCTGGAGCCGCCGTTGGAGACGCGCTTTAAAGAGGGGCTGGCGGTATTTGGATACGAACGCGGGCCCGTTGAAATTTATCTCTTCCATATTCTGGAAGTGTTGCAATGCATGCTCGAGCGACGTGTCGGCGGTGAGACTGGCGTAAAATCAGTCCGCGCCATTCGTGGCGCGGCCGTCTGGGAAGCGGGCGACGCCGGGGTGTGGTCGTGGGATCTGTTGTATGCGGCGTTGTCGCGCTGCCCGACCTCGAATGTCGGGCCGATTCGCGAAATTGTCCGTGACCCGATGGCCTTGATCATCGAGTATCGTGACGGCACCAAGGGGGCCGTGTTAAACCTGATTGAAGCGACTTCGGATCTGGCGTTTGCCGGTCGAGTTGACGGTGTTCGCGAGCCGTTGGCGACGTACTTCGACCTGCCGGGAGCTCCGGGGGCCAAGTTCTTCAATCCGCTGACGTACCATATCGAACAGTTCATTCACAACGGCCGGGCCCCGTATCCTATTGAGCGGACGTTGCTGACGAGTACCATGTTGGATCTGGGGCTGCGATCGCTGAAAGCCAAAGGGCAGGTTCAAGAATCGCCGTTGCTCGACGTGCATTATCAGGCACCGGCAGACAGCGGGTTCTTCCGGGATGCGAGTACCGATTCCGGGTATTAATGTTGGTGCAGGGGCACGATGAGAATATTGCTTGGGAGGGTGAGGCCAGGGGTAGGGAGATTTGATCTAATTGAGGATGTGGCCCTTTCGAATTTTGGTGTGTTGTTCGTTGAATTTCAGCCCCAAAGGGGCGCACTAGGTCAGCCCAGGGCAACGCCCTGGGGTAACGTTTTGAAGAAGTCCCCAAGCCC
>JAZKFE010000221.1:0-3047 GCA_040386595.1 Planctomycetota bacterium | reverse complement strand
CCCATACCGCATTGGGCCTCATTCCATTCGCGGCCTACCACAACTGCATCGAGTTGTGAAACAGTTCACCTAGCTCCACTTCACCGGCGGGGCGTGGTGAGAGTTTTGTGATGCGACTTTGAGGCAACGTCCCCTGGATCATCTCGGGGATGTCGGCATCAGAATAGCCGACCGCCTGCAAGCCACGAGGCATCTTTAGCAGCTGCATAAAATACAAAATCCGATCGGCCAGGATTTCTCCCGCGTCCGCAGACTGTTTCCCGGCGACATCGACTCCCAGGGCGGCGGCCGCTCGGAGATGGCGTTCGGGACACGCAGGAGCGGTAAAACGCACGACGACCGGTGTGTTCAGAATCACCGACATGCCATGCGGAATCAGGGCGTCGGGGGTCGCATAGCCTGCCGGATGGAAATCTCGCACCATTCCGGCCACGGGATACGCCATCGCGTGCGGCAGGTGCACCCCGGCACTGCCAAACCCAATTCCGGCAAACGCCGATGCCAGCAGCATCTGCCCGCGAGCTTCGTCATCGGTGATGTCGGCGACCGCTCGGGGCAAGAATTCCGCCACGAGTTCCAGGGACCTCAATGCCCAGATATCGCTGATCGGGTTGGTCCCTTGATAGGCAGTTCGTTCAGACGGTTTGTTCGGGCGGACTCGAGCCGTGTAAGGAATCGCCGTGTACGATTCTAAGGCGTGGCTGAGCACATCCAGCCCTGCCGACGCCGCGACTGCTGCGGGTTGAGTCCGCGTGTTGTCGGGATCGACGAGCCCCAGGGTCGGCCGCAGGAAGCGATGTGAGATGCCCGTTTTCACGTTCCGTTTCACATCACCGAAGATGGCCACTCCGGTCGTTTCGCTACCGGTTCCAGCAGTCGTAGGAATGGCAATCAACGGCTTCAACGGTCCCGGGATCGGCTTGCCGCGTCCGATGGTGGGATTCACATAATCGAGGAAATCGGCGGGATACGTGGAATACAGATTCGCCGCCTTAGCGGTATCAATCGTGCTGCCGCCGCCGACCGCGACAAACCCGTCGAACCCGCCTTCCAAGGCCACTTTTGCGGCCGCTTGAAAACTGACATCGGTCGGTTCGATCTCAACCTGATCGAAGAAGACGGCATCAATCCCGGCCTCGTCGAGTGCCGCACGCACGGTGATTCCGGGGTGCAAGTTCACCAGAGCCGGGTCAATCACCACCAGCACCCGTTTGACTCGCAAATCCTGCAAGTCGAAGCCGACTTCTCGAGTACACCCGCTGCCAAATCGGATATTGGAGGCCGCAAATTGAAACGCCGTATCGTTAGCCATGAGCGCGCTGCTTTCCCGACAGATGTTCCCTCAACAGAATTGGAAATTCGATCAGCTCAGATTAAGCGCTGATCAAGAATTCCGCCATCTCAGCCCGGGCACGCTCTGGGATCTCAACGACGTCCAATGGCTTGATACGCTTGCACGCTCTCGAAACATAGCATTCCGAATAACATGACCGGCAGGCTAAAGAGTTGATTGCCACCGGTTTGGTAGAACCAGAGGGCCGCTCCCCCCGCGGTGACGATCGAAATCACCAGCGATTGCCGCACTCCGTTAATTCCCCAGCGTGAGTACATCCAGGTGCGAGCGATCTGGCCGCCATCGAGCGGATAAATCGGTAGCAGGTTAATCAATCCCCAAAACAAGTTGATGTACTTCAACCGACTAATGGCATCCTGCACCACAATCTCCGTCCCCAATGGCGAACCTTGCATCAGAGCCTCAATGCCGCAAACGATCCCGTAAAGGATGAACCCGGCAGCTGGCCCGGCGAACGAAATCGCAATCAAGACGGATGGCCTGATTGATCGATGCGGCTGATACATGGCATAGCCACCGAAACCGTGCAATACGATCTCGGGCCGGAACCCCGCCCAGCGGATTAAGAGGGCATGCCCCAGTTCGTGAACCAGGATCGAGACGAACAAGCACGCAATGCCGCTTAACAGCAAACCCAAAATCTGGTTGCCCGGCAGACGATTGTTGGAGGGAAAAGCAAAAATCGCCGCGGCGATCCAGAAAAACGGATGAATTCGGCAGGGAATTCCGAAAACTCGAAAATGAAGGTCCTGCGGGGTGTGTGCAATTTCTCCAAACATGGGTTACCCGAGACGGCCTCTCTTACGGGATCGGTGAAAGTCCTGGCTTGCGTCGTCGCAACCCATCATTGCATCTATTGTTGCGGATTTGCCTGGCGAGGGAAGTGATCACTCAAATTCGAACAACACTCAGAAACACGTTCAATTTGAGGGCGACTCAGATCGCCAAGATTGTTAAATTGCGAACACTGCGGGCCGGGCGGTAAACACACAGCATTTGTGCGTTGTAGTAATCATCGCTGGTTCAACGCTTATGTCTGCGATATGTTCCCCTCCTCGAGATGACGGTCCTGCGGTCCGTGCGCGTGACCAGTCGATAACTGAGACAGGCGAATTTGCCATTCCGGCAATTCACAATTGTGTGCTCGCCGCGAGAATTGTGGTGCCTGAAATGATCACAGATCAGGCTCTTCAAACAGTGCTGAGGATACGACAGATGCGTAAGACGCAAACAAACTGGCGACGTTGCTGGTCGCAAAAGTGGCTTCGAAAGTTTATCGCGATCAGCCTGGCGACGACAATCACTGTCTGTAGCCTGAGCACGCCTTCGGGGTGGGCGGCGGGCGGTGGTAATAAACGACCGCCGCGCAACAAGCCCAACGAGAAGGTCGCGAGAAAGCTCGATGACGACGATAACACCGCCAGCCTTAAGAATTTGCCCAAGGCTGTCGCTGACAATCACCCCTTAAAGCCTTTCCTGGTCAAAGCTGCAACCAGCATGAAGGCCGTCGAAGAGGTGAAAGATTATTCCGCCGTCCTCTTTAAGCAAGAACTGATCCAGAACAAGATGGTCAGCCAGACCATGACTGCCAAGTTCCGGCACGAGCCGTTCAGCGTCTATCTCAAATTTGATCAGCCGCACGCCGGCCGTGAAGTGATTTATGTCGATGGTCTGAACAAGGGCAAGTTGCTGG
>JAZKFE010000220.1:0-6049 GCA_040386595.1 Planctomycetota bacterium | reverse complement strand
GGAGAATTCGAGATCCCTTGAGAATAAGCGTTAAAAAACTTCCCGCGGATTAATTTCTGTCAACAAATGCTCTCGTGGGTTGCCCCCTACTGCCAGGTTCTGGCATCCTTCCAGGGCTAATTGCCCGCGACCCATCAGCAAACGGTTATGTCGCAGTTTGGTTCCCTCATTGAAAAACCGAGGCAACCCGGCAATGATGGCGGGCTGATTTGTTGTTGTCTCGATTGAGGAAAAAGATGCCCACTGCCAGAGAATGGATCAGCAATAAGTGGTTCGGACTCGTTCACGGGAAGAACCTGGTCTACAACACGTGCTGGGAAGACCCCCGTCTGGACCGCGTGGCATTGGACTTAGGCCCGGAAGACGAGGTGATGGTCATCACTTCCGCCGGCTGCAACGCCTTGGATTACACTCTGTGTAGCCCCAAAGCGGTCCACGCTGTGGATATGAATCCTCGCCAGAACGCCTTGCTGGAATTGAAGATCGCGGCGATTCGCCGACTCGACTATGACCAGTTCTTCTCGATGTTTGGTCGCGGCCGGCTACCCGACTATCAATCGGTTTACTGGGATGCCCTACGTCCAGAACTGAGCCCCGCGTCTCGCGATTACTGGGATACCTACATCCGCTTCTTCGCCGGGACCGGTTGGCGGCGTTCGTTCTATTTTCATGGAACGTCTGGAACGCTGGCCCGCGTCGTCAATTTTTACATTGACCGCGTCGCCAAGGTCCGCCCCGCGATCAATCAGATTCTGGCGGCCAAAACGGTTGCCGAGCAGAAGGAAATCTACGATCGCTCGTTGGATCGAGCCTTCTGGAATCGGTTTGTCCGCTGGGCTGTGGGCCGCGATACGACGTTGTCATTCCTCGGGGTACCTCGGGCACAACGTGAGCATCTCGACCGCACTTACGTCGGTGGCATCACACAGTTTATTGAAGACTGCATTGAGACGGTCTTCACCAAGCTGCCGCTACAGGACAACTACTTCTGGCGCGTCTATCTGACCGGGGAATACACTCCCGAGTGTTGCCCCGAGTACGTCAAGAAGGAGAACTTTGAAAAGCTCAAGGGTGGGCTGATCGACCGCTTGCATGTGTATACGGCGTCGGTTTTGGATTGCCTGAAGACCGAGAATCTGACGATTTCTCGCTTTGTGTTGCTGGACCACATGGATTGGCTCAGCTCTCACCGGTTCCCCATTCTGGAAGCCGAGTGGCAAGCAATCGTCGAGCAGGCCGCCCCGAAGACACGCATCCTGTGGCGCAGCGGCGGATTGCAGACTGATTATGTGAACAAGGTCCGGGTCACCGTCGACGGGAAACCGCGTCAGGTGGGTGAGATCCTGAAGCATAACCCGAAGCTGGTTGCCGAGTTACATCCGAAGGACCGCGTGCATACCTATGGCAGCTTTTTTGTTGCCGATCTGAACCTCAAGTAGGCCACGGATCAACCCATACATACCGAACCCGACTCTGTGAGTCGGGTTTTTTTATGCGCTGAGCCGGATTCCCAATGACCTCGGAGCCTGAATGAGCCCGAACCTCATTGTTCGCTGCGCTCACCCAGATTCGAGAATCTGGGCTATCCAACGGCTACGTCTGGTCGCACCATGTTGGTATGGGAAATCTGCAAATTCAGGCCACCCGAACATCTGCCCTCTTGAGTCATGCTGGCGAATTGACGAAGATATCAATATAAGTTGATTGAAGAGTGTGGTTGAATTGAATGGTCTGCCACACTGCTGACGACACGCTGCCACCTTGTACGAACACCGCCCTGCTCCGGTCTGTTGGTCAAGGATAATGGTCGTGTCGTTGGTTCGTGATGCCTGCCTAGATGCCCTGCCGGATTCTCGCGAGGTCCTACATGAAGTTCCTTCCCACGGCATGTTTGCTGTCGTTGATCTTTCACGCTGGCGTTCAGGCCGACGAACCGTTGACCTATGAGAAGCACGTCCGGCCGATCCTGAAAGCCCACTGCTTTTACTGTCATGGTGAAGGGGGCGAACTCGAAGGAAAGCTCGATCTACGGCTGCGGCGTTTGATTGCCAAGGGAGGCGATTCGGGAGAAGCGATCGTTCCCGGAAAACCAGAAGACAGCCTGTTGTTGCAGCGCATCAAAGACAAGGAGATGCCCCCCAACAAGAAGCTGGTTCCGGAAAAAGAAGTCGCGATTCTGGAGCGCTGGATCGCCCAGGGTGCCGTGACAGCTGCTCCCGAACCGGAAGGTGATTTGACTTCGATCGATATCACGGCCGAAGAGAAAAAATTCTGGTCGTTCCAACCGATCGTGCGACCGGCTCTGCCCGTCGTGAAAGAGAGCCAACGGGTGGCGACTCCGATCGATACGTTCTTGCTCGCCAAGCTGGAAGAGAAGGGTTTGTCGTTCTCTCCAGAAGCCGACAAACGCGTCCTGATTCGCCGTGCTTATTTCGATTTAACCGGACTCCCGCCGACCCCTCAAGCAGTCGCCGAGTTCGTCGCTGATACGGCCCCCGATGCCTATGACCGATTGCTCGACCAGTTGTTGGAATCTCCGCAATATGGTGAGCGTTGGGGACGGCATTGGCTGGACGTCGCGGGCTACGCCGATTCAGACGGCTATGACGAAGCGGATCGAGTTCGCAAGTTTGCTTACAAGTACCGCGACTGGGTCATTCGCGCCATGAATACCGACATGCCGTATGACCGGTTCGTCATCGAGCAAATGGCGGGTGATGAACTCGTGCCGTGGAACATGGCTGCGGTGCTCAAACCCGAACAAGAAGAGTTGCTGGCCGCGACTGGTTTCTTGCGCACTCCCGTGGACGGAACAGAAGCCACGAATGACAAGGTTGCTCGAAATTCGGTCATCTCCGAGACCTTGAAAGTCGTCTCGACGTCATTGCTGGGGCTGACGGTGGGCTGTGCGGAATGCCACAATCATCGCTACGACCCGATCCTGCAGACTGACTATTATCGCCTGCGAGCCATTTTTGAACCGGCCTTAAACTTTAAGGAGTGGCGTAAGCCGACGACGCGGTTAGTCTCGCTGATGTCGGATGCGAACCGGGGCATTGCCGAGAAGGTCGAAGCGGAAGCCGTGGCGATCGACAAGGAGCGCCAGACGAAGCAGGAAGAATACATCGCGAAGAACTTTGACAAGGAAATTGCAAAACTTGCTGAAGACAAGCGGGAAGCGGCACGCGTGGCTCATAAGACGCCGGCCGCTCAGCGGACTCCCGAGCAGATCCAGTTGTTCAAAGATTTCCCCACGCTGGACGTGAACCCCGGGACCTTGGAATTGTTCGATCCCCCAGCCTTTCAGGATTTGGCGGCCATCGCCAAGCGTGCTGCGGACAAGCGAGCGACAAAACCCTTGCAAGATTATGTTTCGCTGTTGAATGAGATTCCCGGCAAGGTGCCCGAGACATTTTTGTTCCATCGCGGTGATCCAGACCAGCCCAAGCAGGTCGTACCGCCGGGAGAACTATCTGTTATTGAGACTTCGCTGCCGGTGACGATCCCGGTCAAGGATCCCTCTCCCACGATTCCGACGACGGGTCGTCGACTGGCATATGCCAAGCATCTCGTCAGCGGCAAGCATCCGCTGACAGCCCGCGTGCTGGTAAATCGCGTCTGGATGCTGCACTTTGGTAAAGGCTTAGTTGGAACGCCCGGTGATTTTGGGTTCTTGGGTGAACGCCCGACACACCCCGAATTGCTGGACTGGCTGGCGGACGACTTCATGGCGCACGGCTGGACGCTGAAGCGAGTGCACAAGCTGATCATGACTTCTGCCGCCTATCGCCAATCTTCGCAACGCAATCCCGCTCTGGAAGCCGCCGATCCGGACAACCGGTTACTGGCTCGCATGTCGGTGCGGCGACTGGAAGCCGAAGCGGTTCGCGATACGATTCTCGCCGTGAACGGAAAACTCAATTTGCGGCAGTTTGGAAGTGCCGTCCCCGTCATGGAAGATGACGTGGGCCAGATCGTCGTCGGCATTGAAAACAAGAACGGCGAGAACCGCCCTGGTCCGATCATCCCCATGCAGGGCGAAGAATATCGTCGCAGCGTCTACGTGCAGGTTCGCCGTAGCCGTCCGCTGGCGATGCTCGACACATTCGATCTGCCGACGCTCGATCCGAACTGTACCTCACGCAATGTGTCGACCGCGACGCCCCAGTCGTTGATGTTGATGAACAGTGACTTCGTGCTGGAAAACGCGAAGCTATTGGCTGCGAGGCTGGTGACTGAAGCGGGAGCCGATCAAACCGCACAGATTCAACTGGCATGGCAGCTGGCTTTCAATCGGGCTCCCAGTGCCGAAGAGCAGCAGGCGGCCCAGCAATTCTTCACAGAGCAGATTGCCAACTTCAGCGCCGTGCCGACAAAGGAGACTGATCCAGCAAAGCAGCCAGATCCGTTGGTCTGGGCGCGGACGACTTTTTGCCAGGCCCTGTTTAGTTCGAATGAGTTTTTGTACGTCGATTAATTGAGTGAATATTTCCATCAGAGAGAGGATGAAGCTCTGCTCTCTGTCGCGGGATTTGCTCAACGATCAGTGCCCATAATGCCCCCGAACAATGTGTCGAGGAATTCCAATATGCAGCCATCATCTCCCCTGTCACGCCGCGAACTGTTGAGTTCTGCTACGTATGGTGTCGGGTCGCTCGCGCTCGCCTGGATGATGCAGCAGGATCCTCTTTATGGGGCGCCGGCTCAGCCTGCATTGGAGCGGCCCAAGTACGATCTGTTGCCCAAAAAACCTCCGTTTGAACCACAGGCGAAGGCGATGATTTCCCTGTTCATGCAGGGGGGGCCGAGCCACGTCGATTTGCTCGACCCGAAGCCAAAATTGAATGAATTGGACGGCAAGCCGTTTCCTGGCGATATCAAGTACGACAACGCGGCGCAGGCCAGTTCTCGCGTGCTGGGGTGCCCGTGGAAGTTTGCCAAGTATGGCCAGTCAGGGACCGATGTCTCGGAATTATTGCCGAACCTCGCCGAGATCGTGGACGACATCACCGTCATCCGGTCCATGCACACCGGCGTCAACAATCACGGTCAATCAATCGACGCGTTGAACACGGGCAAGGCGATTTCGAATCGGCCGTCACTGGGAAGCTGGATGACTTACGGGCTGGGGACTGAAAGCCAGAACCTCCCCGCATTCGTCGTCCTGACTGATCCTGACGGACTGCCGGTGTTGGGCGTCCAAAACTGGTCGAACGGGTGGCTGCCGTCGTTGTATCAAGGCACCGTTGTGCGCCCGGTTGAACCGCGGATTTTGAATCTCGACCCGCCCCCCATGGTCAAGGGTGCTCCGCAAGAACGCTATCTCTCCTTCTTGTCGCAAATGAACAAGCAGCATCTGGCGAAGCATCCGGGTGAGTTAGACCTTGAGGCCCGCATCGCCAGCTATGAACTTGCCGCACGCATGCAATCGGCCGCGAAAGAAGCGATGGACATCAGCCAGGAGTCACAAGCGACTCAGCAGATGTACGGCATCGATGAGCCAGCCACCAAGGAATACGGTGAACGCTGTTTGATCGCCCGGCGGCTGGTGGAACGAGGCGTTCGTTTCGTCCAGATTTATACGCGGTATCAGCTTTGGGATCACCACGGTTCGATTCGCACCGCCCTGCCCGCCGCCTGCAAGAAAACGGACAAACCGGCGGCCGCGTTGGTTAAAGATTTGAAAGCTCGTGGGCTGCTCGACAGTACGCTGGTGCATTGGGGCGGAGAAATGGGACGTCTGCCGGTCATTCAGAATGATGCTGGTCCAGAGAAAGTCGGCCGGGATCACAATACCTACGGGTTCTCCAGCTGGCTGGCCGGCGGAGGCGTCAAGGGGGGCATGGTCTACGGGGCCACCGATGAGTTCGGCCATCATGCCGTGACTGATGTGGTGACGCACAGCGATTACCACGCGACGCTGTTTCACCTGTTTGGTCTCGATCCGACGAAGTTGGTCTTCACCCGCAATCAGCAGGAAATGTCCCTGATCGACAAGCAACCCAGCCGCATTGTGAAAGAGATTTTGAAGGCGTAGGTGATTCGAATC
>JAZKFE010000219.1:0-24039 GCA_040386595.1 Planctomycetota bacterium | reverse complement strand
GACGAAAAACCACACCTGCAATCCGGTAGAGTCAGCAAATTTCAAAATTGGCCTGACCGCGATCACTGGATGGACGGCTGGTTGGTTGGCCAATTTTGAAGTTTGAACACCCGACCCCTGTCGGTGTTGGATCACCCGGCTAGACGCTCGGCGGCGGCTTGGAGGGTTTCTTTTCCGGGGAGCCAGATCGGTTGTAAGCCCTGGGTTTCGGCTCGTTCTGCCAGGTGGCGGTGACAGGTGAAGAGCAGAACTTGATAGCCCTTTTGAGCAAAGTCACGCAGGACTTCCGTCGCGGCTTCAGAGCGTTCTTGATCGAAGTTTACCAGGACGTCGTCCAGGACCATCGGCAATCGGGTCCCCTGCCGGGCAAGCTCTTCGACGAGGGCTAACCGGATGGCGAGGAAGAGTTGTTCGCGGGTGCCGCGGCTGAGTTGTTCCACCCGCAGTGTGCGGTTCTGGTCGTCGTCGATCCGCAATTGCCGTTCGCCGAGCGGCGTCCAGACGTTGCGATATTTTCCTAGTGTCAGTCGCTGCAGATGCCGTGAGGCGTCAGCCAGGGTGACGGGTTGGCAGGTGCGTTCGAAGTGGCCGCGGAGTCCGTGTAAGCCGTGGCCGGCCAGTTCGGTTGCCAGCCATTCTTCGCCCGCAGTATGCAGTTCGGCCGCAATCTGTTCGCGGTTGAAACGCAGGCGGCTGGAGTCGCGGTTGGATTCCAGTTGTTTGATTTCGTACTTCAAGCTGCCGAGTTGTTCGTAGGTCTGCAGCAGTTCGCGATCGAGATTGGTGAGCTCTTGCTTGAGAGCTTCAACTCGTTGCGAGATCTTGGCCGGTTGGTAGGTTTGCAGGTCTTCTTCGACCACCGTCAAATCACGATCGTTGCCGATGGCGCGATCGACTTCCATACGGGCTTCGTTGAGTTGCTCTAGCAGCGCGATGCGACGTTCGGATTGCTCGGCGCGGGTGGTGAATTCTTCGTGGTTGGAGGCGCCTCCTTGAACCAGCAACGCGGCCCGCTGGGTCTTGATGTCCTGCGACAACGCATAGTATTCGCTGGCTTCGCGCTGTCGGACGCGGGTCTCGCGTTTGAGGCGAAGTCGTTCCTGGCGGTTGGCCGCGTGGGCGGTGAGTTGCTGCTCCCAGCTCTTGAGATATTCCCAGGCTTTGACCGGTTCGATGGCCACGTTGTGCAGCCGTTTGCCGATTTCGCAGATGCGTTGTTCGTAGGAATGAACGATCCACTTTTGTTGTTGATGGTCGCGTTGCAGAGCGTCAAATCGCTGTTTGAGTTCGCAGGCTTCGACGACAGTCTTCCAGGTTTCGAAGGCTTCTTCAATCCCTGCCGTCGGGGAGAAACCGAGGTGCGTCAGCAGCTCTTGCCAGCTTTGCCGGGCGGTCCCGACTTCCCGCTCGCGATGCTGCATTTGGGCTCGCAAATCATTCAGCTTTTTACGGCGTGAATTGAGTCGCTGCTCGTCACCGCTGAGGCGTTCCAGGTCAGTGCTGCGCTGGGCGAGTTCCTTAATCAGTTCGGCTTCGGAGAAAGTTTCTGCCGTGTTGCCGAGTGAGCTGTTGAAGGCCAGCAGATCGGGGGTAATGAGTTGCCGTGTGTTTTGGTGTGTGTCGCGAATCTTGCGCAGGTTGCCATCGGTCAGCGAGTTGACGTGGGCGAGACGCTGCTGGGTTTCGTGTTCGAAATAGTTCTTGATGGCCCAGCAAATTCCGGTGCAGGTGACGATCAAGAGCGTGTAGACGGCCCCCACGACTTGCGTCAGTTGCAGGCCCGTGTTGAGTCCGTAGAGCAGCAAGCCCACTCCCGTGATGCCGAACAGAATCAGGACGAAATAGACCCACGGCGGCAGAATCATTCGCGATTCCAACCGTTCACGTTCTTCATCCAGGCTGATCTGGCGTTGCTGGAACTCGGCGTGCTGAACCTTCAGTTTGCCGAGTTGTTCGAGGTTCGTCAGTTGCTTGCGTGTGGTGGCCAGACCTTCATCCAGGGCGTCCACATTGTGCTGCAGCATGCCCTTTAAGATGGCGTCGGTTTGTTCGTTGCAATGGGTTTCCAGACGCTTGATCAAACGTTTGGATTTGGCGCGTCGCACCAAGGTGGCCCGGAAGGAACGAGCCACACTGACGAGGCGAAAGTGGGCCGCGGGGGTCGTATCGAACGTGTCGAGCCGCTTGGGGGACCAGGCCGGGCCGAGGATCTGCAACCGGCTTTCGAGCTCACGCTTGATGGGTTCGATTTCCAGCTGTTGCGAGGCGACTTTGTCCTGGACCTGGCGAATCCAGTTGCGTTGATCGAGCAGCCCCTGAATGGACGGACCGTGGGCGCGATACTCGACGGGCAGTCGGAGTTTGGCCGCTTGGGACTTAGCGGTGCGGGCGAGGTTGAGGAGTTGGTTGCGAGACGCGACGGCGTCGGCCAGTTCCTTGTCGTGCTTTTGTAAACGTTCGATGCCGCGCTCAGGAAAATCTTGGACGATCTTCAGTTCGCGGAGCTCTTGTTCGCAGTCCTGGGTCCGTTTCCAGGGACCGTAAATTCGCTGCATCAGCAGATTGCCACGCAGCTCTTGTTGGCGTTGTGTTTGCTGTTGCTTGTGACCGGCGATTTCGGTTTCGAGACGGGTTCGTTCGCGGCACAGTTCGCGATGGTGCCGCAGCCGTTTATCGTGATTGCGGAGATCGGAATTGACGGCGTCGTAGCGGTTGAGTAACTCGACCAGGCGGCCCGATTTTAAGTTGGGGTCAAGCAACTTGGACTGTTGCAGGCGGAAGCGTTCGGCAGAGTTAATCAACTTCTGGCCGTCGGGTCCCAGGGTCAGCCCATAGATGCGGTCGGCGACCTCGCCGTCTTGAAGGGTGCCGAGTTCTTGGATTTCGCGCAGACCGATGGCGAAGACTTTTTCAAAAATGGGTTCTTCGACGCCATTCAGAATGTTTTCCAGCAACGCGGGCGAGGCTGGTCGAGCATCCATACTGGTGATGGATAAGTCGCCGCGTGAGTGGGGATTGTGATTGCGTTGCAAGCGGAAACGGCGGCCATCATGCTCGAAATCCATCCCCCCATGAGCCCCCTGGATGGGAGCCAATCCGTCCGCGGAACGCGTCACGGGGAAGCCGTACAGCATCGCGCGCACGAATCGCATCAACGTGCTTTTGCCCGCTTCGTTGGGGCCGTACAGAATGTTCAAACCTGACTCGGGCAGCGGCAAATGGAGGTCTTGCCAGACGCCAAAGCGTTCCACATGCAGGTCGGTCATGCGCATTGCGGGGTGCTCCTTCACATTCAGACAGCGTGTGTCGTGTTGCCTTGAGGATGGATGCCAGTGTGGCGCGAGCTTGCAGATTGTGGACGAGCACTGTTGTTGCCCGTGGCCTTCAATCCTGATTTTGAGCATCGACTTCGCACTGGTGTCGGGTTCCTTCCGAGGCGTTCGGGGGCTGGGTGAGCCGGGTGGCGCCATCCCCCTCAATTTGTGACATCAGGATAAATTCGGGGCTTATGCCGCCGGGATCACCTGGAATTTTTCATGGCCCTACTAAGTTCATTTCCGTGCGTTCTTGCACGCATCCCATGAGCCGGTCAAATGCCATTCTTTAACCAGGCCCAGCCCAGGCGATGTGATTCCTGAATGGCATCTTGCGGATTCACGTCAGCCAGCACGGCCTTCAGCCGCCCCGCCCAGGGGGTGTCGACCAGGGGCGATGCGGCGATGAGTTGCTCGGCGAGGTGGGGGGCTGTCGACCAGCTGGCCAGTTGCCGGGCATATTCTTGCGACAAGAAATCCAGACCAGGTTGGTCTTCCGTGGGATTTGAGTATTGGATTCGCCGCAGCTGAAATTGCGGTGAGGATCCTCCCATTGACTGCAGGGCATCGCTCCAGAGTCTCCGGGCACAATCGAGATCTTGCAGCTCGTCATAGAAGCGGCCGGAACCGGTGATGTGCCAGGTAACCAGCCACAGTTCGTCGTGTGTGGTTCGGGGGATGGCGTCGAGCCCGTTACGCAGTTGCTGCATGACGAACTCACGCGTGGTTTGTGAGGGAACGGAGACGGTGACGTCTTCCCAGCGGACGCGGGCCGTGGGAATGAACGATTCGCGAACCCGGCCATCGCTTTCGACTTCGACCAGTGTGCAACCCATCGTGCCGGTGTCGGTCGGGGATACACCTTGAGTGCCACCCGGTGCGTGGGCCAAGCCACGGCCCACGCGCCACGACTGGCGATGGGAACCGTCTCCTAAAGCCCAGTATTCAATCGGGCATTGGGCGACAAGAGTGGGATCGAAGGCGGGACGATCGAATGCCGAGCGACCTCGCCGCGTTGCGGAGTTCGAATCGGAATCTTGGAGTTCCGGTGCCAATGCCGCGTCGTTGGTGATCGATTCGAGCAGTGCGATATCAAAGGGACCGCACTCGTCGGGACCGAATTGGGGGGCAAAGACGGCTAGCTCATCGAGGCCGTTGCCATCGTTTGAATTGAGGTCTCGAGTGTTAGCCATCACATGATGAATCGTGCAGAATCTGCGGCCGTCGCGGGAAAGGCTGACCGGTTCGCCGAGTTCGCCACCGAAGCGGGTCACGTTGTCGGGGAGTGCCATTCCCAGTCGCCAGGCCATATCGGGGTCGGCGATGCCAGGGACGATAAATACGGGCACGTCGTGTTCGGCGAGTTTTTCCAACCCTTGTACCAGCATGACCTGCGCGGTCAGGCTGTGGTCGGCGGCATCGAACGAATTGCCCGCCAGCAACACGAAGTCCACCTGGCGAGTAATGGCGGTCTCGACGATCCGATCCCAAGCGAGCAGCGTGGCTTGTTCCAGGGGCTCGCGCAGGTGATCAGCAACCGGACCAACTCCGCGAAGTTGGTGGTCGAGATAGAGGTTCGCAGCATGTAAAAAACGGAATGGCTCTAACGGCACGGCAGACTCCCTCCTGCTCTGCACAGCGAACCTCGACAGCAGTCTGAGGTTCGGATCTCCTTACGCAAGTAGCGCAATTTCCCTTTGTGCTACTTGGCGCAAAGTGTAGGGAAAATCTGAACCAGGGGGAAGGGCGAGTTTGGGGGGACGCGGGGAATGGCGAATGTCGTTCGAACGAATGGGGCTGATGTTGCGAAGACGCGCTGGGGATTACGACTCCTCTTACTCATTCGGATTTGGGCATTGGTCATTCCTTCGACATTCGTCATTCTGGTTTCGTCATTCGTCCCCCTGCTTTTCCGTGTCTCCTTCACCCCGATTGCGTTATCCTGATAATGCCCACGTGTACCGCAGATATTGGAACTACTGGATTGAGGAACTCGCAGTATGCGGCTGACGTTGAACCTGATCATTCCCGTGTTGTCGGTGGTGGTGTGGCTTGAGATGTCTTCGCCGTTACGGGCGGAGTTCGTGGCGCTGGAAGAGTCACTGGCTGACGTGGCGAAGAAGGTCGCGGAGAAGTTGACCGACCAAAAGGTTTTTGTGGCGACTCGCGAGTTGTCCAAGATCGGGGCTGGCTGGGCCGTGCATCAGGCGGCGGGTGTCGAGTTCACGATGGCTCTGAGGAGCTTGAAGATCGACGCCGTGCGTGCGGCGGCCGATACGCGCGTGGAGAAGTTGGATGTGCCTCGCACCCCTTTTGCCGCCCGAGATCTGCGATTCTTGAAGGACACCGGCCGTCCGATCCTGATTGGCTTGGAATGGACGTCGGCCCCGAAGCTCAAATTGAAGATCGTGGGCTTTCAAACCAATCCCGACAAGCTTCTGTGGAGTGAGCAGGTGGACTTGCCCGCGACGGTGCTTTCGCAGGATAAGAACACGCCGCCACGAAACATCTCAGTGGTTCAGTATGCCCGGGGGCAAATGGATAAGCAGATTGGCAGCGGAGAATCCTCCGAACTGGCCGATGAGGCGTTGAAGCTGGTGGAGTCGACGCGACGGGGATTTTACCGCTGGGGTCGAGAGCTGGGCCCGCAAGAGCCGTGGTTGCCGGGGGACATTCTGCAGCTGGAAAAGGTCGAGTATAAACTCGGCAAGGTCCATCGTAAGCTGGCCCGGCAGACGGTCATCGTGGATGAAATCAAACCGGATGAAGTGGTCGTGTTGCAGCAGAATGCGTTTCCCAAGGGACGCGTCGTGCAGCGCGAAAGTTGGGCATTCAAAGGTTTGGTTGCCGGCGAAGTGGTGGCCTTTCGACCTTGGGAATGGCCCGAAGAGGCCCTCTTACCGACTCAGCGACCCGTACGTTTTGTTCCGGCCAAGCTGACCGGAAAAGGGACAACGGTGGACCTCTTGCGATTGCTGGATCCGCCGCTGGATGAGATCCATGGAGTCTGGTACTTCGAGAATAAGAACCTGTACTCCCAGCGAGAGTTCGCCGGACGGATCCAGATTCCCTTCGATCTTCCCAAGTCGTACATCGTGCGGCTGAAGGTGCAGCGTGTGGACGGACCCGAGCAATTCGGACTGGGGATCGTCGTGGATGGGCATCCGACGATGGTGTCGATTGACGGATCGGAGATGCAGGTCACTGGCTTAAATCAGTTAGACGGGCTACCCGCAACCGAGAATCGCACGACCAACATGAAGACCTATTTGCCCGAGGGCAAGCAGGTGGAAATCGAGGTTCGCGTCGAGCCAGGTCTGGTCAAAGTGCAGATTGGCGACGACACCGCAATCGACTGGAAGGGGGACGCCGCTCGGTTGACGCTGGGCCCTCAATACATCGTGCCGAAGACCGACTGGCTGTTTCTTTCCGCGACCAACACGCAGTTTGAAATCAGCAGTTTGACGTTAGAGCCGATTGCGGCTCCGTAAAGATGAGGCACGAAATTGGGAGGGTGAGGCTCCTGCCGAACCGCTGGGTCTACCCGGGTTCGAGAGACTTAGCGGTTCGGCAGGAGCCTCACCCTCCCAGAAGACGAAAATTACATCTGCTCGATTGTTTGAATGCCTAGCAACGCCAAGCCGCGGCCCAAAACGCGGGCGGTCAGATCTGCGAGTTGCAGGCGGCTGGTGCGTAGTTCGGGGGTCTCGGCTTGCAAGACCGAGCACTCGTCGTAGAACGAGCTGAAGGCGTTCGCCGTCTTAAACAAATAGTCGGTCAGGTAGCTGGGGCGGCAGTCGCCGGCGGCGGAATGCAGAACCTCGGTGAACTGATTGAGTTGCAGCGCCAGGACGCGTTCCTTTGGATGCGTTAAGCGGATGCTGCCGGTTTGGGCTCGCAATGTTTCACGCTCGATTCCCCCCTTGCGCAAGATCCCACAGACGCGGGCATAGGCGTATTGCATGTAGGTGGCGGTGTCGCCGTTCTTGGCCAGCATCTTTTGCAGGCTGTATTCGTAGTCGCTCTCGCGGTTGTGTTTCAGGTCGGCGTACTTGATGCCGCCAATGCCGACGACTTCGGCGATCTGTCGCTGTGTCGCGGTATCCAGCCGAGGGCGGTCTTCGCTCTTTGCGAGCTCTTCGGATTCGATGACTTTGAACGCCTCGGTGACCGCTTCGTTCAATAACGATTCCAGCCCGACGATGTCCCCTTCGCGAGTCTTATACGGCTTGCCATCCGGACCGCAGACGGTGCCGAAATTGACATGCTTGAACTCGATGTTGGTGTAGCCCCACAACTTGGCCGTCTCGAAGAGCAGCTTGAAGTGGTCCCCTTGGCGTGTATCGACAACGTACAGCATGCCGTCGGCCTGCAGGTTCTCACAGCGATACTTGATGGTCGCGAGGTCGGTCGTTGCGTAGGTGAATGCACCGTCGCTTTTGCGGACGATGAATGGGGCTTCGGTGCCAGGAATGAAGACGCACATGGCCCCTTCACTCTCGCGAGCCAGGCCGCGGGCCTGCAGATCGGCGACCACATCGGCCAGCATCGGCTGATAAAAACTCTCGCCGAGGGCGTAGTCGAAGTGGATTTGCAGGCGGTCGTAAACGCCTTGAATGGCGTTCAAGCAGGCGGGAACGAATTCGTTCCACAGCCGCTGGTTTTCCGGGTCTCCCCCGTGCAGCTTGGCCGTTTCTAAGCGTGCTTTGACGGAGATATCGGGGTGCTGGATGGCGTACTGATTCAGCACCGGATCGTTTTCAATGGCGATCAGTTTCTTGCGACTGCTGCCGATTTGTTCGCGAATGGCTTCGAGCTCTTCGATCAGCTTTTTCTGTCGTTTTTGCTTGGCCTTCTCGTCGCCGGGGAGTGCTGCGGCAGCGTCGATTTCCTCGAGCTTCGCGGCCAGGCCTTTGTCGAGCTTGGGTTGCAGCGCACGTTGGTCGTAGTAGTCCGACAGGCGATGGACCAGGCGATAGAGTCGCGCCAGTTCCTGGACGGCATCTTGCTGAAACGCTTCCTGATTGAGGAAGTGTTTGTAGCCGTAAATGATCATGCCGAACTGGGTGCCCCAGTCGCCGATGTGATTGTCGCCATGCACGGTGTGGCCGACAAATCGCAGGATCCGGCAGATGGAATCACCAATGACGGTGCTGCGCAGGTGGCCCACGTGCATCGGCTTGGCCACGTTGGGGCCGGAGAAGTCGACGACATAGGTCTTCGGCTTGTCGATCGGCGCGATGCCTTCACGCGGATCGGCAGCGATGCGATTGGTTTCGGCTTCCAGCCATTCTTCGCGCAGCTTTAGGTTGATGAACCCAGGGCCGGCGATTTCGGGGGGGATACACAGATCGCTGACATCAACCTTCGCAATGATTTCCGCGGCCAGTTCTCGCGGATTACGTTTCGTCGCTTTCGCGAGGGGCATGGCGAAGTTGGCTTGATAGTCCCCAAACTTCGGGTCCTGGACCGGACGGATCATCTCACTGTAGGCGGTGGGTTCATCGCTGTAGGTGGCGAGGACAGATGCAAACCGTCGGCGAAGTTCAGCCTGAATGTTCATAGTCAATTTCAAAAAAGTCGAGACAGACTTGTTGTGCCGCCAGTCATTCGGGATCGGCGGAGTTTGTTGTTAGTCGTTCCATAACGCCTTGGAGGACAGAGTGGCAAGAGGACCAAACTGTTCGCCCCATGTCGTTGGAGACTCAGCGGTTTTTCAAAACCGCCTTCGCGTCCAGAATGAAATCCTGCATTTTCGATTCGATCGTGCCGCAAGTTAAGGCGTCTGGCCGCGCGGTGATAGTGATTTCCAGAGACTTGCCACTCGCTTGATAGCTCCCGCCTAGAGAGCCGCCACCCGGCACGGCAGCCGCGAATGTTCCACTCTCATCAGTCCCTGAAACTGACGCTCCCCATTTTCGTAATTGTTCTCGCAACTCGGCGACGACAGCCGTGGTGTTCTCCCCAATATAAATTCGAAAGGGGGCACAGTCAGTCATAAAAATTACCGCTTCGGTGCTGAGGCTGCCGGAACGCTATCAAGCGAACGGCATTGCGAATGCCGACCGCTAGTTTTACTCAGCGACAATTTCATACTGATGTACGACGGGTACGCGCAGCTTGGCGATTTCGGCTTCTTCTTTTTCGATCAGCGGGTCGAACATGGGGATTTCCTTGGCGTTGTTCCCTTGTTCGTGTTTGCGGAAGCCGAAGAGATAAGTTTCGTTCTGCGGGCGCCAGCGGTGGAAGAACAACTGGTTTTTCGCCACGATTGCTAGTCGCAATTTCTCGGCTTGAGCGAACTCGGGGGTGGTTGCGGACGGGATGATCCGACCTTGGCCCCATTCAGTCGCCGTTGCTTTTAGTACCGGCTCTCCGTCGATCTTCAAGGTGTAGGTTCCCGGAGTCAGACCGGTGATTTTCAGTGACCGCTGTGACCCGGGGACGGTCGCGGTGGCCGGGCTACGCTGCGGTGCAGGAGCTGGTGGCAAGACTTGGTCCAGTGCTTGGAAGCTCAACTTGGTCTTGTTGAGGACGGCTTGATCGAGCTTGGTGCCACTGGCGGCCAGACCCTGATCTGCCACGTCGATTTCGACGTTCCACGAGGGAGTCTTCCAGCCGAGACCTTCTTCAATAGCGGCGGCAGCTTGCCAATAGCCGTAGGGCGTGAGGTGGACGGCGTTGTCTGTGTAAGATTTCTTTGCCGGCGATTGCTTGCCATCACCGAGCAATGTGTAGAGATTCACGAACGGGTACGATCGGGATTGAGCCGCATGCTGCAGCACTTGGGCATACAGTTGGCGGTCGTGATTGAAACGTTCGGGGCTGGGAAGCGGTTTGCCCAGATCTTCCTGCCGCAGCGGCGACAGAATGACGATCGTCGCGCGGGTTTCTTCCAGCAAGTTCAGGAGTGTCTCCAAGCCAGCGGAAAAAGCAGGCAGCCCGGCTTCACCCGCGGCCGAAGCGGCTCCGCCGTAGCCCACGATGACGACCGTAGGCTGGGCTTCGAAGACGCGTTGCTTCAACTGCAGGTAGCCGTCCGCGACGGAACCAAATCCGGCGCGTGACTCACCGAAGACCGTGTCGGCACTCCAACCCAGGTTGCGGAACTTGATTTGGCGATCGGGGTAGCGACTGGTCAGCCGCGTTTCGAGGTAGTCGTCGGCTTGAGCTCGTTCGATCAACGTGTCGCCGAGGAAGACGACTCGATCACCGTCCAGCAGTTGGAAGGGGCCGGCGGGGCGTTCTTTGTGTTCGAAGACGATCGCTGCGGGAGCCGCTTTGACCTTCGGAGTGCTGCCCCAGGGGGCCGTCTTGCCGAACTCACCGATCATATAGGCCGGCTTCCATTCTTTGTCATTGGCATCGAGTGCGGCCCAGCCGGCTTGATATTTGGTGGAGGTGATCCATTTTCCGTCGGTGGAGGCAAGGATGGTCTTGTCCCCTTTATCCACGACCGTGACGCGGGCGACCAGTCCCGCAGGACCGCCACCATTGTCGGCCATGACGCCGATGACGTTCTTGCCCTTCACCAATTTTGACTTGATATCGAAGCGGTCGACTTCCTGCCAGGAATTGCCGGCACCTATCCGTTCGCCATTGATGGAGATGGTGTATTTGTCGTCGGCAGTGACTTCGATCTGACCCGATTGGGGGTCAGCGACTTCAAATGTGGTGCGGAAGTAGACGGTTTGTGCCGGCTTCGTCAGCGGCTCTTGCTCGGGAGACCAGATCCATTGCGGTTCGGCGGCTGCCAATGGAGACGCAGCCAGGCTCCAGACCAAAATCCAACCGCAGATCACTCGCGAGCACACTTCAAAACTCATGGAATCCACCCTGTCAACGGGATGCTTTTTTCTTCTTATGTCTTCTCAAGTTCAGCGGCCAAGCCTGTCAGGACGCCGCAAACTCCTATGGTAAAGGAGTTGTGCCGAATCGGAAAGGATCAGGCGGGCCAGCGGCGGACCAGGCGTACTGGTCACGGCGTCACTGGGGATGATACTTTCGCCGTCTTCCGGGCGGTGAAGGCACACACGGCGTAGGTGTGTGTGAAGAAGGTCCACAACCAGGGGTTGGTATGGCCGAGCTTCACAATCGCGGCGGAAAGTTCCGGGTCCCGTTGAAAGATCTGATTGATGATCGCGGGGTTCGCTCCGGTGAAGAAATTGTGCTTCTCGATCGCCTGCTGCAGGACGGGCCAGAGTGCGGCTTCGGATGTTTCTAGGAGTTCTGGACAGGTTAACGTGGAGACGACTTCGAAAATGAGGGCGGCAGTCCCGCCGGGCTTGGTCAACTCCAGCAACAGTCGCAAGTGTCTCAGGCGAACGGCCGACAGGAGTTCCAGAAACTGCGGATGTTGTGGGCCGAGGGACAAGAGGACCATCTCGATAATTTGCGTCAGCAGGCCGACCGAGACCACCACGTCGAACTGCTCGGTGGGCAGTCCTGGGAGCGGCCGGGCCATGGCGTCCAGGAGGGCACCTTGAATCTCATGGGCGGCAACCGGTTGGTCTGGTTTCCAGGCTTGCAGGCGGGGGGCGAGATTCGTCACGTCGATCCCACCCAGCAGCAGAATCCCGGCGTCGTCGGTCATTCCCTGCTGTTCGCAACCGGCTGCCAGGGCTTCCCCATCCAGGTCAATCAGCTGGATCTGGCGAAAGCGTTCTCGCAGACGTTTCAGGTCCAGATCGTTGCAATTACCGGCTCCTAGTACGCACAGCGTCTGGTCCGGCGAACCGGCGGAGTACAGCAGCAAATTGGTGACACGTTCACGGTGATGGTGATATAGGTCCCATCCCTCGCGGGCTTCGCGGTTACGTCGCACTTGCTCCGCAGTGAAGCGGTCCATCGTCGGACTTCTAGCCCCTCGGGGGGCTGTCATGGGAGATGTCAGGGCGGGATCAATCGTGTCGTGGAACAGTCATGGCTTCGCCGCAATTGGGGCACGTCATCGTTTTTCCACGGTGGATGTCGCTGACTTTGAATTTCTTACCGCAGAGGCAGAGGAACCGCACGAATTGCTCCTTGGGAGGAGCCACGCCATGGGCTCGACGCCAGAGGTCTTCGGCGATCGCTTGGATGGAGTTGAGCAACAAATCGGTGTCGACGGGTTTGGTCAGATAGCCGTCGCATCCAACGCGGAGCGCCAGGTCGCGGGATTCTTCCATGTCGATCGCTGTCAGGAACAGGACGGGCAGTTGTTTCTCGTGCTGCTTGATGCGTTCGCAGATCTCATACCCCGTTTCCCCGGTTAGCAGGGCGTCGAGGATGACGAAGTCAGGCTTCTTCATGACCAGGCAAGAATGTGCTTGGCCTCCGTCCTTGGCGATGGTGACGGTGTAGCCCTGAGCTTCGAGGAACGTTTTGACGAACAGCGCCGCCTGCGGATCGTTGTCCACCACCAAGATGTGGTGGACCACCGCGCCCGTTAAAGACATTGAATCTGTAAGACTGCCATCCATGTCTGAGGCCCTAAATAACTGATCGGTGTGGGGATCCGATTGATTGCCAGCATTCGAGGATGGAATTCACGTGGTCAGGCTACCTGGGACTGGGGGCATGCTGGAATGACATATTTCTATCGAGTGGATTCGGTATCTATTGCCGGCGAGGCTGGCTTTTCGAGTGTCGTGATTCACCCTGAGTAACTACCTTGCGAATATCACATCCAGAGGAGTTTCGAGTCCGAAATCGCTGGAATTTGGTCTCTTTTCTAACCAGCTTCTGACGAACATGTGAGGTTCTGGGGAGCGGGCCGCGATTTTGGCTCGGGATTTGGACGTTTTGTCATCGATTTTGTCTGGCGAAACGCCGATTTATGCTTGGATTTTGAATACTCGAATCAGGAACGATTTGCAATTCGAAGTTGGGGCTGAAGTGCATTGGAAGGCTCTCGGATCTTGGAAAATCCGGGCTCGAAATGCTCAAACATGAAAAAACACTGGAAAATGTCGAAAATTTGACATTGAACTCATTGACAACATGGGTTTTACCGAGTTTACTACCGGCACGACCTGCGACAGTTGCGTGGTCTCAGGTGATTCTGACCCCTCGCAGGTAAGACAGAACAGGAGGTTAGTGATGGCCAAAGCCGCCGCAGCGAAGGACACACCGAAGAAGGCCCGTACCAAGTCGGATATCTTGGCAACGTTGGCCGAAAAGACTGGTCTGACTAAGAAGCAGATTGGTGAAGTGGTCGAAAATTTGGGAGCGTTGATTACCGGTGATTTGGGCAAGAAGGGGCCCGGGATGTTCACTCTGCCAGGTTTGGCAAAGTTCAAGCTCGTCCGCAAGCCCGCTTCCCCCGCTCGCAAGGGTATCAATCCCAAGACGAAGGAAGAGATCACGATCAAGGCCAAGCCTGCTTCCAACGTGGTTCGTATCCGCGCGTTGAAGGCATTGAAGGAATCGGTCTAGGTCTAGTTTACCAGCCAGGTCGAACCGCTGTTCCGTTGCGAACATTCATTCTCGCAGAAGACAGTCCCGGCAGCCTTCAGATGGAGTTTCAGCGGTTACCAAACTGAGCTGGTCGGCTGACATCGAATCTTCGACGTCGCCGCAACAGGTTAAATGAACATTGAGGCGAAGCTAATCGCAAGATTGGCTTCGCCTTAATTTTTTCCCACGGACTCTGTTCGGGGAACTCGCCGAAGCGGGAAACCGTCGTAGCTAGACTCTTCGAGTCGGGTGCCCCGTGTTCGGAGGGAGGCTGGCTCAGAGAGTCAGGCTTTGGGAAAAAGAATCCCGGCTCTGGCACTGTCGGGCTGGATTGTTCACTGGGTGGCGAACATTTTCTGGGCACGGTCACTTTTTCAGCCTCAGTTGCTGGCCTCTTGCTCACTGCGCCGACCCATTTTTACGAACTTGGGAACCCCGTTTTGGAGGGAAAACACGCATGTGAATTACGCCTCTTGTGGCTACTTATGTTGATTTGTAAAGCATTGTTTTTAAACGAGTTACGATTGTCGACAGGTGCTGTCTACAGACTATGTTGCAGAGTGGAATAAAAATCACTGCCTGGCTGAAGATTCTGAGCTATTCTTGCTCAGGAAGTGCTTGGTTACACGCCACCAGTTGTTTTTTAGGCATTGCTGGTTGGTTGTGCGGAGCAATCCACATGACAGTTTTGTGAGATCGAATTTGTGATCTCACGGGAGCTAATCCGCAGTCGAACTCGCCGCCGTGGATTTTGTGAACATGCTGAATCATCCGTTTCGAAAAGTCTTGATCGTTGATGACAGCCCGATGCTATTGCATCTGCTGGACCGGGTCCTGTCGGCTGGTGGGTACGAAGTTCATCAAGCGCGAAACGGTCACGAAGCTCTGCAGATCATGCAGGACGAATGTTGCGACTTTGTCGTGACCGACTGGCACATGCCCACGATGGATGGCATTGAGCTTTGCCGGCAAATCCGCAGCATGTCGTGGCCGCAATACGTGTTTATCGCCGTCCTGACGAGTTCGGACTCGTCTGATGATTTGATTGCGGCTCTGGATGCCGGTGCTGATGACTTCTACATCAAGCCCGTGGTGGCTCCCGAATTGCTGGCCCGCATGCGAGCCGGCAGTCGCTTTCTGGCCTTGGAACGTCAATTACGCATCCAGGCACGACTGGATCCTCTGACAGAGGTCTTGAATCGTCGTACGTTTGAAGAAATGTTTTCACGCGAGTGGAACTATGCCGAGCGACATGGGACGCAATTGTCATGCGTGATGATGGACGTGGACTACTTTAAGTCGGTCAATGATCGCTTCGGTCACCCCGCCGGCGATGCCGTTTTGCGATCACTGTCGCAGATCCTGCGGGATGAGTCGCGGACGCCTGATTACGTGGCGCGGTATGGCGGTGAAGAGTTCTGTGTCATGTTGCCGCAGACTGACGAAATCGGCGCAGCGGCCTTCGCCGAGCGTTGCCGGATGGCCATCATGAACGGCCCCATTTTGACCGCCGAAGGTTCTGTTAATGTGACGGCAAGCTTCGGAGTGGCGCAGCGTGATTGTGAGACGTCCCGTCCCGATCATCTGTTGGGGCGTGCGGATCAAGCCCTGCTGTGGGCTAAGAGACAAGGGCGGAATCGGGTCTACACGCACCTGGCGAGCCGTACCGAACGCACCCTGGCGATCGTTTCGCCGAATCGCTCGGCAAACGAGAGTTTGCGGAACGGCCGCGAATTGATTGCCCTGTATGAGGCAATTGAACCGGCTGATGGGCAGCTTGCTCGCCCGGTGGCCGGTAATGTTGCTAGCGGATTGTTGTCCCTGTCCCCTTCGGCTTACTTTGGCAGCTGATAGGCCTGTGCGGGAAACTTGCCGCGCCACAGTGCCAGTGATCTTCCGGCATGCGACAGGAAGGTGTAGCTGGATGCAATCTCTCGGTCTGACATTTCGTCGATCGTCTTGACCAGCCACTGGCCGGCTTTCACCAGCGTGTCACGCGGCGGATGGACGGCTTCTGGCGCGAAGGCCCACCACTCCAGGGCATGGCCAGTCGCGAGAATCTTGCGGGTTCGGACCGGTTGATTCTCACCCGTTGACAGGGTGGTGCCGTCCCAGTTCAGATCCCAACAGCCGTCCGCTTGTTGGTTGGCCAAGAGCTTTTTCGTCGTCGAATTCAGATGCTCGACAACCTGTTTGTGCATGGCCTCCGAGAGCAACGGCTGTTGTTCCTGCAGGCGGAGCAGAATCGTCAGCGTATGCAGGCGATGGTTCCCCGCGCAGACGCCTTGAGTCGGCTGTTGCCGCATGATTCGCTGGGCGAGATCATCAAAGCTAATGCGCTGTCCTTCTGTCGTGAACCAACTGCGGCTGGTGGGGGAATACAGGGCGAAGACCAGTGTCGACCATTCGTATTCCACCTGATTGAGGCTGAAGGCTTTAATGGAGTTCTGATACAGGTCGTTGACCGTCCGCTGCCCTGCTTCGCCGGGGCCCGTCAACACGGGGTAATCCAGCGGTGTCCCGGTTTCGGCCAGACAGGCAAGGGTATGATCGGCGTGACTGGCAGTGGCCAATCCCGACTGCAGCCGCGGCCGTAGCCCGTATTTGGTTTTCTGCATCAACGGTTTGGTTCCCTTCTCCCAGGCTTTGGCGAACAAACGGTAATCCGTGAGGACTTCCCGCAGTTCCAAACCGGAGTAGCATTCGGGATCGTCGAACTTGGCTTCGACGCCCCAGAACCGCAACGCGTGATCGAGATGATTGACTTGGGGATTGTGGTGTCGCAAGCGGGGCCGCAACTTGTGCAGCACGCGTTGCAGTTGTTCGTCGGAAACGATTTCCGGAACATTGTAGCGCGGTGCGACGATCGGCGGATTGGTCACGGGGGTGGGAAAAGCTTTGGCCTCTTCCAACTGTTGGTGACGCAATGCGGCCCAAGTCAGCCCGCCTCCCAGCACGATGGCATGGCACACCAGCCAGACGACTGTCCGAGTCGACAAGCCCGCCGACACAGGAGCAACTGGGGCAGAAATTGGTTCAGTCATGATAGAGCCACAACGGCGTTAAAGGATTGTTTGGGAAGAAGTCTGCGGCGTGTCTATTGTGGCTTCGTTGCCTTGGCCTTCGCTTTGGCCGCGGCGGCAGTGCGTAACGATTTCAATAGTGCTGCGTCGCGTGTCACGATGACGGCCAGATCATCTTCGTAGACAAGTTTCCAGTCCTTCAGATTGCGTACTTCCACATCCAGCGCGGCCTGATCGGCTTTGTGAATGACGAACGTTTCGATGTTGTACTTGTTGATTTGCTGTTGCCAGCCAGCCCCCCCCGAGGCCAGTCCCATGTAATCCTTCCAGTACCGGTGCGGAGCCAGATGGACGGCGTTGGTGGTTATGAAGACCTTTAACCCGGGCGGCCCATCCCAGGCCAGCCAGTCTCCCCACCATTGAGGATTAAAGATCTGCCCCTGTGGCGGATGCCGGCGGAGGAACGCGGTGACTCCACGTGGTGTGGCGGGGCTGTAGAGTTTTTCAGCCTTACGTGGTGTGCCGCTCAGCAAAGGAGTTGCCAGGTGCGACAGCGCAAATCCGTACCAGGCCACCAGGACACAGAAGAGGGTAATCAAGTGGCTTCGCTTCTGCAGTCGCTGCCACCAAATGTTGGTGCTCAGGTCGGGAGCATCTTTAATCCAGTTTTCCGCGAGATGCGGCAGCATGGCATAGGCATAGATGAAACCGTACCAGCCGATCATGCGGACATTGACAATCGTCGTGTAGATCAGCACCGCGAGCATTAGGATCTCGGCCGGGCGGACAGGTTGCTTGCTGAACCGATACAGCACCAGCATGAGCACCCACGAACCACCCATTTGCACGCCCTCAGGCATGGAGAACTCGAGCGGCCTCCATTCCATGATGTCGGGCAGATTGGGATTTTTGGAGAACTCGATGGCGTTGAGCAACAGGTCCATGCCATAGGGGTTGAGCAACGAGGCCGCGACAGCCAGCTCGGTCAATAACAGCCAGCGGTGGAATCGCCGGTCGGTCAGGACTTGCATCACATCCCGCGTTTTCCAGGCGACTTCCAGGAATCGTCCGGCGGCCTGACAACCCAGCATCACGATGCCGACGGGAAATGATCCGTGGGTGTTGGCCCAAAACAGAAAGGTGACGAAGGTCAACGCGGCCAGTCCAATTTCCTCACCCCAGGTGGACGTCTCGGGGACGCCAGTTCGTTCGGCGTCGTCCCGCTTGCGGTCGAGCCACGCGAAAATTCCTAATAGAACGACAAATGAGAATGTGCCAAACATTTCCGGGCGAACGGCGGCGTGACGGCTCCAGACCAGGAACAAGGCGATTCCCATGCCTTGCATCGCGGCGCTCAGCTTCCGGCACTTCCAATAAAACACGAGTACCAACAAAACATACGACGACCACACCACAATTGTATAGAGGTGCGAGATCGACTCGGCGCCCCCAATTCTGAAGGTCTCGGCGAAAATCAACTGTCCTAACCAGGCACTGGCGATGACCGGCACCCCCCGCGCATACCCGACATACGGGTCTTCCAGCGGTAAGGCGTGATGTTTGATTATCCAGTCGCCATAGGCCACATGGCCCCACAGATCGGTGTGGAACAGCGACAGGTAGCTGAGGTACATGAAAAATAGAGCGAAAAACGCCGTGACAGCGACGTTCCCATACCCCAAGGCCCACTTCTGACTGAGTTTGGGCTCCAGTTGCAGTACCGATTCCGAGGGGGGAATCGTGCCTTGCGTTTCCAGGACGTCAGTCGGCGTGGACATAATGAATTTCGTCGTTCCAGATCTGCGGATCAGACAGCCCCGGCACCGTACCGAACGGTGGCGGTTGTCTTGGCAAAGTTGCTCGGCGCGCAATGTGTTCCGGGCGGAGTCCTGACCGGTTAGTTCTCACCGTACTGACTGTCATCGACCGCGGGAAACTAGAATCCCGGCAAAATCACCACGTGAGGAGAAACTCGACGCGGCTACCGGTGTTGAGTTTGTCGGTCAGGTGTGAGTTTTTTGGCTGCGGTGATTTGGACTACTTACGCACCACGTGGGGAAGGATGTTCACACTGACTTCGGGGTTGTGTAATGCTTACAACCCAAGAGGTTTATGTTTTCGGTGAATCCCGACGTTCCGTTATAGGCCAGATTTTATTCACAACTGCGGCCCCCCTGCTCTGGAGATGGCACATTCCGGTCATTTTGGCGACGGCGAAGGACGATCAAATCAACGTTTCCTGCGGTTCCTTACGCAACGATTATCCCGTATTTCTCACCGGGACCATTGTGCAAGACAAAATCACCGTCTGCGGAAAAGTTGTTACCAGCGAGTTGGGAGTTCATAACGTCTGATTTTAATTGATGTTGTGGACAACCCGTGAACCGAGCGATGAGGGAAATTCACGCTGTTTCACGGGGGCATTTACTAGACGCGTACAATATGCATGGGAGGCGATCGCCAAGCAGCAATTCTTAGCCGAGGCTGGAGTTGAGCGAGGGGGATCGCCGATGGCGGGTGGATTGGATCAGGCAGCCGGGAGGTTCGTTGCGATTCGGCGACTTGTCGCGGATTGTCACCACGTACTGTGGGTTCACGAGCTATATTGGCAGCAACAGTCCCCCCTGTTGCTGTCTAATCCCGACTGAAATTCCAATTTAAACTGGCGAAACAAACTCCGTTAACTACGGATTGCTAGGGGGAAATCATGGCCCGTGAAGATGCAGTGGTACGCATCCATCAACTATTGATTGCGAAACGCGATACGTTACGTCGATCGCTCATCGAAGATTTGCATGCAGCCGAAGTCCATGACGAAGGTGTGGGCGACGAATGTGATGCCGCCTTGGACGGCGCTCAGACTGAAATTAATTCTCAGCTGGCGGCACTCGAAAGTCGCGAACTGACCCAGATTGAGCAAGCGATCCAGCAAATTCGCGATGGCCACTATGGCATTTGCGAAGGTTGCAGCGAGCGAATTTCTCTGGTGCGGCTTAAAGCGTTGCCCTTCACCACAACGTGTATTCGTTGTCAGCGACGAGAAGAAGTCCGTGAAAGCGACCATCATTCCGGGGATGACGATGCTCATTGGGCATCAGCTTTCCAGTCTGATGGCAGTTCTAAGGATCGCGAAATCAACATCAACGATCTTGAGCTAGAATTGTAATGACAGGGCGAGTCCGGCGCCTGAATCGCAATCGGTCAGTGCTGGACCTTTGCCAGAGACCGTGTTGCTGACACAGTTGCTGAATCGGCCACAATCAAGTTACTGATCCTGATTGTGGCCCGATTTTTGCAAGTTCAGGCGACTGCGGTGGGGCTGAACTCGAATCAGAAACACCTCCCGATGGACAACAACGGGGAATGGTGGGTAGTCTGTATAGGGTGAAAATGAACTCGGAACCCTCAGATTCGATCTTTCGAGGTGGTTCGTAGGCATAATGTCTTCGTGATGGGCGTGTGGAATTCCATTCGAACGCCGCAAACTAGACCATGCACGGTTTAGGCATGAGATGAAACAATCGTGGGAGGATCGAGAGGACTCTCGCTCCGGGCCGCGTGAAGAATAAGCACTGTTAGAACTGCCCGAGCAAGAGGCTTTGGGCGAATCAGAATCACAAACGAAGCCGGATTTATCAGCACAAGCAGGAGGCTTGTTTCCCGGTTGCCGACGGAGAAGCCGACATGTCGACTCGTCGCCCTTTACTCGCGCTGTGCTGCGGCATGTTGGGTTTTGGTTTTGTACTGGGAATCACCGCCGACGCGTGGCGGTTCGGGACGTCGGCCGAAGCCAACTCGCTGGACGCGGATGTCGCGGAGCGGATTTATGGCGAACTGCGATCGGCCAATTCGCCGCTGCAGGTACTGAGTGAGCACCAGGCCAAAGTGGCTCGCGTCTGCACGCAGAGCGTTGTGCACATTCAAAGTGAACGATTCGTTGGTGCTCGCCGAGGAATGGTCGAAGAGACCGGCTCGGGCATCATTGTGAATAACAAGAAGGTCCCCGGCTTCTATGTCGTGACGAATCGTCACGTTGTCGACGGGACCGAGTTGAAGAACATCTCCATTCATCTGTTCGATGGGCGGATCCTGTCCCCGGTCAAAATTTGGACCGACAAGGCGTCAGATCTCGCCGTGCTGCGACTCAATGAAACCGATCTGCATCCCGCTCGCTGGGGCGATAGCCGCAAGCTGGAAATCGGGCACGTGGTCTATGCCATGGGAAGTCCGTTCGGACTGAGTCAATCCATGACCCAGGGCATCATCAGCGCCAAGGGCCGCCGGGCTCTGGAACTGGGACCGAATACCGATGTCATCAACCAGGACTTCCTGCAGACTGATGCAGCCATCAATCCTGGCAACAGTGGTGGGCCGCTGATTAATCTGCAAGGAGAAGTGATCGGCATCAACACGGCCATCGCTTCCAACAGTGGTGGGAACGAAGGCATTGGGTTCAGCATTCCCAGCAATCTCGTGCTGCAGGTGATTGATCAATTGCTGGAGTACGGCAAGGTCAATCGGGCTTACCTGGGTGTGAAGCTTGACCCCAAGTTTGATCTGGCGACAGCTCATCGTTTGCACTTAGACCGCCTGCGTGGTGCCCGTGTGATGCAGGTCTATGAAGACACGCCCGCGTCCCGTGCTCGCCTGCTCTACGACGACGTCATTCTGTATTTTGACGGTGTTGAAGTTCACGATGAGAATCACTTGATTCACTTGGTCAGCTTGCAGCCGCTCAACAAGGACATCACCGCGATCGTCATGCGTGGCGGTTCCAAAATCACCGCGATTGTGAAACTGACAGAGCGTCCTGACACGCGGCAATCCTCCACCGACAAGAGCAAGCCCGGCACTGGGATTGTCATCGAGAAGCTGGGGCTGACTTTGAATTCGATCACCTCGAAAGAGGCTCGTGAATTAGGTTTCCCCAAGACAAGTTCGGGTCTGCTGATCGTCAATGTGGATCGTCAGGGGCCGCTGGCAGGGAAAGTCCAGTTGTACGATTTGATTGAAGAAGTCGCTCGAACACCGGTGCATACGATCGACGATTTGCACGACCTGCTGGAGAGCCGTGAATCGGTGAACTCGCTGGTGCTGAAGGTGCAGCGTTCGGTTCAGGGGCGCACTCAGACGCAGATGGTGACCGTCGGTAGCAAACAGTAAATCGCGTGAGCCACATCTTGGTGGCCGCTCACGTTCTCGGCTTTAACGGGTCGCCCAGGTTCTTGAATCTGGGCGACCCGTTGTTTTGCCAGAACGCTTACGTGGGGTGAACACGCACGATGCGGTGGAAGCGTAATGCCACTTCGCGATCGACGACGCGGCGGACACCTTCGAACAGGCAGGCGGGTTCATTGTCCGTCTGCCCCAGCCGCTTGATCTCTTCCAGCGGCGTTCCCGGAGACACGGTGAACGTGCCCTGGTGAATGATCTGATTTCCGGCGTCTAACTCGGGCACGATAAAGTGGATCGTCGCACCGTAGGTCAGCATGTGATGGCCAAAGGCATCCTCGTACGGACGCGGCCCCGGAAACGAGGGTAACAGTCCGTGGTGCAGGTTGATGATCCGGCCTCCGGCAAATCTCCAACAGGTCGCGGCCGGGAGCACACGCATGTAGCGGGCGAGGATGATGTAGTCGATTTCATACTCGTCGAACAGTTCCACCATGCGTTCGTTGTCGGGGTTGCCGTGGCCATCATCCACCGAGTGCCAGTCGCAGCCAAATTGTTCGGCCAGGCCACGACAGGCGGGGCGATTGCCGATCATCAGGGGGACGGTGGCGCGCAGTCTTCCGTCGCGGACGGCTCGCAGCAGGGCCACAGGCGGTTCCGAGCGATAGGTGGTGCAGATCGCCAGGCGTGGCGGGCGGTTGTGTTCGACCGGCGACCAAACGCGGATCGACAGATTCTTCAACCGGCCGATTTCATGCATGTGTTTCCGCAAATCGCTGATCGACTCGACGTCGACCGGCCAGTCGACCCGCAACAGCATCGCGAAGATCTTTTCGGAGTCGTGATCATACATCTGGATTTCGCCGATGTTCGCCCCCAGATTGGTGACGTAATGCACGATCGGATCGGCGAGGCCGCGGTTATCGGGGCCCACGGCCGTGATGATGACTTGCATGCTCAGGACATTCCGCTAACAGAAGGACGAAACGATGTTCCACGCCGGGCGACTCATTTGTATCCGCCTGAGGGACGGCTCGCCACGGCGCCCAGGTATTTCAAATACTATAGCGAATGAGCGAAATCTCTTCGTCCTCATTGGCGAAGGCACGCCGTGTGGGCAATTGACGTCTCCGCACCAATCCGAGAAGATTGATGGTTGAGGTCTGTTTTCTCCCTGCGCGAACACGACCATTCCGAAGGCTGTCTCTATACCGCTCTGGTGAGCCAGACCCCTCGTTGATGGCCGTTTTTGGTTGATGAACGTACGACGATCGCCGCAATGACGAGTTGGGGCGAGTCAGGAACCCATGATGATTCCTTTCCAACGCATCTTGCTGCCGACCGATTTTAGCAACAATGCCAAGTCGGCTCAGGATTATGCGTGCGAGTTGGCCGACCAGTTTGGGGCCCAGTTGCATGTGTTAAGTGTCGTGCAGGATGCCGCTTTGGTCCTGCCCGAAACCGGGATGTTTCTCACCCTGCCCTTACCCAGTGTCCATGAGATTGTGGAGACGGCCGAGACGGCGCTGCAGTCGGTCCTGGATCCACAGTGGGCTCGTGAACATGACGTGGTGTTGCGAGTGGTCGTGGGAACTCCCTTCATGGAGATCGTGCGTTATGCACAGGATCACCAGATGGATCTGATCGTCATGGGAACCCACGGCCGAACCGGATTGCGGCACGTTCTACTGGGGAGTGTGGCTGAACGTGTGCTCAGAAAATCTGCCTGCCCGGTGCTCACGGTACGCTCACCCGAGCTGCAAGGGGAACTGGACTAAAGAGTCTTCGGGGGCCCTGATCGTTTTGGTCGGTTTAACTGAATGTTTTCGTCGAGAAGGCCAAGAGTCATTGCCTGGTCTTCAGTTTGCGGCCTTGGCAAATGTCTTTTCCCCGAAGGGGATACACAACATAGCCCAGGGTCGCCGAGTACTCGCGGCGCACCCTGGGTACGTGAGCGAAAATAGAGAAAGAACCCTGAATGGGTTCCACATATTGCGAGCAATTCAACAGGTGCAACCTTTACAGGGTTGGGGACTTGTGGGGCTCGTAACCCAGGGTGCGCTCGGCGTACCGAGCGACCCTGGGCTATGTTG
>JAZKFE010000218.1:0-7391 GCA_040386595.1 Planctomycetota bacterium | reverse complement strand
AGAGCAAAGAAGTTGAAGGGAAGGGAAGGGAAGGGAAGGCTTTTTTAAACCACTATTCTTCGGAGCCTGGGGGCCGGCGAGTGTCCAAGTCTTTGGGAGGGTGAGGCTCCTGCCGAACCGCTCAATCTCCCGGGGCCGAAAGACCTAGCGGTTCGGCAGGAGCCTCACCCTCCCAGAATCTCTCGCGATGTTGGACCAAAGAGAACAAAGAAATCAAAGAAGCGGGCGAAAAATCGGGTTGTGGTGGAGGCTCTCGAATCTCGCTCTCCAACAATTCTTCTTCAGGGGCATGGGGAATCGGCACTGCCGCGATCACTTTGAACAGGATTTCGATGACTCGATCGCGGTTCGCCGATGGTACAAGTTATTGCTGATGCGCTGGTTGCCGTCGGGTGCTCGCGAATGGATCAATGAAGTCACGAATCGCGACGAATCAATTTGAAATGTGAAATCGCAACCACATTTGTAGTAAGACGTTGTGGTCTTCGTCGGATTTCCATTCTTGCCGTTTAGAACGGGGCCGTGTAAAGTATAGGTACCGTCACCCGTCATTTCCCTACCTAGCAAACTGCTTTTAAAACGGCCTCTCGGGAATAGGATTCATGTCCGAGGTTGTCGCAATACAAGACTCTGATGATCCCCAGGATGTCATCCATCAGGCGGTGGAACGTCTCGCTCAAGGGGAGCTGGTTGTCGTTCCGACTGAGACTCGCTATGTCGTTGTAGCAAATGGTCTTAAGGCGGAATCTGCAGCTCGCCTACAGGCGTGGGGGCGGCGTCATGACCTCGGTCAGGCGGTGCTGGCTGTCACCTCCAATGCGCGGGCCATGGACTACGTCCCAGATCTGGGGGCTTTGGGGGGAAAATTACTCCGGCGGTGTTGGCCGGGACCAATTTCGTTTGAGTTTTCCGTCTCCTCAGCTGTTCGTGGACTCTCATCGGTCCTGCCGGAACCGACGCAGCAACTGGCTGCTCCGGATGGACTTGTGATTCTGCGTGCGCCGGCACATGATGTGATGCAAGGAATCCTGCGGCTGTTGCCGGGACCGTTGGTGATGTTGGGGGAGTATGCGGCTCAGAACGGTCACGGTGGAGAATTGCCGCCGTGGCTACGTGATGCCAACGGAGAGATTTCCTACGTCATTGATGATGGAAACTGCCGTTACGGGACCTCATCCAGCTTGGTTCGTGTACGGGGCGACCAGTGGGAATTGCTGCATGAGGGTGTCGTGACAGAAAGGACGATCAAGCACTTGGCCAGTCACTACATTTTGTTCGTCTGCACAGGAAACACCTGTCGCAGTCCTATGGCGGAAGGGATCTTTCGTCGGCTGCTTGCCGAAAACTTAGGCTGCGCTGATGAAGAACTTGGCGAACGCGGGTTCATTGTGGCGTCAGCCGGGCTCTCTGCCATGCCGGGAGCCCGCCCTAGCCCCCACGCGGTAGAAGTTCTCAAGCAGAAGGATATCGACCTGACCGGCCACGAGAGCCAGCCCCTCAGCGGCCGGCTGGTGCAGCAGGCTGATCGGATCTTTACCATGACCCGCAGTCATCGCGACGCCATCCTGATGGAATGTCCGGATGCCGAGGATCGAGTGCATCTGCTGTCACGCAAGGGATCCGATATCTCTGATCCCTACGGCAGCCAAGTTGATGTTTACCATAGATGTGCCGAGGAGATGGAACAACACTTGCGACAAATACTGGCGGACATTCGTGCCGCGTGATCGTGAGTCCCCATCCTCCTCGATAAATTGCTCTCTGAATTGATCGCTCAGACGTCAGGTTCACCTGAACCGCGTCAGGAGTGGATTAAGGATTCTGTTGACTGGATTTCGGTCCAGGCTGGGGAATTGGCCGTCGGAATTGGGAATTGAAGAGCACCAACACCGGGTGGCAATGAGGCCGCTGGATGTTGAGTGTTGGCGAGCAGTGAAGCTGTTCTTAGACGATTTGACCGAGAGTCGTGACATGAAAATTGCCGTGGCGAGTGATCACAGAGGCTTTTCCGTGAAGAGCAAAATCCTGAACATGGTGGCCGCGATGGGGCACCAGGGGCTGGATTTTGGGCCAGAATCGGGAGAAATGGTCGACTATCCCGACTTCGCGTCGAAGGTGGCTCGAGCAGTCTCGCACGCGGACGTCGAACGCGGCATCTTGATTTGCGGTAGCGGCATGGGCATGTGCATCGTCGCCAACAAGTTCGACGGTGTGCGAGCCGCCCCGTGCCACGACGATCTGACGGCGGAAATGAGTCGCTTGCACAACGATTCGAATGTCTTGTGTTTGTCGGCCGACTTGTTGGGCGAACGACTCGTACACCGCATGGTCGAGATCTGGCTGGCGACGCAATTTGAAGGCGGGCGTCATATGCGACGGCTGGAAAAGATTGCCGAAATCGAAATCGAAAACCATCGCGCGGCCAAAGAATAGTCGCGACGTATGGCCAAATTCCATACGATCTGAGCGTTTGGGGCAACCTTCGCGGTGAATTCCCTGTAAGCCGTCTCGATCTTAATGTGGATTTTTGATCACGTTTGCTGCGAGAACATCGCGACAGAGATTCCCAAAAGCGACGCGTGACTCTAAACTAACGGTCACTCAGGTGAATGTGGGCCATCACGCGGATTTTGAGGCATACTCGTACGCGATGGCAGGGCGCATTCGCCTCTTGATCACGAAAGAGCCGGCATGAATAGCGGACTACAAGCTGCCCGCACGATCAGCGACGCAATGGGACAATCTGTGTTCGCACAGCTGGGTGGCACCAAAAACTACTGGGTAGACCTGATCATCATCGCCGTACTCATCGGCCTGGTGGTGTTCGCCGTGGGACGATCGAGCCGTCGCTATTAAAACGCCGGAACGCCACGGATCAGTTGAGCTTGTCCTCTCAGTGAACTCCGTGTCTCCGTGGTGAATCAATTCTGTCGCGTCGCATCACCGAAGTCGCCTGAATGCGGTTGCCGCTTTTTTTGAGAAGACGACTCATTCGCAGCAATCCTGCCGATCGATTAAAATAATTTTCGTTCTGATGTCCGCAGTTTGCCTTGGAATGGTGGAATGTATTCCGCCGTCAGCTGCCACCGCTCGTTGACTTCGGCGGCCGGACTCATCGCCACGTCACCCTGAAGAGTACATGTTGTCTGCTGAGTCTGAATCCAGGGTGCGAGTCGCGATTTCCGGGATTGGAATGGTTACGCCTTGCGGGGCGGACCGTGAATCTAGCTGGCATGGATTGCTGTCGGGGCAAAGTGCCGTTCGCTGGTTGACCCCCGCGGAGCATGCGGCTCGCCATTGTGACATCGACCGGACACGTCTGGCTGGTGCCCCAGCGATCTTGCCGACAGACGCCGATCCACAGTTTGCGTTCTCGATGGACGTCATGGCCCGCAGTGCCGCTGCGGAAGCACTGGCAGACGCCGATCTCAATGCGACGGACTTGAACCCACAGCGGACCGGAGTCGTCGTTGGGACCAGTAAGGGCAGCTTGGGGGCCTGGCAGCAGTTGTTGAGTGGCCCTCATGATCCGGAATTTCAGCGAGCTTTGTGGAATGCGGGATGGTCGAATTCTCCAGCCCTGTGTTTGGCGGCTGACTATCGGTTGCACGGCCCGGCTGTGGTGCCAGTCGCGGCGTGTGCCACCGGATTGTTAAGCATTTGTCGGGGCGTGCAGCTCATTCAAGATGGCCAGTGTGATGTTGTTCTGGCGGGCAGCGTTGATGATTCTCTGTCAGAAATTTTGTGGGCGTCGTACCGCCGTCTGGGCGTTTTGGCCCGAGTGAAAGATGTCGATCCGGGTGAGGCGTGCCGACCGTTCGATCGTGATCGTCACGGATTCCTCATGGGAGGTGGGGCAGGAATCGTCATCTTAGAGCGTTGGGAACAAGCCACGTCGCGCGGTCACCAGCCTTACGGTGAATGGCTAGCGGGGGCCATGGCTTCTGATTCCCTGGGATTAACCCAAGTCTCACCCGATGCCGCTGGCCTGACGCATCTGATTACCGATGTTCTCCGCCGAGGAGATACACGGCCAGATGAACTGGACTAGATCAATCTGCACGGCACGGGTACGCGGGATAATGATCGGTATGAAACCCTGGGAATCCGGCAAGCCTTGGGGAGTGCGGCAGACGGCATTCCCTGTAGCAGCTTGAAAGGGACGATTGGGCATCTGTTAGGAGGAGCGGGCAGCGTGGAGTTTGCCGCGATGTTGCTGGCCATGCGCGATGGATTCGTGCCGCCAACCGCCAACTTAACACATCCCGATCCACAGTGTGATCTCGACTATACGCCCCGCACGGCTAGGCCGCATCCGATCCGCACCGCGTTAAAGCTGTCGCTCGGCTTCGGGGGGCATCTCGTCGCGGGCTTGGTCCGAAATTGCCGGCTGTGATTCGGCCGGTGCCGCTTTGAGTAACACGTGCAACTGAAAGGCGTCCTGCAGTAACTCACGCACCTTTTCCGGTGCGATCTTTTTCTCCTGCCGGCAGTAGATCAACCATTCGCCGCTGGCTTCCGCATACATGCCTGTGTGCTGGGCGAAAAATGTGCAGACGTCGGAATCAAACAGATCGCGGATGCGTTTTTCATTGTTCCCGTGTAAGTGATACTTCATCGAGAACAACGGCTGATCTTCGAAGTCGATGTCTCGGCCGTCGAACGTCAGTCCAATCTTGTCAAACACTGATTCCGGGCGGCACAACCACAACGGCTGACGCAGTTCCTGTGATTGAATGGCTACGATTGTGGAGAGGTGAGTGCGGCTACTTTTGCCGCTCCCCGTCACATATCGCCAGTCAAAAATCATGACCTGAGTCGTGCCATTCGATCCGCACAATAGATTCTCAATCTGTTTTCGGCGACCCGCCTGCAGCAAGGTAAATTGAGGAATCCCGACCAGCACCGTGGGGAGCGCCTTAGGGATAAATGTGAAACCGAGTGCTTCAGCCAGTTGCTCCAAAGCTTGACGACGTTTGCGAGCGAAGTGGGCGCCGGCAATCCAGATCAAGACGAAGACGGACAGCCCGCCGCCAATAAACAAAATCGGAATCAGCTGCTTTAAGAATTGTGCGTTTTGCATGATATCAGGCTGGATCGTCTTCTCATCAACGGCCATCGGCAGGTTATCAAAACATGCCAGCGATAAATCAATTTCGAGGGCGAGCGTTCAACCTGCAATGGTCTGCTGCGCTTTCCATGTCTTTCAACGTGCTAAGTCGTATCGAGCGTCGTGCCCCGGTCCAGCGGTTGGCCGGAAAGAACCATTCCGCCGAGATCTCTTGCGAGGGGATATTTGACTTACGGACCAGATCCAGGACAACTCCCAATTGAAATCGATTTTGAGGATATAAAGGAGCCGCCGTGGATTTCAAGGATTCGGTTTGTGGACGCAACTGCCACTCCCAGGAATCGCCAGCCGACCGCAGCGATCGCGTTGCTGATGCTCGCCAATTCGGCGGTAGCCGGTGTAACGCATCATCAGAAACCCAGACCTTCAGTTGCTCACCATGTTGTGCATACAGGCCCCAAGCCGGCCACAAATCGCAATGCCCCCACGGTTCCAGACAGGGCCACAGCGCGGCCCAGACGATCAACACAGTGGCCGCGGTTTGACCTCGCGAGGCCGGTTGATCAACAACGGCCTCTGTCGCAGAGAGGTTCACGGAATTATGACGACCGCCGCCGAAAAGCAAGAAATTCTGAGCGATAAAGTAGGCATTCCAGATCAACACACCCCAAGAGTGTTGCAGCCCCCAAGGTCCCAGGATAACCAACAATAACAAATGCATCCCGGTCGCAGCCCACAAGGCGCAGCGGCGAGATCTCGGCCAGATCAACCCGACGGCGATGAGCAATTCACCCAACGGAAACAACAACGGCCAGGCGTTTGTTGGCCACGGCAGAGCACCCACTGGTGGAGGTCCCCAGACCAGATTGTAAAGCTCCATCAAAAAGCTGCGGCCAAGTCCCTCACAAAACGAGTAATCACATTTCGAGACGGCCGAGTGCAGATAAATACTGATCGTGAGCAATCGTAATAGACCGATGGCCTGACGCGATGGTGCCGCCGCCAGCACGAACGCCGTCAGCACGAATTGATACGCCCAAGGCTGCGCACGGTGCTGGTCCAACAGCAACAGTCCGGTCATTGCGCAAACAAACAACCACAGCGCACCACGACCAAACCGGGATTCTAAAGCAGCGCAACTGACAGTGATCAGCGAAGTCGCCACGACGACCAGCAAACCCAAGTCGACGCGATGGGGTACCCAGCACCCCCAGGAAAACCAGGGAACCTGAGGAAATTGTCCAGGATTCAACCACAACGAGCGAGTCGCACCGAGAAGCGCAATGGCAAATGCCGGCAACAACCAATGGAGCCACGCGACGCGGTCATCCGAAGGGAACGAACATCCCAACGTTCGCCGCCAGAACCTGCTCCACATCAATCGCTCCCCAAGTCACGCAGAGATAACCCATACCAGCGGACGTAATTAAAAAAACAATTGCATCGATCACAGCAGCAGCCAAACAAACAACATTCAACGGAGGCCCGCCGATTCAGCCTGAAAGACAAGAATCCACAAGATAGATGGTAAACGAACCCCAGCATCATCTTCAACGAGGCCGAGCCTATTCAGCTCGGAGGACACCAGTGGATCGCTACATTGATTCACCCTTCACCAGCTTCAATGGGGCCGAGCTTGTTCAGCTCGGATGGCCGTGGTCAGGCCGCCGCACCACCCACACCAAAGGTGGATCTTCAATGGGGCCGAGCTTGTTCAGCTCGGATGGCCTGGGTGACATCGTCGCATTCACCGCGACTGTGCGGACTTCAATGGGGCCGAGCTTGTTCAGCTCGGATGGCTCGAAGATGCACGTCGAGATCATCGCGACCTTGCACACTTCAATGGGGCCGAGCTTGTTCAGCTCGGATGGCAACGCAACCATTGTCAATCTGCCGACCAATACCCCGGCTTCAATGGGGCCGAGCTTATTCAGCTCGGAGGACGTCGACACCATTGACTACTTGATCAATTCTGAGTTGTCGCTTCAATGGGGCCGAGCTTATTCAGCTCGGAGGACGGGTTTACGATTCCCGCCGGCCCCGGTACCGAGCTCAAGCTTCAATGGGGCCGAGCTTATTCAGCTCGGAGGACACAGCCCTGATTTATGCGGTGGTTCTTAGGTTGTCGTAGCTTCAATGGGGCCGAGCTTATTCAGCTCGGAGGACGGTCCAACGTACCGTTACGCGGAATATTGTCTTCCGGGCTTCAATGGGGCCGAGCTTATTCAGCTCGGAGGACTTGCCACCTAACTTCATAGTATATTCCGTTGCTGTTGGCTTCAATGGGGCCGAGCTTATTCAGCTCGGAGGACTAACGCCA
>JAZKFE010000217.1:0-8030 GCA_040386595.1 Planctomycetota bacterium | reverse complement strand
CATTACTGTTCCGAGCACATTCTATGATGGGAGTTCACCAAGATGGCAAGCAAAGCAGATGCATGTTCGAAGGTTGCGGTCGGCGGCATTGGTGAATCAGGCGATTCCTCACTGCTGGTCCATAAGGTCAGTGGTCCGACTTCCAAGATGATTGTTCTGCGACATGCGACGAGTAACCTGTGTCCCAACACAGGGGCGGTGGCCGTCCTGACGGTGGACGGAATCCCTGTAGCGTCAGGAAACATTACTGCTGCAGGAAGCTCGATTCAACATGAAGCAGCTGCAGGCTCACATGTGGCGGCAATCATTCACACGATTCCGCTCTTCATTGGCATCGTATGTGTTCAGTTGGGGGAACTGACGGTGAATCTGGATGAGTGCGAATTGGTTGGCTAGAACGGTCTATTCAACGTATTCGTTGGAGATCGATGAATAGCCGATTAACTTTCAAATGCGCATCTGAAATGCTTGGGCAGTCCAGATTCTTGAATCTGGACTGCCCATCGGCTCCGTCGATTGAAGCAAAGGGATTCGATAACGAAATTGCATAACCGAAATGGCTTTTTTGGGCGGCCAGTGCATCGCGTTAACGGTATTGTCAGCGATTGTGCATTCCGCCGCGTCGAAGCGACCGGTCGGAGCAGGTACCGCTGCATCGCCCCTCGCAACAGCTGCTGCTTCGCCTCTCTCTCTATTCAAACACTCTTTGAGTCATCCTTATAGGTTGGACGCGTATCATGAAGCGACAAAACACGTGGCATGGCCGCAGGCTCCTGTTGTTTGCATTTCTGCTGACATTGCCAACGCTCCAAGTGAAGGCTCAGGAACGTGCTCAGCCGCCAGTAGCCAAATCTGGCACTGCAGCGGATGGTGTGGAGGCACAACTCAAGGAATTGGAGACGAAATGGGCGACGACGGTCGCCACAAACGATCCCGATCAAATTGGCAGATTCTTCACTGACGATTTCCTGTTCGTGGGAGCGGGCGGAGTCCTGCAGGATCGCCAACAACACTTGGAGGATTTCAAGACGGGTCTTCTGAAAGTGGAATCCGTGACCATCAAGGAGTTCACGGTACATGCTTATCAGAACTACGCAGTCGTCAACACCCTGACGCACGTGGAGGGAAAGCTCGGCACGCGCGATCTTAAGGGTGAATACCGATTTATGGACACGTGGTCACATAACGGAAAGCAGTGGCTGGCAGTCGCACGACAACAGACGCGGGTCGCCGCTCCACCACCCACCGCCGGAGCCCACGAGGCAACTCGTCAGGATCTGGAAAAAAGCGTCATCTCTCCGTATCGCCAGAAGACGCGAGAACGTTACCTCGAACCCAAAAAGAGCATCCTGCAGCGTGAAGCCGCGAAGGCTGTGAGGTCCAGGGTAGCGGCGCGAGCCGCCCTTCAAGCTGAAACGATTGTCTCTGCCGCCGCCCGCGTGGATGTGGAGCTGATTGTCGACTATACCACGGTGCGAATTGGGCAGGATGATGTCCGACTGCGAACCTATAACGAAAAGCTGACAGGGCCAGTCATCAGAGCCAAAGCGGGAGACACTCTCTATATCACTCTGCGCAATAAGTTGCCTATCCAAACCCCAACTCCGCACGCACCAAACTCGCATCACGAATGGAATACGACGAACCTGCACTTTCACGGTTTGCACGTCGCGCCTCAGGGAGTGCCAACGGCGGAAAGCGACAACATCTTCGTCTCGCTCAAGCCGACAACCGACTCAGATGGTTCAGTTCAAAAGTACGAAGTGCGTATTCCGGCAGACCACGTCGCGGGAACCTTCTGGTATCACGCACACCGACATGGAGGAACGGCCGCCCAAGTGGCGAGTGGTATGTCAGGCGCTTTAATCATTGAACGCTCCGACGCGGTACATAATCTGAACAGCGTTGCCGCGATTGACGACGCGCAGGAAGAGATTCTGCTACTTCAGCAGATTCCCTACTTACGAGACAACTCCAGCCTTCCCGGTGAGATCGAACAATCACCCGGTGGAACGGGCGCTAATGAAGACGAAATGTTAGCGCCAGGGGCTTGGGGAGAACTTGGCAGATACATCACGGTCAATGGCGAGAAGATTCCCACCATCACATTGGCGCCTGGTGAAATTCGCCGTCTGCGTTTCATTGCCTCTCAGCAGCGCGAACAGATCAAGCTGCAGATCGTACGCGCACCGGGAACCACCGGCACCGGGGAAAACCGACTGAAGCTCCATGAGATCGCCGTCGATGGGTTGCCGACCGGGCGAATTGAAACCAAGCTCAATGACACGCTGGACTTGTTCCCCGGATACCGTTCGGACATCTTGATTCAGCCGAACATCAACACCACTGGTGAGTTTTATCTAGTCGACAACAACGCGCCAGCTGGCACGGGAGCCGATGGATCGCCCGAGCAATTGCGGTGGGTGGCCAAGATCGTCATTACTGGTGCGCCGCAAACCAAGCAGCTACCAACGGACGCAGAGCTGTTTTCTCATCGTCTGCCTGATCTTGTGGCGTCGCCATCCACGGGAACTCAGTATGCGTTCTACGGACTCGCATTCCCTGCCGGCGGTGGTACAAACTACTTCATTTACTCAAAAGGGAACCTGGCCCCAGGGCAAGTCCCAACCGAGGCCGAGTTCGATCCAGCGAACGCCAGAAAACTGACGTTAGGAAATACTGACCGCTGGTATGTCGGAACCCGCAATGGGGCCAATGTGGGCCAGTTCCATCCATTCCATATTCACACGAATCCGTTTCTGATCACGAAAGTCACGCGACAGCAGGGAAACACGACCGTCGATGTGACCGCCACGGAAATTGGCGTCCCGACATGGCGTGATACCTTGGCTATGAAACAGGGTTATACTTACGAACTACTCACGCGCTACGACGATTTTACTGGCTCGTTTGTGAATCACTGCCATATCCTCGACCATGAAGATAACGGCATGATGGAGTTCGTGCAGATCGAAGCGGCGGCACCTCCCGCCGCGCCGGTTCAAACGGGTGCTCTGAACAACAATACGAATAGCATTGGTGAGTCGATCCCTCAAATCGGCGATAAGCCTTCGGTGCTGTTCTTCGTGCAAGGGTCTCTGTGTCCGCACTGCATGACGCAATTGACTGAGATGGCCACGCGCCTGACGGATCGGAAGCTGCAGGTGGCAGTGGTGAGTGCTTCGACAGTCGCGGATCTGCAAAGTTTTCCCCAGGTTCCATTCCGACTGGTGGCCGACCCGGAATTGAAATTGTTTAAGGAATACGACGCATACGACGGCAAGGCAAAACACGCTACGATCGTGCGTGATCGTTTGGGCCGCGAGCTACTGCGTAAGGTTGGCGACGAGCCTTTTATGGACGCCACTGCGGTTCTGGCATCTCTCAACACGGCCGCTCCGCGTTATGTGATTGCTGTTCGCAAGACCGACGACACCAAGGACGACTATGTGACATGGGCCCCCACACCGTGCCAGATTCGCCTGGAAAATGGCACACCCGGGGCAGCCGATGTCACCGTAACCCTGACTAACGACGACGCAGCCATGACCCCGGATGGGGGCGACGTACGTTTCGCCGAAACGCTGATGGCCGGGCAGACCGCAACGCTAGACACGATCACGCTCGTTCTGAAGCAGGACGGCACACCGGTCGACTTCTTGATCGCAGGCTCGAAAGCCAGCAAACTTACTTCTACCACACTGGCAAATGGTGGGCGTGATGCCGTTATTGAGATCCATGAGGGGGGAGCAACCGGTCCCAAGTTAAATGAGACCGCGGTCATGGTCCGCGTCCGGAAGAACTTTGCCAAACTGAATGAAACCGAGCGCACAGAATTCTTGAAGGCGCTGGCGGCTCTGCGTGACATGCATGTTCTGGCAAATGACAAATTTGAGCCGTTTGTCCGAGTACACAAATTGGCAGCCATGGGCCGTGCTCAAGGATTCGACCAAGCTCACATGTCATCAGGATTTTTGCCCTGGCACCGTGCGTTCTTGTTGCTGTTAGAACGCGAAATGCAAAAATCCCACCCGCACGTGGCACTTCCCTACTGGCTGATGGACGAGTCACCAGAGCACTTTACACCGAGTTACCTGGGCAACAACTATGATCCGTCGACTGGTCTGACACAAACAGAAGTCATCTTGGCGACATCCAATCCGTTGTACGGATGGGAAATCCGATTTGACTCACTCGGCAGCCTGGTACGAGCCGCCGACGACCATGTGCGGATTTCGAATGACGCCCATTATCGAGCTGGTGCGAGTTTGGAATCGGGTTCTAGTGGTGTCTATCGAAACTTTCGGCGGCTGCTCGAGGACGATCCTCACAATATCGGTCACAACAACTCTGGAGAATGGATGGCCGCGTGTGTGAGCTCACCGGCAGATCCACTCTTTTGGATTTTTCATTGTCACCACGATCACCTTTGGGCACACTGGCAGTGGACGTACAAACGGTTCGACGCCACCGGCACCTCATCCCCCGATCATTATTTTCCAGACAATGCCTATTCTTCTGCGGACCCGGTCGCCACGAGAAAAAGTTTCCCCTTAGGGCACCACCTTAAGGATAAAATGTGGCCGTGGGACGAAACTCACGGTCAGCAGACGATGGGAGATCCTTATACCACCCGTCCGGCCGAAACCTTCAGTAAATTTCCGAAAGCTCAACTCAACTTCATCTGGCCCTCTGAAGCAGTGTCGCCAAAGACTGGAGACATGATCGACTACTGGGGATTGACACCCAATACGTTGTCACATGGCTTTGCCTATGACGATACCCCCTTCGGCTGGAAGATGAATCCGCCGGTCCAGATTGCCGCGCTCCAGGAGGCTGCAGTGAACCAAACTCAGCTCGATGTGTTTCTCGACGGCGGCGCCTCTGAGGCGAATCGGCTCAAAGCGGCAGTCCAATTGCCGATTCGTGATTTGCAATCGCATGAAGCATTCGAAACGGTACTCAAAGACGCGAAAACGTCAGCGGCAGTGAAGGTCAAGGCGCTGCTGTTTCTCGGCAAAGGCGCTCCTGATAAGGCGGTGACCAATGCGATTGAATTGCTCGGCGACAAGACTAGCGACGCCGTCATCTCACGTGCCGCAATCGGCGAGCTCATTCGGTTGCATCACATTGGTGAATTAACTGATGAGAGCCGGAGTGCCCTACACAGCACCATTGGGAACATTGCAAAAGCCGCTGATCGCCCGGCGATCCAAGCCGAAGCCGTCGAAAGTCTGGCCCAAATGGGCGATCCCATCGCGCAGCCACTTCTGGAAACAATGCTGCGGTCTCCCGCAACGTCGCCGATTCCATTGCGTAAAGTGGTATTCTTAAGTCGACGCTATCCAGGCAACTTCGAACTGATCCGGCCACTGCTATCATCGCCGCAAGATGAATTACGCATTGCTGCGCTTCAGGCACTGACAAACGATGTCGAAAGCTCAACGCTCCGCACACCGTTCGTTGAGGCCAAGGAATACTCGCCGCAGGTTCGCCGGGCGGCCATCCGCAGCGTGATGTCAGATTCGCCGGCCGTTCTGGAGTCACTGGTAAAAGTGGCGTTGGATACCAGCGAACTTGAGGAAACACGAGCCGAAGCCGTCGCCGCGATTCGCGTTCTCGTTAGGCGATTTAAGACCGATTTAGCAGCAGATCGAATTCGCGGCGCCACCCAGGCGCTCTCATCACTCAGAGTTGTTCCGAATTCCGAGTTTGGCAAAACGATCAACTTGACTCTGGAAGCCATTAAGGAAGTGCAACCATGACCGAGAAGTGCAGCGCTGCGACGACAGAAAGCACACCCACATTTCTTGAAATCCAGGCGATCCTAGATCACTTGGTATTGGGAAAAGAAGCCGACCTGAAATTAATTCACGGCGATCATTTTGACTGGTCCACAAAAGCGTTACTGCTCGCCGCCTACGTGGAAAGGAGTAGTCATCAATATCCGCTAATTGACGGCTCGCTGATTAACAATGGCCGCGGGAATGAAACGAATTTGGTGAGAATTCTGACAGCCGGTATCACACTTGACGGTCGAGCTTATCCGCGCATGCCATATCGCGGCAACATCGACGATGAATATGCGACGCCGGAGCAATTAACTCGCATTACACTCTGGATCGACTCCAACTGCCCGGATTAGGCGAGAATTCGAGCCGGTTCTAGTTTGCGGCCCTCCGAAGAACCGCAAACTGGAACAAGTATTCGTCATAACGACGGTTGTCACTCGACAGAGGGACGGTGAATGCGAACTGTGCTTAAAGATATCGGCATCGTCGTTTTCAATGGCATCGAGCGGTTGGATCTTGAAGGGCCGCTCGGTGTCTTGGGATGGGCCGGCAAGATCAGCGGCGACCCGCTCAATATCCGCTTGCTCTCGAAGGATGGTCTTCCGGTTCACGACCATTTGACCAAGAGGTCGATAGTTGCCGATGGTGACCTGAAGACGGCAACTCGTTTTGATTTGCTGTTAGTGCCGGGAGGAGATCCTGCACAGTTCGGATCTGACTCCGTTTTGATCGATGAGATTCGCCGGTTGGGTTCCGCCAGTTCGATATTGGCCTCGGTATGCACGGGGGCACTGCTGGTCGCGGCGACGGGCTTGGCGAATGGCAAACGCATGACCACGCACTGGAAGTTTCGAAGTCACTTTAGTCAGCATTACCCGAAGGTAACGCTCGCCCCCGAGCGTGTTGTGCACGAGGGGAACTTGTGGTCATCTGCCGGAATTTCCGCAGGTATCGACATGGCCTTACGACTAGTCGCTGCCTGCTGGAATCCCCAAATTGCGAAGCAAGTGCAAGGGTCACTGGAGTATTTTCCAGAACCACCCTTCACGAAGGACGAAGTCCTAGAATCTGTGCCCAAATGAGTGCAGACGAAGGACCAGAGGAACATCGACTAAGATGGTCCCACACTTCCAAGTTACCCCCGAGCCCTAAGCACACCGTGCAGGAATTCCATTGATGTCGAACTGCAAAGATGATCCCAATAGCACTCTAAAGCAAATGTTCGTTGATGTCGTCATGGGACGTCGACTGGACGCCGGTCAGACACCGGCGTTACGGCCGGTGTTTTTAAAGACTCACGGTATCGCATTGGGAAGTTTTGTGATCCATCCCGATCTCCCGGAGGATCTGAAGGTTGGCCTGTTCGGACACTCCCAGTTTGCCGCTGTAGTAAGGTTTTCCAGCGATACCACCCCGCGAAGACCGGACCTGAAGACGACCTTGGGAATTTCGATCAAATTAATCGGCGTTCCCGGAACAAAGCTGCTCGTCAAAGACGCCGTGACCTGCGACTTCCTGCTTCAAAACCACAATGTGTTTTTTGTCGATACCGCCGCCGACATGTGCGAGTTTACACACGCGGGAGTTATCGATGGCAACTACGACCCGTATCTTGCCGCACATCCCACGACGAAGCAGATTCTGGACGATATGGGCAAACCCGAACACAGTACCTTAGGGGCAACCTATTGGGGCCTGCTCCCGCATCAGTTTGGGGCCGACCGCCACGTCAAATACAAGCTCGCCCCCGCCGCAAGCACTCAGGACGTTAAACTGAAGTCAGATGTCGAAAGCCTTCCGAACTACCTGTATGCCGATCTCAAGACACGTCTGCTGCAGGACGAGGCACAGTTTCACTTCTACATCCAATTCCGAGCGGATGAAGCGTCGATGCCCCTGGATCAAGCCACTGTGCCATGGGACGAGGACGCTAGCGTTCCGATCCATGTCGCCACGCTAACGCTCCCCCAGCAGAACATTGACGATTCCGGGCGAGCCCTGTACGGCGAGAATCTGGCCTTCAACATTTGGCAGACATTACCCGAGCATGAACCACAGGGGAGCATCGCGATCGCCAGGAAAGAAGTCTATAGTGCTGCCGCAGAACTGCGCCGGACGACGAATAAAGTATCAACCAAAGAGCCTACCGCTCCGCAACCAGCCCCCGCGCCACCGAAGGCTGTCGACAACACCATCGTGCGGGCGGAAATCTATCCCGCCATCGGCGTTGCCCGGGTC
>JAZKFE010000216.1:3821-41735 GCA_040386595.1 Planctomycetota bacterium | reverse complement strand
GCAGCGACACGTTGCCGACGATCTCGGTGCCGGAATACTCCCCGCCGAAGCTCAACACGTTGTATCTGCGAAAGGGCCGCTACATCGAGCCCAATCGCCCGGATGAAGCCCTCTGCAGCGAAGGCTTCGCCAAGATGCACGGGTTGGAACCGGGGCATAAAGTTACGGCCATTATTAACGGTCGACGGAAAGAACTGGAGATCGTGGGGATCGCCCTGTCGCCCGAATACATCTATCAGATTCGGGCTGGCCAACTGGTCCCTGACGACACTCGATTCGGCATTTTCTGGATGGGAGAGATTGCGCTGTCGGCCGCCTTCGACATGCAAGGGGCCTTCAACGATGTGTGCCTCGATTTGACCTCGGACGCCAACGAAGCCGAAGTCCTGCGATCGCTGGACCGGATTACGCGACCGTATGGAGGCATGGGGGCCATCGGCCGGCGGGACCAGATTTCGAACAAATTTATCTCGGACGAAATCAATAACCTCAAACGGATGGGACTGATTGTCCCGGGCATTTTTTTGCTGGTTGCAGCGTTCTTATTGAACGTGGTGTTGTCCCGAATTATTGCTTTACAGCGAGATCAAATCGCCGCATTAAAAGCGTTTGGATATTCCAACATCGCGATCGCCTGGCACTTTTTAAAAATGGTGATTGTCGTTGTGTTGGTGGGGGAACTGATCGGACTGGCGGTCGGCTGTATGTTGGGAATGCAGATCATGGATCTGTACACCAAATTTTATCGATTCCCGGCACTGGTGTTTATGTTGCCGCTGGACGTGGTGTTGGGATCGTTTGCGGTCTCGGCCACTTCGGCGATTATGGGAACGGTCGGAGTTATTGCCAAAGCGGTGGCGTTGCCTCCGGCCGAGGCCATGCGGCCCGAGCCTCCCGCCAACTTTCGACCAACCATCTTTGAACGACTGGGACTGAATTCGCTGCTATCGCAAACGGCGCGGATCATTATCCGTAACATCGAACGGCGGCCGTTTAAAGCAATGTTCTCATCATTAGGAATCGCTCTGTCGGTGTCGATCATTATCTTGGGGCATTTCTCCACCGACTCGCTGAATTTTCTGCTGGAGCTGCAATTTCGCGTCGTGCAGCGGCAACATGTGACGGTCAGTTTCGTCGAGCCTTACAATATTTCCGCAGTCTATGAATTGCAGCAGATGCCTGGAGTAATGCGGACCGAGGCCTCGCGCTACGTTGGGGTGAAGATGCGATTCGGGCACCGGGAACGCCGCGTCGGGATTGCTGGCCTGCAGTTGAATCCGCAGTTAAGTCACCTGATTGATGCCGAGGAGCAACCGATCCGTTTGCCCGAAGAAGGGTTGGTGCTCAACAGCAAACTGGCCAGCCTGCTGGGGGTGCAACGGGGCGATGTTGTCACCGTTGAGGTTTTGGAAGGTGCCCAGCCGACCTGGGATGTCCCGGTTGCGGCCCTGGTTACTGAACACTTCGGCCTGTCGGCATACATGCATCTGAACGCGTTGAATCGCTTGATGAAAGATGGGGATTTGATCAACACCGTGCATTTACTGGTGGATCAAAACCATCGTGATGAGCTGTATCAAAAACTAAAAGAAACTCCGAAAGTTGCCAGCGTGACAATTAAGGAAGCATCCATCCGCAGCTTCCGTGAGACCGTCATGGAAAACATGCTGCAGATGCAATTCTTTAATTTGATGTTTGCCTGTGTGATTGCGTTTGGCGTGGTCTATAACACCGCACGCATCGCTTTGTCCGAACGTGGCCGTGAACTGGCCAGCTTGCGAGTCCTGGGGCTGACTCGCGGCGAGATCTCGTTCATTTTGTTAGGAGAACTGGCCGTGTTGACCCTGTTCGCCATCCCGCTGGGCATTCTGCTGGGCTTTGGGTTGGGGAAGATTGTCACCACGTTCCTGGATACGGAACTGTATCGCATCCCACTGGTGGTCTCGCCCAAAACGTTGTCGATGGCGGTCTCAGTGGTGGCGTTAGCCACGGTGGCTTCGGGACTGGTCGTGCGACGGAAGCTCGATCACCTCGATTTGATCGCCGTGTTGAAGACTCGGGAGTAGTGTATCGTGTTGCGTTGGATGAAACGGATCTCCATGTGGGGAGTTGCGGCGCTGGTTGTCGCCGGGATCGTCTACGGCCTGTTGCCGAAACCGGTCCCTGCGGACCTCGAGCATATCGTCCGCGGCCCGTTGCGCGTGACAGTCAACGAAGATGGTAAGACCCGGATCAAGGATCGCTACTTGGTCTCGTCGCCATTGTCGGGGCAACTGCTGCGCGTTGAGTTAGAACCGGGCGATCGCGTTACGGCGATGAAGACGGTTGTGGCCCGAATCGAACCCGACTTGCCAAACAATCTGGATGCCCGGACTCTGGCTCAGGCGGAAGCCAAATTTCGTTCTTCCGAGCTGACACTGCAAAAGGCCAGCCTGACGGAACAGACCGCGCAGAAGGCCATGCTCAATGCGCAAAGTCATTTGGCTCGCGTCCAAAAATTGAAGAGCACCAAGGCCGCGACAGACGAAGATCTGGAAGTGGCTGAGCTGGACGATTCTCGACGGCGAGAAGAATACAACGCGACGAAACTCGCTGTTGACATCGCCCGTTTCGAGATGGAATGGGCTCGGTTGGCCATGTGGCAGGCCAAGCCACCGACGGGAAAAGATGCTCCCGGCGGCACCGATCCCGATGCCAAGCGAACTTACGAAATCTTTGCTCCGATTTCGGGGCAAGTGCTCCGCAAGCTGAAAGAAAGTGCCACGCCGATTACCGCAGGAACCTCCATTGTGGAAGTCGGCGATCCGCAGCGTTTGGAGATGGAAATTGACGTACTTTCCAGTGATGCGGTGCAAATTCCGCCGCAAGCCAAAGTCATCGTCAATGCCTGGGGAGGCCCCGCACCACTCCACGGAACGGTACGAGTGGTGGAACCTGCCGCCTTTACGAAAATCTCGGCCTTGGGGGTCGAGGAACAACGTGTGTATGTCATTGCCGACCTGGTCGATCCGCCCGAAAAGCGAACGACGTTAGGGGATGGCTACCGCGTGGAGGCCGAGATCATCTTGTGGGAGAGCGACAACGTGATGAAGGTCCCCACGAGCGCGTTGTTTCGCAAGGGGACTCAATGGGCCGTGTTCAAAGTCGTCAACGGACAAGCTCGTCAGCAACCGGTCGAGATCGGCCATCGCAACGGTTTAGAAGCGGAAGTTCTTAAAGGGCTGAGCGAGCGGGACACGGTCATTGTCCACCCCAGCGATCGTATCGCGGACGGAGTGAGTGTTTCTGTACGAACAGAAACTAAGAGTCCGTAGTCCCGATAGGGACGAAAGAACCTAGCCATGGGTGCAAACCCACGGCCAGAGTTTAATACGAAATTTAAGCCCTGAATGGGCGACACACCGGCAAATCTGCAGAGTGTCGCCCATTCAGGGCTTCATTTCATGTGTGGAACATGTACCGTGGGTTTACACCTACGGCTAAGTTATTTCGTCCCTATCGGGACTAAATTGCAGCAACACAATACGGCATCGGTGTAGCTGGGCCTGGCGTTATCCAAAACGGCCAAAAAAACACTGACCCAATCCGTGTTTCTCCGTGTGAATCCGTGGCTAAAAAAACTCTTCCTAAAAAAGAAGAACACGGAGTTCTCTTAGAAAACTCCGTGTTCTTTTGGTCGCTATTGCGGAGACTATTTCTTGCCGGTGAGCGACTCTCGGACGCGTTCCAGCAGGGCTTTGGTTAACTTCACCCCTTGGTATTCGTCGATCTTGCCCCCTTCGTATTCGATGCCGACGTACCCGTGGTAGCCAGCGTCGAGAACGATCTTCATCATCTTTTCGTAGTCGGTGTGAGTCTCGTTCCCCTTCTCGTCGAAGTCGTGGGACTTCGCGCTGACTGCCTTGGCGAACGGCATGAGTTCGGTAACACCTTTGTAACGATCGTAAACTTCGCCTTCTTTAATCCGGAAGTTGCCGAAATCCGGCAGCGTGCCGCAGCGCGGATGATTGGCCTTCTTGATGGTCGCCGCCAGCCACTGACCGTTGGACGACAGTCCGCCGTGGTTCTCGACAATCACGTTGATCTGATGCTGATCGCCAAATTCTGACAGCTTGTGCAGGCCGTCGGCAGCACGCTCGATTTGTTCGTCGTAGGTCCCGCTGCTGGCGGCGTTGACGCGGATCGAATGACAGCCCAGGAACTTCGCCGCTTCGACCCACTTATAGTGATTTTCCACGGCCTGCTTGCGTTTGGCTTCATCCGCGTCGCCCAGCGCCCCTTCGCCGTCGATCATGATCAACACGCTGGTGACGCCAACATCCGCGGCCCGTTTCTTCATCTCGGCCAGGTAGGTCTGGTCCTTGGCCTTATCCTTGAAGAACTGGTTGACGTACTCGACCGCATCAATGCCAAATTCGGTCTTGGCCGTCTTCGCAAAGTCTAAGTTGTCCAGCTTCTTGGCGAACAAGGTCCGATGCAGCGACCATTGCGCGATAGAGATTTTGAAGAGGGGCTCTTCGGCGGCCCAAGCGGATTGGCCGAACAATCCAGCCAGGCCGACGCCGGCTGCAAATTGGGCCGACTGTTTTAGAAATTCACGACGAGACGCGGTGTGGAACATGCGAGGCCTCTATAGAAATGTCTTGACGTTCGAGATCAATCCAGATGACGATCCAGTGCTCTGTCACACCATTCTCTTGGGATTGGGTGCCACTGGCTTTGCCAGTGCAGTAGTCTCTCGGCTGTCCCGAAAAGCACTGGCAGAGCCAGTGGCACCCAAACTTGTCGCTGTGACACAGCACCAGTCTCGGATTATAGGTTTGCAAGTTTTGTGCCCGCAACCAACAGTCTCAGATCACACCGAGAATGTGACGCACCAGAGTTGCAACTTATCGAGACAACAACTTCGTAGGAATCACAGTTTTGAGTTCGGCTTCAATTCTCTGAGCCAAACGCTGATGAGCTGCGGCATTCGGATGGGCGTCATACGGGCTGACAGCAAAATCGAGCCAACGGCCGTCGAAATCATCTAGTGTGTGATAGCTGTGAAATCCCAATGTTTTGGCACGCGCGACCACTTGCTCGGTCACCTCACGGCCCGCATCGGCATCGCGAGTAAAGATAGGCAGCACGACCAAGTGACAGGGGATTTTTCGCTCCTGACACCAGGCTTCGATGCTTTTCAATGCGGACTCAACAGCCAACCAACTGGATGAGTCGGGCTGGTGCTGCCGTTGTACTTCTTTCCAATACTGAGACATCGAATCGCCACGTCGCGCCCGAAACAGGCGGTAGCACAGATACGATCGCAATCGAGTCTGCAGCCACAATTCCCAGCGGCTGGGTTGCAAGGCCACGTGCCCAGAGCCCTCGGCATCATTGAGAACATACGCGACGATTACCGCGTCCGGATCAACTTCGGAACCGTGATTCACGAGAAATTCGGCTTCATCCAGAGTGTTCCAGCCGCAACAACTCGCCGCGATGACTTGAGCCTGCGGCCGTGTTTCTCGTAGCGATTTCTCCATTCGAAAACAGAATCTCTCATTGGTACGAACGCCGGCTCCTTCGACGTACGAATCTCCCAATACCAGAATCTGTGGCCTGTCGTCGGTGATCCGCGATCGGGAGAAATTTCGACCAAACTCATAACCGCGTGCATAACGTGTCGGCCAGACAAAGCGGGCGCCCGGGTAGCTCGTCGACGAGTTGCTCATCGGGGGCATGGCGCGTGCGCCTGCTTCCAAAGCCAGGAGTAGCATCAACACGGACAGCCCAAATTCGATCCGTTGCAGCCATTTGTTGGTGAGATGGCACCGAGATTGTTCGGAGGCAGTTCGCTCACTCAACCAGGATCGAAAGCGACGCACGAAGAACGAGACGATCAACCAAACACAAAGCAATCCGTAAAAGAGTCGCACCAGGCCCAGTCGCACGTCGAGGTCGTTCACCCACAAAATGCCCGCGACCAAAAGCACAACCAACAGCCCATAGATCACCGGCCAGAGACGGTTCTGCCGCCGATCTTCTCGCGTATTAGAAGCAGGAGTCGCCGGCTGTAACGCTGCCATCGTTCGTCGACTTTCGGACGCTCGCCCAGAGGTGTTTTCTACAATTCTTCCAGCTTGCCGGCGGTGACTTGCTGCGAGGAATACTGGGCGATATCCAGCCGTTCCAGGGCAGAAATCGGCAAGGTGGTCTCGCCGTCACGCACGACCATAACTTTGACGTGACACCCCGCTTCTTGAGCGGCCTGGACCAACTGGCGGCGGCGGTCGTCCCAATCCAGGAACACGCAAATGACCGTCGAGATCTGCCCCAACTCATTGATCAGCGCTGGCCCCAGCGTATCGAAGGGGTTCGTCCGGCACCGCCCGACGCAGGCCAGGATCTCGAGAACATTTTCGAGGTGAGCGGTATGCCGTCCGGCGCGAAAAATGTGCAGCTCGGGCCCCGCAGCAAACAGGTCGATAATGTACTCACCACGGGACAAAGCATCGGCCACACTGGCCGCCAAACTGACCGCCGCTTCGAAGCCGGGATAGCCCGAACGAGGGGCCGGTCGACGGGTCGCCACATAAGTGTCCAGTACGAGCGCGATGCGGCAGTAGTATTCTTCCTGATATTCTTTGACCACCGGTCGCGCCAGTCGCCCCCAGGATCGAAAGTCAATTCGCCGCAATGAATCACCCGGCTGATAGTCCCGGTTACCAATGTATTCGGGGGACTCGCCGATGTTGGAAGTGAGTGCAATTCCCCCCGGCTGATAGCGATTGCCGACGTCGAGTCGAATCGTGGTGATGGGGTGAAACTTCGGCAGGACCAGAATCTGGCTGCGGCGGACGATGCCAATCTGGTTGCGGTTCAAGTTAAAGGGAAACGTGGTGAAGACACGCACCGGAGGCAGCTGATACGGGCCGCGACAGAGGGGCGTTAACGAGACCGGAAAGACGGCAGTCTCCCCCAATCCCAACGACGGCACCATTAACGGTTCGGTCGAGTCTTCCCAATTGCGAGGCAGCAAAAAGCAACCGGCAGATAGATCATAAAGCGGGAGCCGGCCCACATTGCGAATCGTGAACTGCCCAAGAATCGTTTTCCCAGAGATGGCCTTCTCCGGAAAACTACCGGTGATCTCCAGCTTACCCCAACGGAAGATCGAGCCCACCGTGGATGTCACCAGAATCAACGCCAGCAGGGCGACAAAAATCTGATACATCGGCACGTCGACCGAGACCGCGCCAATCAGAAATGCCAGCGAAAATCCAGCGATCAGAACCTTCCCCCCCATCGTAAAGGGGTAGAGCCAGACTCCAAACAACAAGGCTTGCCACAGGGGAGAGCGACGGGGCGACAGAAATTCAAAACGCTGCAGCCCCGAAAAGAACTGCTCATCAAACTGCAGCCGGCCATAGCTGCGGCCGGTAAACAGAGCGTTCAAGTACGCGCCGACAGTTCGCAGGAAGTGCATCAGGGGTCCGCTGGGCCGAGACATTCGAAACGGGAAGTGTTGAAGGTCTACGATATCACAGTCAGTACATGAAAACAGCCCGGCTCAATCGAGTGAGTCGGGCTGTTGGAAATCGGTGAGCCGCTTAGGGCTGAAATTGTTTCCGGGTGGTCCGTGGTGCCGGAACATCATCATCGGCTGGCAACTCGGCAGTTCGTTCGGCTGCGGATCTCGGTGCAACCGACTTGATCCCAGCCGGCTGAATGCTCACGGGGCGTCGTCCGGCAGGAGCCAGCAGTTGCTCACCGGGTGCCGCTGCGTTCGCGGGAGCAATCATCTTCTTGTAGCCGCGAAGATCGGGCTTCAATGGGTCCCCAGCAAGCCATTGCTTCCAACTACGACCGTTGACGGTCATGGATCCAGGGCTCTGGTCAAACAGGTACACATCTTCCTTATTGCCTGTCGTATCATAGAGCTTGACGGCAATGGGCAGAAAATGAGTTCGGTCCAAGACGACTTCCGCCATCTTGTAATTCGCTAAATCTTGCTGCATTAGCGGTTGGACTTTGAGCCATACGCTATTCTCGTTCGACTTCTCTTTATTCATCTCGATGTAGTAGCGCTGTTTCGCTTCGTTGGCCTTCATGCCAAACAAGAACGGCAGCGGTGAGTTCCGGATATTCTGGCCGCGATCTTCGGGGGGAATACCGATCTCTTCGTACTGATCGGCTTTATCATCGATTTTGAGAATCCGCATTCCATCACACACCCAGCGTTCGTCAGGACCGGGTTTCTGCGGATAAAGGCGGCCTCGCTTGCCTTCAACCTTGGATCCCTTTTGATCGAACGATCCCAGATCTGGAAATTTGAAGCAGTACTTGCCATCAGAGACTTGTTCAATCGCAAACACCTTATCGTAGGTGATGCGTTTGAACGTGCCTTCCAGGCGTTGGATCTGGGCCGATTTTTGCTCCCACTCGACCAGAATGTCTTCCATTTCCGGGGTGAGTTTGGGAATTCGTAGTGGCTGAACCTGGGGCAGCGCCGGACGATTTTCCAGCGGTGCACGCCCTGGTTGAGCAGGAGCACCTGCCACCTTTGTCGCTGCAGCACCTCGTTGCGGGGCCGCACCGTTGTTCACGGTCCGGCGTGGTGCGGCCTGAGGTGCTTGAGCACTCAGTTCTGCACAGCACATCCCGGCCACACAGCAAGTGAGTGTTGCCAGCGACATTGATTTGTTGAGTAAGGGCATCTGCGCCAGAATCCTTTCCGTACGACAGATGAAGTCAGTGAAGGGTAAGTGTTTCACGATGACGCCGTTCTCCGCCGACGCTCGCCGTGTTGTAACTGCCGAATTCGCAGCCGCTTGTGACTCAGTTGTATGAGTGTAGGCGGGAATTCTAACAACTACCTGAAATCACGGCTATAGCGTTTTTTCTGTGGCAAATACTGGTTGGTTCAAGGGTTATGTAAGAATGACATTGGCGTTGTCATTTTTTCAATCGTCCTGGCTTCGTTCTCGCCAACTCCTGCTGGTTCTTCGCGGCTGATCAATCTTCCAACTTGAGGAATTCTTGAGCAACCGCTCCACTTTCAGTAACAGTCCGGGTCACCGGAATCGGATTCTTTGGATTTACCGCCGACCAATTTCCATTTTGAATCAAGTTTGAAGTTCCAGATCCAATTTTGGCGATCGTCAGGAGGGGCTCGCGGAAAAAAATCGAGCTGGCTGCCGCCCTACTGAATACAATTGAGGTCTTGTACACGAAGGGACGCTGAATTCGCAATTTCCGTTCCGGTGATCGCGACTCGCCCTGCAAGTAAATAAGACATTGGCTATTCCTCAGGAGGGAAGTCACTCCGCCGCTGACATCGGCGGGCCAAATGTGCGAGAATCTCCGAACGAGACGCTGGAGCTCAGGCGTCACCAGCGAATTTCCATCTTCAGCGGAATGGAACGGCAACAGTCGATGTTTGATGATTTTGAAGAAATGCGTCGTCTGCAGTCGGCTTGGGAGTCGATTCAAATCGTCCGTCCGGTGCGGCTGACGCTGTTCACCTTCGGCGAGTCGGTGCTGGAGTATCTGCTAGTCACCGAAGGCGAGCCCCCGGAGCGGATGGTCAAGATTCGCAAAGGTGAAGTCAAAGTCACTCGTCCGCTGATCATTCGCCCGGGCAGTGATGACCCCGAGTTTCACAACTTCTTCGAATCGATGCAGGAAGAGCGGGCCATCGAGTTCCTGATTTCCCGGACGGCTGCGTTTTCCAACCTGCGGTTCACCAACGCCAGCGGTCCAGAACGGATCGTCAGCGATCAGATCGAGGAAGCTGTGGCCAAGCTGCAGCAGCAGCAATTGGATGCCGAAGACGAAGATCGAGTGGCGATCATTACGGCCCCAGCATCAATGGCCGGAATGGCGGTGTTGAAATACACCACCGAACGCGTCGTGCAGAGTGCGCCCGGCAATGTGCAAGAGATGCGCGAGCGCGGATTTTTGTAAACGGCTCTAATAAAGCCAGGCATGGCGAATCCCGGTGCGAAACGCCAGTTTGAAGAATTGTTGGGAGGGTGAGGCTCCTGCCGAACCGCTAAGTCTACTGAGAGTCAGACAACCAAGCGGTTCGGCAGGAGCCTCACCCTCCCAGAATCGTTCGTGAGAACACCCGGGCCGAAACACATCTCAGCCCATATTAACACCATCTCTTAATTTGCCGGCACATTTCTGAAGCCACACATTCGCAATTCGACTCCCTAGAGGCACACATGAATCAGCAGCCGTACGCTGTGCCTCCTCAATGGTGGGCTCCGAAGCTGCACCCAGTCTGGGTGCGCATGCTACGTCGGCATCGGCTCTGGCTGCTCAAACGCAAACAGCGTATCACGCAGATCGAAGTCTCGGGGATCGAATCAGTTCAGGCGGCACTCGCCAGCGGAGCCGGGTTGCTGATCACCCCCAATCACTCGTTCCATTTTGATGCCTACGTTCTATTCGAAGCGGCCGCTCGTGTGCAGCGGCCGTTTTATTTTCTGGCCTCCTGGCAACTGTTTGCCATGAGTGGCCCCTGGGAACGCTGGATGCTGCAGATGCACGGCATCTTTAGCATCGATCGCGAAACCAGTGATCTGCGAGCAATCAAAAAAGCTGTCGACATCATCAAGACCAGCCCCTACCCCTTGGTGGTCTTTCCCGAGGGAGAAATCTACCACACCAACGATCGGCTGACTCCCTTTCGTGACGGGGCGGCTGCAATGGCGATTTCCGCCGCCAAACGGGCCGACCGGCCGATCATGATCGTTCCCACAGCGCTCAAGGCGTGGTATCAACACAATCCCGAGCCGCGACTATTAGAAATCATCCAAGGGATCGAACGGCGTTTTAATTGGCGTTCGCGCCCCAAGCTCGCCATTCAAGACCGGATCTATCGCATCGCGACGGCCATCTTGTCGCTGAAAGAAGTGGAGTATCTGGGGGCAGCACAGACCGGCCCGCTTGCCACGCGACTGCAAGATCTTGCCGAAACGTTGCTCGCCCGGATCGAAGCACAGTCGGCAATTGCGGCGGCAGGGGGTATCATTCCGGAACGGGTCAAGAACGTCCGACGCCACCACATCCGCTTGCTGCAAAAATCCGATCTGGCGCCTGAAGAACGCACGCGCCTGCTATCGGAAATGGAGGACCTCTTTTTTGTCGTCCAGCTCTTCAGCTATCCCGCCGACTACGCGGTGGCAGAACCTTCCTGCGAGCGGCTGGCGGAAATCATTGATAAATTTGAAGAAGATCTCCTCGGTCTGACCTACCCGACAATCAAAGGGGACCGGCGAGTTGCGTTGAAATTTGGTGAGCCAATTGCGGTGGAACCTTATATCGCCCTGCCCGACGGCGCCCAGCAACTCACCCGAGAGCTGGAAAATCGTGTGCAGGGTTTGTTGAATGAATTAAATCAGAATGGCCACGAGGGCCAGACCACTCATCTCAGATCATTCAGATCCCAATAGGCCGCGTAGAGAAGAGAGCAATCATGCAGGACTTTGAAAAGCTCGGCGCGTTTTACTTCGGAAAAATCTATGACCAGAACCAGCGAAAGGTCACCGACGAGCTGGTTCTGTACGACGCGAAGGACCTGACCACACACGCGGTCTGCGTCGGTATGACGGGCAGCGGGAAGACGGGACTCTGCCTGTCACTCCTCGAAGAAGCCGCCATCGACGGCATCCCCGCGATCTGTATCGATCCCAAGGGCGATTTGGGAAACCTACTGCTGACGTTCCCGAATTTGCTACCAGCCGACTTTCGTCCCTGGATTGATACGGCCGAAGCGACCCGCCAGGGACTCAGTCCCGAGGAATTCGCCCAGCGCACCGCCGAGACCTGGAAAGCTGGATTAAAGGAGTGGGGGCAGGATGGGGCCCGAATCCAGCGTTTCAAAGACGCGGTCGATATCTCGATCTACACGCCGGCCAGTAACGCCGGCATTCCATTGACGGTCCTGCGAACATTTACGGTTCCCTCAGCCGCGACGCTGCAGAACAATGAGGCCCTGCGCGAACGAGTTTCCGCCGCAGCTGCCGGAGTCCTGGCCCTCGTCGGGATTGATGTCGATCCGCTGCAAAGTCGCGAGCACATCCTGTTGTCAAATCTGTTGGATCGCAGCTGGCGAGCCGGCCAGGATGTCGACCTTCCGGGATTGATTCGAGCCATTCAGCAGCCTCCCTTCGACAAGATCGGAATTCTGGATTTAGAGAGCTTCTATCCCGCCAAGGCGCGCTTCAGCCTGGCGATGAGCCTCAACAACCTCATTGCCTCCCCGGGATTCGCCGCCTGGACCGAAGGCGATCCTCTCGACATTCAAAAACTGCTCTACACAGCGGAAGGCAAGCCCCGGCTGTCGATCATTTCGATTGCTCATCTGTCCGACTCCGAACGGATGTTCTTCGTCACCATTCTGCTCAATGAGATGATTGCCTGGATGCGCAATCAGACCGGCACCTCCAGCCTGCGAGCCTTGCTCTATATGGACGAGGTCTTCGGTTACTTCCCTCCCACAGCCAATCCCCCATCCAAAACGCCCATGCTGACGTTGTTGAAGCAGGCGCGGGCGTTCGGTCTGGGAGTGGTTCTGGCAACACAGAACCCGGTCGATCTGGACTACAAGGGGCTGTCTAACGCAGGAACGTGGTTCCTGGGGCGTCTGCAAACGGAACGCGACAAGGCACGCGTTTTAGAAGGCCTGGAAGGTGCGTCGGCCGCCGCGGGGGCCCAGTTCGATCGCCAGAAGATGGAACGGATCCTGGCGGGACTCGGCAATCGCGTATTCCTGATGAATAACGTGCATGAAGATCAGCCAGTCGTGTTTCAATCACGCTGGGCGTTGTCTTATCTGCGCGGCCCCATCAATCGCGAACAAATCAGCACGCTGATGCAGGCCAAAAAGGAGGCTTCCGGACAGTCTGCCAAGAATGGCTCGTCGACATCAGGCGCTGCCGTGAGCGATGCGTTCGCCGACGCTCGGCCGGTTGTGGCCCCGGGCATTGACGAAGTCTTTTTGCCCAGCGCCAAGTCGGTTCCACCAGGCGCCAAATTGCTGTACCGACCGGGACTGCTGGGGGCTGCTCGCATCCAATTCTCCCAAACTACCGCCGGAATCGATTGCACGCGGGATGTCAGCTTTATCTTGCCAGCGGTGGACCAGATTTCCCCCACGCTGTGGGACGAAGCCATCCTGTCGCTGGAGCAACTCGAACAGCAAACCGCCCCGCTGGACGCGGGAGATTTCACCAATCTCCCCAGCGATCTGAATCGTCCGAAAACGTATACCGAACTGGGAACGGCTCTCAAAGACCACATTTACCGCACGCAACGGTTAAAGGTCTATCGCAGTGCCGAGCTCAAAGCGACATCCAATCCCGATGAAGCCGAAGGGGACTTCCGCATCCGGATCACCCAAGGAATCAAAGAACAGCGTGACCAACAGGTCGAAAAACTGCGAGCCAAATACACCCCCAAGCTGGCGACTCTGCAAGAACAATTGCGCCGGGCTCAGCAGCGGGTCGAGAAAGAGCAATCGCAAGCGAACGCGTCGACCATGACGGCAGCCGTGCAAGTGGGAGCCTCGGTCCTGGGGGCCTTGTTCGGTCGCAAACTCGCCAGCGCGACCAATGTGAGTAAGGCAGTGACATCAGTCCGGGCCGCGACACGGGTGATGAACGATCGCAAAGATATTGGAATGGCGGAAGACACCGTCGAGGCGGTGCAGCAGCGCTGGAAAGATTTAGACGCCCAGTTCCAAGCCGAGGCCGCCAAGATCGTCGAAGGAGCCAATCCCGAGTCGTTAAAACTGGACGAGGTTTCGCTCACCCCCAAGAAAACGGATATCAAAATCACGCAAATGTCGCTGGCCTGGGTTCCCTGGATTGTTGACGGACTGGGGAATGGAGAACCCGCCTTTTAAGTGGGCAGAGAGGGCTTATTGAACAGGGGGCGGTGGGGCCCCAGAGTTCGACGCCGTGAGCCTGCCAATCTGCCCCGCGGATTGGCCCTTACGGCGTCGCCTGTCTAAAATACAACATCCATGACCCTCACCGTGTCTGAGATCGACTTGCCCTTATGAACGAATTGATTCCACCGGCATTCTTATTCCGCATGGCGTTGCCGGTTCGCAAGGCGGCCAAGCTGCCCCGCAGCGGACAGATTCCGCTGCAATTGAACGCCGACTACGCTCTGACCGATATCGGCGAATTGGCCCAGGGCCAACGTTTCGCCGACGTGCGCCTCGCCTGGAATGAAAAAGGTTTGGGCTGCCGGATTGAAGTGACCGGGAAAAAATCCCCGCCACGGTGCGACTATTCGCAAATGGCGACTTCCGATGGGCTGAATCTGTGGATCGATACCCGCAGCACGCAGAATATCCATCGCGCCAGCCGCTTCTGTCATCACTTTTGCGTCTTGCCGACAGGAGCGATGAAGGACCGAAAACAACCCACCGGTCGCCAGTTGCCCATCGCCCGAGCCAAAGAAGAAGCTCCGCTGTGTGATTCCAAGCAGATTGTGACGTACTCCGACGTCCGTGATTCCGGTTATGTACTGGAAGTCTGGCTGCCGACAGAGATTCTGCACGGATACGAGCCCGAATCCAATCCGCGGGTCGGCTTCTACTATCATCTGCGAGATCACGAACTGGGGGACCAGTATCTCAGCGTGGGGGCCGAATTTCCGTTCGATCACGATCCCAGTTTGTGGTGGCCGCTGGAACTGATTTAGTCCGAAAGCAACCGCCAGGCCCCAGTATTTGGGGCGACGCCGTGAAGGATTTCGGGTCTTCTGGGAGGGTGAGGCTCCTGCCGAACCGCTTGGTCTTTCGGTTCTCAATAGACCAAGCGGTTCGGCAGGAGCCTCACCCTCCCGACGAATCGAATCACGCACAATCTCAGATCGCCTGAGATTGTGCATTCAAAATCCTTCACGGTTCCGCACTTGGAAGTCGTCTTCTCGCAATGACGGCGAATCATGTCGGTTGGAGGCAACCATTGATGAGGTACTGAGCCTGATTGACTTTCACTGTCACCTGTGCCAGACTCAAGACGATTCAGAGGATTTCGGCGGTCGGTATGCGCACATTCAGTGCGGACTTCGGCCGATTTTTTCTCGTTTAAGCTCACCTTTCCGGTCGTTGCAGCCTGAATGGTCGAGGCTTGGGGCACACAGCTCCGTTCAGTAGTCGGCTTATCGGATCAAAGGACAAAGTATGGGCCGTAGTGTATCATGGCTGGTTTTGGGTTGTTTGTGCCTGTCGGTCGTGGGATGTGAGGATCCCAAACAGCCCATTGGCCCGAACAATGGTGCTGGTGCCCCCGCTCCGGTCGCTCCTCCTCCCGGCATGGCGCCTGGCGCCGCCCCGGGCCCCGGAGCTATGCCAGCCGGGATGGGCATGCCTGCAGCCCCCGCGGCACCGGCCGCTCCTCCGGTTGTCGTGCGGAAAGACCCTCTGGTGTTCCTCCCGGCGAATGTGACATTCGCCTTAGGAGGACAGCCGGCCGCCATTGCCAAATCTCCCAACAAGATCAGTGGTTCGTTCTTATCGCAGTTCGCCCCACTCACGTCGGCGCTGACTCGTATTGGCCTCCCGCCCACCCAGATTGAATCGTTCTGGGCTGCTGGCAATGCGGACTTCACCGAACAAGCCCTCTGCGTCGTCACGACCACCGAGATCAACCAAGAAGCTCTGCGCCAGGCATTGGGCGGCGACAAGATCCCCAAGTCCACTCGCGTCTGGCCACTGCCGGGTGATGCTGCGGCCACGTATGCCCTGGCGATCGCCGATTCGCGGACCGTGATCATCGGCCGCAAAACCACGGTCGAATCGGCACTCCGCAAATCGCCGGCATTGTTGATCAAGCAGGGACTCGGAACCATCGATCAAAACAATGCCGACTTTTGGATGGCCGGTGACAGTGCCGCCGCACATAGCTATTTCGCCGGCGGGCTACCTCTACTTGGCCGCTATCGCCCTCAGTTTGAAGAACTGAAGGCATTTGGTTTCGGAATGATCCTGGATGGCAAGCCTTTGGTGACCAACAACCCCGGTACCGCCGGTCAGCCCGGTATGATGCCTGGTGCTCCGGGAATGGGAATGGCCCCCGGTGGAATGCCCGCGGGAAACACGACGACGTCCGGGGTTACCGGAGATCAGTTCGGCGTGATCGTTATGGGAGGTTTCTTGTTTGAGTCCGATGCGGCGGCGATCAAAGTCAAGACACCCCTCGACCTGTTCTTGGCGACCGCAGCTCTCCATCGCGTTTCGAAATCGTCACGTTACATTCCGGATCTATTAGGCACGGGTGGAGCGAACGGCGCCAACGGACAAGGCGCCATGATGGGCGCCCCCGGAATGATGGCGGGTGGGCCAGGTGGCCCCAATTCACAACCCGGGTTGGCCAGCAAAGTGGGTGTCATTCCGGAGCCTGTCAACGCGGCCGCAACACCGCCGATTGATTACCGCCTGCGTCCCGTCACTCCCCCCCCACCGCAAGTCGTCGCCGCGGCCGGGGCTCCCGATGCCGGACAACCTGGCACCGGAGCTGCAAACCCTAACAACCCCGTGCCGAGTGGCTTTCAACCCATTGAAACGAGTCAAAATTCAGGCATGAACCCCGGCAACCCAGGTATGATGCCGGGCATGACTTCAGGCAGCGTCCCCGGCGTCGGTCAATGGGCCAAGCAAACGGGTAATTTCCTGCAATTCGCCTATCGGTTTGATGCTCGCGACGAAAACATTGCCTTCACCGGACACCTGCTGCATGCCTTGGGAACCACCCCTTTCGGCGACCCGCTGTCGGCTGGACCGTTGGCCTCCATTCACAAGTCTCTGCAGGAAGCCCTCAGCAGCGCCAATGCGGCGGGAGGCAACGACAATGGTTTTAGCAGCCGCGGAACCAGCTGGATGGTGCATCTGCTGCCGTTCATGGGACACCATGCATTGTACAAGCGGTTGAATCCGAAATGGCCGTTGACTCATCCCGAGAACTTCAAGTTAAGCCACGCGGTGATTCCCGAGTTCCTCAACCCGGCAGACCCGCGTCAACAATGGACCGGAGCACCTTACTCCGACATGGGCCTGACGCACTTTGTCGGCATGTCGGGTGTCGAGGAAGAAGGGGGCCCGCTTGCGGCGACGCTCGACCGCAATGACCCCAAGGCCGGCATTTTCGGTTACAAGCAGATTGCGACGCCGGAAATGATTACCGACGGGCAAAGCCAAACCATCATGATGCTGGGCAGTGGCGAACTGGCCTCACCGTGGGCTGTCGGCGGCGGTGCCACGATCCGCGGCGCTCGGCCCAACAGCTTCGCTCCCAAATCCGGTTTCGGTTCTGCGGGAGGTCCTAAGGCCGGATCGTTCGTGTTATTCGCCGACGGCAGCGTACGGTTTGTCGCTGCGGAAGTTGATCCTCAAGTCTTTAACGCCATGAGCACCATGCACGGCAAAGACACGGTGGATCTACCCGCCTTGCAAGCCGCGGGAACGGTCATCGGCAAATAAACCGAACCCCCAATGCGAATGGTCGCTCCTAGTCGTTGTTCGCATTGAGAACAACGACTAGGAGCATCACCATGGAGCCAGTCTGCTGTGACCCTCGATCTCTCTTCTGGTTCAACGTCCCCGTCACGGCAATTTGCGGTTGATGTTGTCACTCGGCTGCGTGACGCGGGCTATGTGGCCTATTGGGCCGGGGGGTGCGTTCGCGATCTGCTGCTGGGCAAAACTCCCAAAGACTATGACGTCGCCACCAGTGCCCGGCCCGAACAGGTGCGTGATCTCTTTGGTCACAAACAAACCCGGGCGGTGGGTGCCTGCTTTGGTGTGATCCTGGTGCATGGGCGTAGTGGTGCCGCTGATATCGAAGTCGCCACGTTCCGTTCCGAAGGCCCCTATCTGGACGGTCGACGCCCCGAGCATGTCGTCTATTCCACTCCAGAAGAAGATGCCCAACGCCGTGACTTTACGATCAACGGCATGTTCTTCGATCCCCTGCAGTCCCAGGTTCTGGATTTTGTCGCCGGACAGGCCGACTTGCAGCGGCAAGTGATCCGGGCCATTGGCGATCCTCTCGAGCGGTTTCGCGAGGACAAACTCCGCCTCTTACGAGCCATTCGGTTTGCGGCCACATTGAAGTTTGAACTGGATGCCCACACCGCAGATGCCGTACGTACGATGGCTGCGGACATCAATATCGTCAGTGCCGAACGGATCACTCAAGAATGGAAACGGATGCTGAGTCATCCGAATCGCCTGGAAGCGTTGCGTTTGGCCTTAGAAACCGACCTGCTACAGCACGTGTTTCCAGAAGCGATCCCCATGCTGGGCGCCGATGAAACGGCCCAACAGTTATGGGCTTCCGCAGTGCAGGCAGTAAGTCGACTCACCGCGCCGAAATTCGAATTGGTGCTGGCAACCTGGTTGTCTGGCGTTCCAGGGTATTCTGCAGCGACCGCGCGAACCATGTGCTTGCGACTCAAACTGTCCAACGACGAGATTGATCGCATCGTCTGGCTGGAGGGCCATGCGCAGGCTCTCGACGGAGCTCCGGAGTTTCCGCTGTCACGCTTAAAACGCTTGCTGGCTCATCCCTACTTAGAGGACCTGTTGGCCCTAGTGCGTGCCCGTTGCGAAGCAAATGGCGACACATTGACCGATGTCGAATTCTGCGAAACCTATTGGCGTACGACCCCCATCGAGATCATCAATCCGCCCCCCCTGATCACCGGTGACGACTTGATCCGCCACGGGCTGAAACCGGGCAAACAATTCAAAGTGCTGCTGGACGCCTTACGCGACGCACAACTAGAAAACCGCATCACGACCTTCGAAGCCGCGTTACAACTGGCTCAGGAATTGACTCGGGTTTAGGGCTGCTGCTCCGGCAAACCCGTGGCGAGTGGCTTTCCCGCAAATTGTCCGACAATTGCAGAAAAATCTCACGCAAAGGCGCCAAGGCGCAAAATCATGAAGTTCAACCCCCAAAAATATTCTTCATCTTGGCGCCTTCGCGCCTTTGCGTGAGATCATTCCTTCTTTCTGTTCGACGCCGGTGTAAACATCATCAAAACAGTCGCTTAGAACGAGTATTCATCCACTGCATCGCACTGTGTCTATCCGAAAGCCCCGCACTCCACCTGCGACAGCCACTGTCCTGCTCTGAGCGATCCTGTTACAGTAAAGTATTGATGCGTTTTTATTGATGAATGAGATTTGAATCAAACGGGGTCACCCCGGTCGCCGTGAGGTTGCATATGGGCTGGAAGTGTTTGACGTTCGCTGGCGTCTTGATGCTGGGCTGCAGTTGGGGGATCCACATCGCCCCCGCCGCCGAGTCGCCAGTCGCGACCGCTCAGGAAGTGGAATTCTTCGAAAAAGAAGTTCGCCCGCTGCTCGCGACCCATTGCTATCAATGCCATAGCGTCGACAAGAAACAAAAAGGGGGCTTGGTCGTCGATAGTCTCGAAGGGCTGCTGACCGGGGGCGATACGGGGCCATCGGTGATTGCTGGCAATTCGAGTGAAAGCCGCCTCATCCAAGCGATTCGGTATGAGGATACCGACTTAAAAATGCCCCCCAAGGGTAAGTTGAAAGAGGAAGAAATTGCCGTCCTGGCCAAATGGGTCGATACCGGTGCCAAGTGGCCGGCGAACCCCACGCCGGGGGCTCCGAAGGGGCCGGCCAAAGGGGAATTCAATCTGGCCGAACGAGCCCGCCACTGGTCGTTCCAACCGTTAGCCGACGTGCAGCCTCCGACCGTCAAACAAGCCGACTGGCCCACGACCGATAGCGACCGTTTCATCTTGGCCGCGTTGGAAGCCAAAGGCCTCCACCCTGCCCCGCAAACGGACAAACGCAGCTGGTTGCGACGCGTCAATTTCGATCTGATTGGACTCCCCCCGTCCCCCGCCGAGATCGATGCGTTTCTCGCGGATGAAACTCCACAGGCTTATGAAAAAGTCGTGGACCGCCTGCTGGATTCGCCCCACTACGGCGAACGCTGGGGCCGGCATTGGCTCGATCTGGTCCGCTATGCCGAGACCTACGGCCACGAGTTCGATTACGAGATCCCCAATTCCTGGCGGTACCGCGATTACGTCATCCGCGCCTTGAATGCCGATCTGCCGTACAACAAATTCGTCATCGAGCACATCGCGGGTGACTTGCTGCCCGGGCCTCGCCGGCATCCCACGGAAAAATTTAACGAGTCGGTGATTGGTACGGGCTTCTATTGGCTCGGTGAAGCCAAACATTCCCCGGTGGATATCCGTGCCGAAGAAGCCGCGCGAGTCGACAATCAGATCGATGTGCTGTGCAAGACGTTCATGGGGATGACCGTCAGTTGTGCCCGGTGCCATGATCACAAATTTGATCCGATTCCGACGAAGGATTACTACGCCCTGTTCGGGTTCCTGCAAAGCTCGCGAATGCAGCAGGCTTTCATTGATGATCCAGAACCGTGGGCCCGACGACTCGAAAACTTGCGAGCTCAAGAATCGGACCTGTCACAGGTGGCTCGACAGGCCCTGCACACCGTGCGCACGGAACAAATCGCCCACGTCTGGCCCAAGTTGTCTCAAGCGAAAGAGATCAACGTCGCTGACGACGCGGTGTTGAAATCCACCGCCGCACAACTGGGAGTCGCTCCCGAGTTACTCGGCCGTTACCTGACTGAGATTAAGGCGGCCGCACAGGATGTCAGCCACCCCTTACACACCTGGGCCACATTGGCGTCCGTTGCTGCAGAACAATTCCCCACAGCACGTGCCGACTTGGCCCGGCGGTTGACTGATCTGACAGCAAAATCCAAGCAACCGAACGCTGACAGCTATGATCTGGTGGACTTTCACCGGCCGGACTACGGCGATTGGTTTGTCAGCGGGCACGCCTTCGGAGACCGCCCCGTCGGCACTGCCGATCTGCTGCGGATGCAGGCGCTGCAACGAGCCTTGCCCAGCGGTCTGCAAGCGGGCGTCGCCTCCAGTGGGATCTTATCACCGCGGCTACGAGGCGTCTTACGATCCCCAACGTTTACCCTCGATCGCAGTCGGATTTGGATTCGCGCGGCGGGGAAAGATGTTCGCATTCGCCTGGTCATGGATGAGTTTCATCTCATTCAAAATCCCATCTACGGGGGCCTCGCCATTTCTCCCCCGAGTCCCGACAAGTTCACCTGGATGGAGATGGATGTCGGCATGTGGCCGGGCCATCGCTGCTATCTCGAATTCATCGATGACAGTGATGGAACGATTGCCATCGACCGCATCGTGATGACCAACGGCGGCCCGCCCCCCGACGCTCCCAGTTCCACCGCTGTGGAACTGGCCGGGGATGAAAACCTCAAGTCGTCCGTAGAACTACAAAGTCGTCTACAGCAACTCTTGCAGCAGGCAGCGGCATTTGGCGAGCGCGATCAAGAGTCTTCGAAACCGAGCGTCGCCGAGTTGGCAACGTGGTTGTATCGAGACGGCGTGTTCGGTTCTGTGCCTGCGGCCGTTGCTCAGCAACCGGCAGAAACACAAGCCAAATTCACCCAGCAAGCGACGGCGTTCGCCAAATTCGAAACCGAAATTCCCGTGCCGGCGCGGGCAATCGCCATGACCGACGGAACCCCGGAAAACGAACGCGTCTTCATTCGCGGCAATCACAAGACCCAAGGCGAAGAAGTACCGCGTCGCCTGCTAGAGGTACTAGGGGCTAACCAGCCAGTCATCACCCAGGGCAGTGGTCGTCTGGAATTGGCCGAACGCATTGTCGATCCGAAAAATCCTCTCACCGCAAGAGTGATCGTGAACCGCATCTGGTTGCATCATTTTGGTGAAGGAATCGTACGCTCCCCCGACGATTTTGGACTGATGGGGCAACTGCCATCACATCCCGAACTCCTCGATTTTCTCGCCCGGGAATTTATGCAGGACGGCTGGTCGATGAAGCGGATGCATCGCCGTTTGCTGCTATCCAGCACCTACCGGATGGCCAGCCAGGGAGATGCCGCAGCCGACGAAGCGGATCCGCAAAACCGACTGTGGCACAAGATGCCCGTGTTACGCATCGAAGCGGAGATCATTCGAGATTCCATTCTCACCATGTCAGGTCGGTTAAATCACAAACAATTCGGCCCCGGTGTCCTGCCGTATCTGACGGCCTATATGAATGGCCGCGGCCGCCCGACAAGTGGACCGCTCGATGGAGACGGACGACGCAGTATATATATCAATGTGCGGCGGAATTTCTTGACGCCGATGCTGCAAGCATTTGATTACCCGATCCCGTTCACAACGATTGGCCGGCGAACGGTGTCGAATGTCCCGGCGCAAGCCTTGTGTTTAATGAACAATCAGTTCGTAACGCAGCAAGCCGAGATGTGGGGCAAACAACTCGTCGGACAAGTTCAACAAACACCGACGGCGCGCGTGCAGGGAATGTATATCGCGGCGTTGTCACGGCCTCCTTCAGAACAAGAGTTAGCCGACGGACTGGAATTCATCGCCAGTCAAACCCCACTTTATCCCGCCGATCAGCAATATCGTGCCTGGGCCGACTATGCCCATATCTTGTTTAACGTGAAAGAGTTCATCTTCCTAAAATAGTATGAACCGTAGGATGGGCACTCCTGCCCGTCGGTATTGGTGCTTCAAAGAAAAGACGGGCAAGAGTGCCTTGGGATTACCCTACTTTGGACACCTTTTTAAGCTATCAATGCTTGGAAACTCAGGAGTTTTTTAAATTCTGTAGGACCAGTAAGCCCAAAATCGAAAGTCGGTCCTACAGCTGACGTTAAAAAACGCTGAATTCTCAGGGATTTTTGCGACTAAAAAGTAGGGTAATCCTAAGGCAAGAGTGCCCATCCTACAACATCAGTTCTCTTGAGCTCATTAAAAAGTCCTCAACAGGGATTTCCAATATGCATTGTGGACGATTTCAGCCGCGACCTGTGACTCGCCGAAACATGTTGGCGCAATGTGCCAATGGCTTCGGTGCTCTCGCTTTGGCGTCATTGTGTCAGGATCGGGCATTCGGCCTGGAGCCGACTGTCGGACAGGGACACAATCCGTTCGAAGCCAAGCCCTCGCACTTTCCCGCGAAGGCCAAGAGCGTGATCTTTCTGTTTATGGACGGCGGGCCGTCCCAGATGGATACGTTCGATCCCAAGCCCCGGCTGACGAAAGAAAATGGTCAGCCAATCAAGGTAAAAGTCGAGCCGACGCAATTCAACAACATTGGCAATGTGTTGGGTTCGCCGTGGAAGTTCAACCAGTATGGTCAAAGCGGCATTCCCGTCAGCGACCTGTTTCCCAACGTCGCGACCTGCGTCGATGATCTGGCCATCATCCGCTCGATGGTTTCCGAATTTCCTGAGCACACCAACGCCAATTACTTCATGCATTCGGGGCACGGTCAACAGGGACGCCCCAGCATGGGCGCCTGGGCCACTTATGGTCTCGGCAGTGAATGTCAGAACCTGCCCGGTTTTATCGTGCTCAACAGCGGGATGATCCCTCCCGGCGGCATGGACTGCTTTGCCAGCGGATTTCTGCCAGCCACCTATCAAGGATCGATGTTCCAGAAGGGGGACAGCCCGGTTGCCGATTTGACGCGACTCGAACCGACAATCGAAATTCAAAGCCGCAAGCTGGCGTTACTGCGAAAGCTAGATGGTGGATTGATTCAGAGAATCGGACCAGAGGATAAGGTCGAATCGGCCATCGCCAACTATGAGCTCGCCTTTCGCATGCAGGCTGCCGTTCCCGATCTCATGAGTATGCAGGCGGAGACTGCCACCACACAACAGTTATATGGCATTGATGAACCCGAAACGGCGCTGTTCGGCCAGCAATGTTTAGTTGCGAGACGGCTGGTGGAGCGCGGCGTGCGGTTTATTGAGCTGCTCTGCCCCAACCTGGGATTCGACCGCTGGGATCAGCATTCCAATCTCAAAACCGGCCATGAGAAGAACGCCAAATCGGTCGACAAACCGATCGCGGGCCTCATTAAAGATTTAAAAGCTCGCGGGCTGCTCGATTCCACATTAATCGTCTGGGGCGGCGAGTTCGGCCGTACCCCGATGGCTCAAGGCGACGGCCGCGACCACAACCCGTTCGGCTTTACAATGTGGATGTGTGGCGGCGGAATCAAAGGGGGCACGATCTACGGCGCCACCGACGACTACGGCTACCACGTCGTCGAAAACAAATGCGAGATCCACGACCTGCACGCCACCATGTTGCATCTCATGGGCATGGACCACAAACGCCTCACCTACCGCTTCAGCGGCCGTGACATGCGTCTGACAGACGTATTTGGTGAAGTCGTTCACGACATTTTGGCGTGAAACGATATCGAATTCGATCGACCTTATTCCGGGGCACTTCGGTGGCCGAGTTTGGCTTGGCGGCGAAAGGCTCCTGGGGTCAGGCCGAACGTGCGGCCGAACAGGTCGATGAGATAGTGCTGGCTGGCGAAGCCGGTGCGGGTGGCGATTTGATCGAGATTGAGATCGGTGTCTCGCAACAGCTCTTTGACCCGGTCGAGCCGCACCCGATTAATTTCGGTGTTTGGTGACCGTCCGAGGATTTCGCGAAAGCCACGTTCGAGCTTGCTGCGCGAGATGGGGACTTCTTCTAACAAGGCCTGCACCGTCAATCCCGAACAGGCCCGCAGCCGGATCGTCGACAGCGCCGCCGACAGCCATTCATCGCTTACCGCCACCACGTCGGATGACTGTCGCACGATAATCCCGTCAGGAGGAAGTATCAGATGGGGCTTCGACGCGCGTTTGCCGTGCATAAGAGCATCGAGATGTTGGGCCGCCAGGTAACCAAGCCGCTCGCCGCCGAACCGCACGCTGGAGAGGGGCGGCAGGCTCATTTCGCATAGGCTTTCATCATTCTCGGCACCGACCACGGCGATCTCTTCCGGAACCCGAGCCCCCGCTCTGCGGCAGGCATCCAGCAGCCAACAGCCTAGTTGATCGGTACATGCCAGAATCCCCACAGGACGCGGCAGCTGGCCAATCCACTTGAGCAGCTCGGCCTGTTGCAGTTCCCAATCTAAAGGTTTCTCGGTCCGTTGCTCTTGCCGGTGCGAGGCACAGTGATAACCACGCTCGGCGAGGGTTCTGATAAAGCTGTCGCGGCGTTCGATAAAGAATTCTTCGGTATCGAGTTCATAGACGCCAAAGTGCCGAAAGCCACGATCGAGAAAGTGCTGGGCGACCAACCGACCAATTTCGACATTGTCGATTCCCATGAACGGCAGTCCGCTGCCGAAACGAGTCGCTCGTAACTCAATCGCGGGAACTCCGGTCCGCGTCACAGCTCGATAGGTGGCCGCATTCCCGGAACGGGTAAGAATCCCGTCCCCTTTCCAACTCTCCAGCCACAACGGGGGAGCCGACTCCAGATCACGGATCTCAACGAAGACCGACCAGTGACCATGTTCACTTATGTACCGTTTAACCCCGCGCAGCAACTCGCGCCCGTAAGAACGCGAGGTTTCAATGATGAGGGCGACATGTTTCATGATGCGTCCAAGGCCGTCTGCACAGGTGACAAAATATCTTAATAAAGATATGTGTTTCCGGAAAGACAAGCGAGTTCTCGGATCTATACTGAAAACTTGCAGAAGGGCCAGACCAACGTCATTTCTTGCAGTCGTCGCCATTTCTTCGAGCCAGGTTGAGTCCACGTCTTTCTATTTCTTATTCGAAGGGGAATTGCCATGTCGTCGCGCTCTCGAGGATTTACACTGATCGAGTTGCTGGTGGTCATTGCGATTATTGCGGTCTTGATCGCGCTGTTACTGCCCGCGGTACAACAAGCACGGGAAGCGGCCCGTCGCAGCCAATGTAAAAACAATCTCAAGCAATTCGGTCTCGCCCTGCACAACTACCATGACACCCACAACATCCTGCCCCCCGGCAGCGTGGGGGTCAACATGATCAGCACGTTCGTGTTTATTCTGCCCTATATCGATCAGGCTCCCTTGTATTCGAAATGGAATTTTAGTGTGGCCCAAAACAGCGCCACAAATCTCGTCGCGAACACGGCACCGGTGAGCGGCTATTTCTGCCCCACGAAGCCGCGTGCGACAACGAAGGACGGAGCGCAAGCCTACGGCGATTACGCCGATAGTGCAGGCACGGGACATACCAACTCTGTCACGCTGACGGATTGGAAAGGGCTCTTCAACCAGAATAGCAGTATCCGGTTGCGAGATGTGACCGACGGCACCAGCAACACCATTGCGATGGGCGAAAAACGGACGGTGGAGTTAACAACACTGACCAGTCCGCAATACCGTTGGGGGTGGCATGGCACACGCAGCATGAGATATCCCATGAACAAAAACGTGGTCGTGGGCAGCGTGGTGTTTGACGACAACTCCGCAAATTTTGGCAGCGAGCATGTCGGAGGGTGCCATTTCCTGATGTCTGATGGCGCCGTGGTGTTTCTCTCGGAAAACATGAACCTGACGGTCTATCAGAACCTGGGCGACAAAGCCGACGGCAACGTGGTTTCTGTGCCGTAAGAGTGACTCCCCTGGGCATGAACTCTGTCAGGACTCCATCTTCGGGCGGTTTATCGACTGTCCGCTGAACCTGGAGCCGACGGGTCATGCAGAGTTCAAAAACACTTTAAGTTTTCGCTGCGAACTGACACTGTTTTACCACGCTGAGACGGGATCGATGAATGAGAATCGGACTGGGTAATTCGATGATGGAGAGAATGGTGGCCCTGCTGGTCACGTTCGCACTGGCTGCAGGCTGCCAAAGCAAACCGGTGGAGAAACCGGCAGGTGTCCCGGCACAGGTCTCCGGGACAGTTTCCTATGCAGGGAAACCGATCGCTCGCGGATCGATTATTCTCTACCCACAGGTCGGCGGGCCGATGTACCAAGCTCCGTTGGGAGCCGGGGGAGCATTTAAAATGGCCTCTCCTACTCCCACGGGCAAGTATGTCGTGTATCTTTATAATGGGACGCAACCGTTAAGTGGAGTTCCGCAAAAGTACTCCAGCGAAACGTCCAGCGATTATATTGTGACGATTCAAGAAGGGGAGAACACGCTGGCGGTCGACTTAAAGTAACCGCCGGCCATCCCCACGATCAAACACTTTACGAGTGGCAGTGCGAGGCGTCCCGAAGATCCTGCGATTTCGCAACCGAGACGTTCACACATTCGCCCACTAACAAACTGTGCAAGAAAGCGCCGCTATGCAACAGTCTGCAATCAATCGCCGTTCGTTTCTCGCGAGTACTTCGGCCTTGCTGGGTGGAGTCGGTGCGTTCTCCGGCCCTTGGATTACTTCCAGAGTGCTGGGAGATGAAAAACCTCGAGCCAAGGTGGAACGGTTGGGAATTGGTTCGATTGGCTTGCGCTATCAGGGATCGGTGATCACTGAGAAGGCTCGCTTATACGGTGATATTGTCGCACTGGCTGACGTCGACCGGAACGTGCGGGAACAGGCCCGCGCCAGTTTCGGTAGCACGCCGCAGATCTTCGAAGATTACCGCGAACTCCTGTCTCGCAAAGATGTGGACGTCGTCTTGATCGGAGCCCCCGATCATTGGCATACGAAAATGCTGCTCGACGCCATGCGGGCGGGCAAGGATGTGTATTGCGAAAAGCCGCTGACGCTGACGATTGATGAAGGGAAGCTGCTGCGGAAAACCGCCGCGGAAACTGGTCGCATTGTCCAGGTGGGATCGTGGCAACGCAGCGATTTTCGCTTCCGTAAAGCCGTGGAAATGGTGCGTCAGGGACGCGTAGGCGATCTACAGCGAGTGGAAGTGGTGCTGGGGAAAAACGTAGTCGGAGGCCCCTTCGAGACCGCGTCGATTCCTCGCCATTTCAACTGGAACTTGTGGCAGGGACAAACTCCCGACGTCCCTTTTATCCCCGAACGGTCGCACTATACTTTCCGGTGGTGGCATGAGTATTCCGGCGGCCAGATGACTGACTGGGGTGCGCATCACATCGACATCGCTCAGTGGGCCATTAACTCGCTGCCCGTGGAAATTAACGGAGTGGCCCGGTTCGCCGCCGAAACGTCAGCGAACAGCTATAACGTGCCCCTCGATTACGAAGCCAGCTACAAATACGCCAACGGTGTAGAGATGACCGTGGCCGACCATGGTCGGAACGGAATTCTTTTCACGGGGACGAAAGGTCGGATTTTTGTCAGTCGTGAAAGTCTAACCGGCAAGCCGGTGGAAGACCTCGCTCAAGATCCGCTGGAACGCGACCGCCAAAACGTTTACGATTTTGACAATACCGCTCGCCCAGAACGAGCCGGCAAGCTCGATGCGATTATTAATCACATGGGCAACTTCTTCGATTGCGTGCAAGCTCGCCGGAAACCCATTTCTGACATCGAGAGCCAACACCGCGCAGTCAGTACGTGTCATCTGGGTAACATTGCAATGCGTCTCGGCCGGCCCCTCAAGTGGAACCCGGAAACCGAGCAATTTATTGACGCCCCGGATGCGGATAAGTATCTGAGTCGCGAACAGCGACATGGTTTTGAAGTCGTCTAATCACTCGTCGTGCCCCAACCGCTCAGGTCTGATACGGGACTGATTTCCAAGTCACCCGGTTACGAGGAGAAAAGACTTTGTTAACTCGACGTGAAATGCTCTCCACCGTCGCTCTGGGAACCCTCGCGGCGGCGGTGCCCCAATTGCGGGCCCAAACACCAGCGGAATTTCGACTCAAGTACATTCTCGCTTCCAGCCTGTATGGCTACACGAATCTCGCGGAGATTTTGCCCGAGGTCGCCAAGGTGGGCGCGAAGACTCTCGACATCTGGCCGAAGGTGCATGGCAACCAGCGCGAGCAACTCGATGAACTGGGAGAAGCCCGGTTCGCGGAATTGTTGAAGCAGCACGACGTCACGTTGGGTTGCATCACACAGTTTAAGCTCGGGCCGTTTAACTTAGCGGATGAGATGCGGTTGGCTCAGAGACTGGGTTGCCGTCTGATTGTGACCGGCGGTGCGGGCCCTGCCGGACTTTCGGGAGACGATTTGAAGAAGGCCGTGGCGGCATTCATCGAACGTCTGAAACCGCAGTTGGCGGTGGCTGAAGAGACGGACATGACCATTGCCATCGAGAACCACGCCCACAACCTATTCGACTCGGGCGATTCCCTGAAGTGGCTGGCAGAGCTCCGCCCTACAAAACGATTGCAGATCGCCTTCGCACCGTATCACCTGCCGCAGGACGAGAAACTACTCGCCAAATTGATTCGTGAACTCGGGGATGCCACGGCGTTGTTCTATGCCTGGCAACATGGCCAGGGGAGTGCCAAACAGGCGAAAGAGCTAGAACTAGAGCAACTCCCCGGCCGCGGCAAGCTTGATTTCGCACCGCTCCTGCAAGCACTGCGAGACATTCGCTTTGCCGGCTGGACCGAGATTTTCATGCATCCATTTCCGCGGGGTGTCCCGATTTTGGAAACGACTCCTGCGGTCACCGAGGAACTGAATCGCGCTCGGGCATCGCTCGAACGCTCACTGTCGACGCTTTAATACGACAATTTAATAACAAGAGCCTTACATGCCCTGCGAAAAAGTTCTGATCATCATTGGCGATGCGACGGAAACGCTCGACACTCTGTATCCCTACTACCGATTGATCGAAGCCGGTTTTCAACCGATCGTGGCCGCACCTGAACAACGGCGGTACCAGATGGTGATGCACGAAGTTCGGCCTGGTTGGACGATTACGAAGGAGTGGGAAGGCTATTCGATCGACGCCAACATCGCCTTTCAAGATGTGGTGCCCGAGGAGTACGCGGGAATTCTATTCTCCGGCGGTCGGGCTCCCGAATACATCCGCTACGATGTGAATCTAGTGCGGATCACCAAGCACTTCTTTCAAGCCCACAAGCCAATTGCCAGCGTCTGCCACGGTGTCGAGATTCCCGCCTATGCCGGGTGTCTCAAAGGCCGGCGGATGGCCACCGTGCCGAAGTGCCGGTTCGATCTGGAGGTGTGTGGCGGGATCTTCGTCAACGAGGCCTGTGTCATCGACGACAACCTTGTCAGCGGCCGAACGTTCCATGACAACGGCCACTACGTCGGGCCTTGGATTCGCTTGTTGGAATCTCAAAAGGAAGCCAATTCCAGCGTGAAAAAGGCGACTCCCAGCTGTGTTGCGGCTCGATAGAGACGGTACACTGGGCACTTCGGTTTCTGTCACCAGAGAATACCCGGAGTGCCCCATGCCCACAGATGAAGAGCAAATCCGCAGCCTCGTCGAGACGTGGCTGACGGCGAGTCGAGCTGGCGATGTCGACACCGTCTTGAGCCTGATGACTGACGATGTGATCTTCCTCGTCCCCGGTCGTCCGCCGATGCGAAAGACCGAATTTGCATCAATTTCCAGGTCACAAAATGGGCAGACCGGTCCCAAAATTGATGGGACCAGCGAGATTCAAGAAATCACCGTGGCCGGCGACTGGGCCTTCATTGTGAATAAGTTGTCTGTTGTGGCCACTCCGCCAGACGGCAGCCCGGCCATCGAACGTGCCGGCCACACCTTGACCATTCTGAAAAAAGAAAATGGCAAGTGGCTTCTCGCACGCGACGCCAATCTCCTGGCACCGGTGAAAGCCGCGAACGGCCATGCGTGACGGAGCCGTCGCACAAGAGCACGCCCCATGGGAGATCCCATAGGGCATGCTTCAAATGAACTGCTGACTGGGATTCGGCAAGCCGTCACGAAGTGCGACTGCAGATCATTTCAAATCAAAGTCGTGTTCGATTTTACCTTCTTCCACTTCTGCGGTGAGATCCGAGGTGGCCTGCCCGAGATACTTTTCCGGCACCGTTTTCACGATATCTGCTGCGGGGGTTCCAAACTGGGCTGGAGAGATGTTAAACGTGATAAACACTTTGTAGATGCCGAGAGGCAACGGTCCTTCCAGGGTATAGGTGCCGTCTGGCTTCACGTTCCCCGTCGCACCAAGGCCGTCTCGATCCGAGATGAAATTGACGCACCCCTGAGCCAACGGCTTGCCCTTAACACTGACTTTCCCAGAGACCAGACCTGTCGGGCCGGTTTCGCGAACACCGCTGTTGCAACCTGCCAGCAGGCTGAATGCCAATGCGACCAAGCCACACAGCGTCAAGCCACGCTTTGAGGCAAAGGTTCGAGGAGAGCGACAGCTAGCCTTGGAAGGCTGGCTGCTGTAATCGACAGAGCTTCCCGGGTTCGGACACGGATGCCAGGACAATATATGATCTCCTACAGGTGATTCTGAGATTTCGTAAGCGAGCCCTTGCACTGGCGAAATAAAATCGCGCCAGCGCAATCTTGAAAGCGTGGGCAAACGCTGAACTCATTGAAAATACGTGATCGCAATGAACTGGAAGACCTCCAGTTCAGGTGAAAAGTGTCGGCAGACATTGACGCCCTGTTTAAAACAGGACACACGCATTTCTGATCGACGACCAGAAATGCGTGCCACTCCGTGTTACCGAATGCAGACCTGAGGCGTCGATTTAGAACTCGCCGACAACCTGTCCGTCGTTCACCATGCCCAACTTCAGTAAGGTATCCAAGCTGATGTTATCGGAAATAAACCGCACAGCTCCGTCGGCCAGCAGGGTATGCACGCCGCCGATGTGGAAGGATGTCAGCGGACCGTTGTTGAAGCCCGAACCTGAGTACTGAGGAGCAGTCTTCGGATTGGACGAGTAAACAATCGTGACGACACCACCACCACCGTAACCCGTGCCGCCACCCACTGCTGCTCCACGATGGCCCGACCAACCACCGGACAGATTCTTACGGCGGTCAACGTTGGCGATCTTCCCGGAATCCTCTCCTACCATGATCGTGTTCGACGTGCCATCGGTGCAATCTTTGATTTGCAAGGACTTACCGATTTGCAGCATCCCGTTCTGGCCCATCGTTCCGTAATTGGTATTGAGAACAGCGGTGCTATCGAACGGAGCCGCAGCGGTATACGATCCGCCGATACCGACATAGTCCATGGTCATGCCGACTTCAGTACCAGTCTGACCGGGAGAGACGCCATCCGCGCTGCCGGTGTAGAACGCTTCGCAGGTACTGGAAGTGCATTTGAAGACCGGAACCAAGGCGCGATTCAAAATGGCGTTGGATCCGGTACCGGTTCCGTATCCCCCATCTCCAGTCCAAGCATTGAACACATTAAAGCCCCGGCCATTGGCGGGAGTCTGGGTCAGACTGTTGTAGAGCGGTCCCTGATCCATATACGGCAGCACCGAGACTCGCCAGTTCGCTTGGTAAATCGGGGCTTGAGCCCCAATGGGGAACGTATTAAACGCTTCGTGGTAATTGTGAAACGCCAAGCCCATTTGCTTCAGATTGTTTTTGCATTGCGAACGACGAGCGGCCTCACGGGCTTGCTGCACGGCCGGTAACAGTAATGCGATCAGTACTGCGATAATCGCAATCACCACCAACAGCTCAATGAGCGTAAAACCTCGCGACCGAGCGTTGGACCGAGATCTCAAGTTCTCATTCATGCGAGACTCCTGTTCAAGAAGAACCAAAAAAGTGGAACAATGGCGAACGAAAAACCAGCTTAAAAGCGAACACGGAAAGTCAGGCTCAACAGCAATCAGGCGTCCTTCGAATGAGGATTGATGCCCAAAGCCAACGACCTGCTCAACGATAATTTCTCATATGCAATATCCCGCACGCATTTTTCGTACCCAAAACTTCGAACGAAGTCAAACATATTTTTATATTTACATTTATGTCTTGTTTTTAGGGCGCTCGAAGAAATGGCAGTCCTGCCGGAAATCATGCTCCACAAGGTGGTTGTCGAGGATGTGGGATTGAGGATCGCACGACACCCCCTGCCTTCCCGTCCCAAATCCTTGAGTGAACACGGATAAAGACCATCAGCCGGAGTGCCCACAAAGGGGTCAGGTCCCAGAGAATGCGGCACGCTTTTTGGGCATGACAAAACGTCAATTGCCTGGGTACGCGACACCGCTCGGCATACCCAAAATCGCGTGCAGGCGGCCAGAAGAGTGAGAGCGTAACTTGGTAGGCCGAGTCCCGATGCGATCACCAGAATGGGGCTCCAAGTGCGGTGTCACAGCGACAAGTTTGGGTACCATTGGCTTTGCCGCTGCTTTTCGGGACAGTCGAGAAGCTACCGGCAAATGGCACTCGTGTTGTGAGCGGAATGGCGCTAGCCACCGGTTCTTGTGCATCAACAACATTGAAGCGCCGGCGACTAGCGCCGTGCCGCTCACAAAGTCAGTGCCCTTGGGCCACCAGCACTGATAAAGCCAGTGGCCCCCAAATCCAAAGCTGATGTTGTGACAAAATCCCAAGCATCGACGAGCGCCCCACCGATTTTTTCACGGAGAGGCACTCGCTCGCGTTGCGGGCGATTGCAGTGACGCAACAACCGTGTTCCGAACGCGTCGTGAATGCTCAGATCACTTGCCGGTGGTCGACAAGGAGAGCGACGGACGCGGGTAGTAGCGAATCGTTCCGTGCTCTTCACTGACAAAGAGGTCCGCTACGCCTGTTCCAAAATCGACGACCGCCGGGGAACAGGAATGAATCCCCAGCCCGATGCGTTGGCCTTCAAATTGCATCAACCGGACGTACTCGAAGACGGGCTGAGCGTTGCTCCCCGTATTCCGCAACAACAGGACTGAAGCCTTGTGATTGGGATAGAAATGGCTGGGATAGTAGAGGTTTTCTCCCGCGGGGAACGAGAGCCCGCGTGAGGTTCCTAACAGCAGGTCAATGCGTCCGTCGCCATCCCAATCGCAGGGAACAATTTTAGCCCGTCCCGTCTGTCCGGCCGCTTCGTCAATGTTGGCGTTGATGGTGGCTCCGGTGGTGAGACGCAGTAGCTCACCGCGCTGGACATTCTGGTCATCGATTCGCCAGAACTGCCGCAACAGATTTTGCTCATCCAGGGCAATCATGCAGAGCTTGCCCTTCGTGCCCCAGTCAGTGATCCCGGGCTGACTGCGCCAAGCGAGATGGAGCTGCAGGCCATCGCAGTAGAGCAGTTGCGGTTCGGTAAAGGCGGGGACGCCCTTCTCCGCGGGCACTTGGAGCAGGACCATGTAATCGGCCAAAACGCTGTTGAGAACAACGTCCAGACGTCCATCGCCGTTCCAGTCGCAGACCGTCGGACAGGTGTAGCCCCACATGGCCTCCGCAGGACCTTGAACCGATCCCCGATACCCCGCTTTGATATTGAGCGGACGCCCGCCCACCGAGACCGCAATCGGGTTGTCAAATTCGGGGCGACCGGCCCGGCCGCTGTTTTTGACAAACAGCAGTTGGCCCGCATCGTTGCCCACCATGAAATCAATCTGTCCGTCCGCATCCATATCACCAGGACTGATGACCGGCAGTTCCCCCAAGCGTAGCGGTGCTTTCTCGGACATGACCGGCTGCGGCGGTAACAGGATGGGAGAACCATTGGGCGAGAACTTGCCGGAGCTGCGATAAAACCAGATACGGGCGGTGTCCCCGACGAGAAAATTCGTGAGTCCCGACTGGGGGTCGGGAATGGCTCGTAGACTGGCTGTGATCGCGACGTGACGCAACGCCACGTGACTTTCGTTGTTGATGAGTTGCTGTTCGCCAATGGCACCTGTGGTCGCGTCAATTTGAAAGCGACGCATATTCCCCAAATGTTCGCTGCTCACCAATGCCAGAGGTTGCTCGGCCCCCAATTGAGCCAGCGCCAGACCATATTGTTCAAACAGAAATTCCCCCGGGCCCGTGCTCGCTCGACTGACCTTCTCCACCTGTTTCAGTTCCAGGTTGTCAAAACGAGCGTGATAGAGCATCCGACGGTGAATTCCACCGCGCCAAAAGCCGGCTCCGTCGTAAGGAAGGTACTGGGGTGTGTGATGAAACGGGATGGGTATCAAGGAAGGAGTGATCGCCGATGGTCCAACGGGTCGGTAGACAACTCCGTCGCTCACACTGAAGTAAGCATTGAATGCGCCACTGCGATCGATATGGCCCGTAATTCCGACGCCAATGTCCCCTGGCAGCTCCAGTTCATTCGAGAGTGCAAAGGGAACAAATGCCAGAGAAGCCCGATCGAATTTGCAGATTCGAACTCGCTTCCCTTCGGCAAACACTCCCAGAATGTCTGTTCCCGGCCCGGGAATCACCGCCCCGTTCATGCCCTGCCCCTGAGTCACGATCGGTTGGCCATAGACCGGTACTCCCTGGGCATCAAACTCTTGGAACGGAAAGAGTCGATTGGGGAGCAGGAACAAGTCATAGGGCCCTTTGCCAAATACGTCGGCAGTCCCCATGACGATGGACCGGTAATCCGCTTCCCGACCAATCTGGCCGCGCCCGATCGTGGCTGCCGACGGAATCGAAGCACCGGGCACATACAAGATCGGGCCGACGGGTGGGCGGGCAGCGGTAGCGGCTTTCACTGCCGAGTCATTCGCGGTTGGTTCTTGGCTGACGGCCGAACCGGGTAGGAGACCTAAGACAAGACCGACTGTGGTCATCGTCGCCAAAGAGATAGAGATTTTCACCATAGGGATAACTCGCACAGAGAGGATGTGGCGACAAGAAAGGACCGCAAAAAAAGGATACCCCTCAGGAACCATGGCCGCAAGGACGCGGTGTCGGACCAAGCGGTGTCAATCAATCAGGACCATCGTGGCTAAACTACCTGTATTTCTTAACACTCCGACAACGCAATTCAGCATGTTGATACATTGATAAATAACACTTGTGAATCGCTCACTCAGCCCATCCCCCAAGGTCGCCAATCGTAAACTCCCACCAAACTCGACACTTCGAGCACGGTTTCATTGTTGGCCATTTGACTCGTCGTCTTAAACCGCACACAGGTGTCGCACAAATTGGTACGTCTTCGGAAGATCCCATTCGACCGACATAATATCGGATTATCAGACACGTTTTTAAACGGCAAGAAGTGCGAAATTTGCGGTAATATTAGGCAAAACAAGGCATTCTCGATTGGCATTAAGATGGCCTTAGTGACTTGGACCTTGCGGGTGAGATGACCTCGGTTTGCACCGAATGGTTTGTATTTTGGTGAAAACGATTGACGACTTAAAATCTAATGTATAAGGTTGAGAGCGAAGCGATTCAAAGTGCGATTCCGCATGTCATTTCATTGTGATCTCTCACATCAACCGTCAATTGCTTTGTTTTTCGCTTATCCTTTGAAGTTGCAATGCGGACAGCGCGACCACATCTTTTCTTAGGTAATGCATATGTCTTATGTACCGGGACGGTCACGTCCAATCAAAGTGGTTTCACACTTCGCCCATGAAGCTGATCAAGACGGGGCGAGTTCTTTCCAACCACCGTGTTTAATGAAAGGGCGCACAGACAATGCTGCTCCCCTGCTTCGCCGCCGTTCTGGCTTTACGCTGATCGAACTCCTGGTGGTGATTGCGATTATCGCTGTTCTGATTGCGTTGCTGCTGCCCGCGGTACAACAGGCCCGCGAAGCTGCCCGCCGGAGCCAGTGCAAAAACAATCTGAAGCAACTCGGCTTGGCAATGCACAATTACCATGACGTCTACAATTGCTTTCCCGCAGGCTATATGGGCTTTCCCGCCGCCTCTGGGATGGGGTGCGACGCGATTTCGGGGATGACAGTTACGACACCTGCGGTACCTGTGCGACAAGGGTGGGGTTGGGGTACTTTCCTTCTGCCTTATGTCGATCAAGCCAACTTGTTTAACTCGTTAAGTGTCAATTCAAAGCAGGCAGTCTGTGACAAGCCAACCGGGGCAGCAGCCAGTCTAGCGATTGGTGACCCGGCACTGGCGCGAACAATTCTGCCGGTGTTCGTTTGCCCCTCCGCAACTGACCCCGCACTGAATCCCACTCGTGACAGTTCGTCTCCGGCCAATCCCAGTGCGCACGCCAAATCGAACTACCGCGGTGTCTGCGGCATCGACTTTTCGGGCAAAGATCCGACCACAGGCATTCGGGGAATGTTTGGCGACGGGACACTGACCCCACCAGTCCGGATGCGCGACCATGTTGATGGATCCAGTAATTCCGTCGCGATCGGCGAGTGCTTCCGTCGTGATGCGGATGCGGACATTTACAACTTCAACGGTGCTCTTGGCGAGTACGTCGGCGGACACTGGATCGGACTCCCATCTGATGTCCGACAGTCCTCGGTCGTCGGGCAGTTGAAGTCCACTGGAACGTTCTCCCTCAATGGAGGTTCCATCAATTCCTTCGCGAGCCCTCACGTGGGCGGTGGACACTTCGTATTGGCGGACGGCAGCGTCCGGTTCGTCAGTCAGAATGCTGACCAGACCATGGTGTCACGATTGGGCACCATCGACGACGGCAACGTTGTCAATCTCGAGTAAAACGCGTCTGCATTTCATAGCGGAGCACCATTGCTGAATTGACGTGATCCGACCTTAGTAACCAGTCATGACTCATGAACGGGTCGGGGTTCTCACGTCGATTCAGCCCCTGGTGAATCAGCGGAATGGTAGCAACTCGCAGTCGTGCCACAGGATTCCCTGAGTGGGAGACCTCGCACGGACCAAGGGGCGCAGAGCACGCGCCGTCACCTGGGTTTGCTTCCGCTCTGGAATCGCAAATGACTCATGAGCGGACTACGAAGAAATACTTAACGGGGCGAGGTGCGTCTGTCAGGGGAGGGATATTTTGCTTGCTGTTCGATCGTGTTATGCCGTGCTATTGGGGGGCCTGTTGTTGGCCCTCGGGTGCTCTCCCAAGGTGGAAGACCAGCCCGATTTAGGGTCGGTTAGCGGGATCGTCAAGATGGATGAAAAACCGTTACCCAAGGCCTTAGTTGTGTTTGCCCCGGAGTCGGGCCGAAGCTCTACCGGAATCACCAACGACAAAGGGGAGTACCAACTCCAGTATCTTTTTAAAGTCCGTGGTGCCGTCAT
>JAZKFE010000216.1:0-3811 GCA_040386595.1 Planctomycetota bacterium | reverse complement strand
TCACCACTTATTACGAGGACGAAGATAGCCCTGCAGCGTTGAAATCCAAAGAGTCGATTCCCGCGAAGTACAATTCCAAATCGGAGCTCAAAGCCGAAGTCGAAGCCGGCAAGAACGTCTTCGATTTCGATTTGAAATCGAAGTAACCCTAATCAAATGATGCGAGCCCCGGATGAGACCGCAAGTTGCGGTACCATCCGGGGCTCGACTATTGGCATCTCGTTGAAAAACGGCCCCTGACAGGCTATGCCTGTGAACGATTTTTAAATGCGAATTCTCGAATTCTCAAGGGATCGTAAATCTACTGATATTCGAAACATTGGGAGGGTGAGGCTCCTGCCGAACCGCTAGGTCTTTTCGCTCCCGGTAGACCAAGCGGTTCGGCAGGAGCCTCACCCTCCCAGAATGCTCCATGGCGTCGTCTTACAACGGGAATTTCAACAGACGGCAATCGATCGGGCCGTTGTAAAGTTTGTAGCGAGCGGTCGCTTCCAAACCGAGGTCTCGGGTCAGGCCCAGATTTCCGGCGAAGAAGAACGCGGTCCAACCTTTGAAACGCTCGCTCCAGACTTTACCAATCTGCTGATAGAGTTCTGACAGCGCGTCGTCTTTGCCGAGACGTTCGCCATACGGAGGATTGACCACAACAATGCCCGGTCCAGCACAGGGGGGCACGGAGTCCTCGATGCGACGTTGTTCAAACTGAATGACGTGGGCCACGCCTGCGGCTTCGGCATTGGCTTTGGCAGCGCGCAATGCAGCCGGGTCGCAGTCGGACGCGAAGATCGGGGCTTCCAGCGTTTCCAGACGCTCCCCTTTGACGGAACTCAAGGTCTGCTGCCAGATCAAGTTGTCATAATCGGGCCAGCGTTGGCAGGCATATCGGTCTCGGTTGAGGCCCGGGGCGATTTTCAACGCCTTGCGAGCGGCTTCAATCACCAACGTGCCTGAACCGCACATCGGATCGTACAACGGAACCTTGCCGTTGTAGCCCGTCAGGTCGACGATGGCCGACGCCAGGGTTTCTTTCAGCGGGGCCGAGGTGTTTTGCACGCGGTAGCCGCGTTCGTGCAAGCTGGCTCCGGTGGCGTCCAGACTCAATGTACAGCGGCCTCCGGCGAAGAAGGCGTGAATGCGGACGTCGGGGTTGATGGTGTCGACGTTCGGCCGAGCTCCCAGCTCTTGCCGCAAACGATCGACGATCGCATCCTTGATCTTCAACGCGGCGTACTGGGAATGATTGATCCCCTGGGCCTTGCCGCCAGGGCCAGGCTTGGGAGGTGCCTTACCTCCGCGGGTCGGGCTGGTCTGTCGACTGTTGTCATTCACATTGCGTGAACGGCCGCCAGAGCCTTCGATCGTCGCATAAACCGCCAGCGTGCGTTTGGCGTTGAGATAGATCTCCCAGGGGATGCGCCGAACCTGGGAATAGAGCATCTCGGGATTCGCCGCGGCGAACTCTTTCAACGGTTTGACGATGCGCGAGACGGTTCGAACCTGCAAGCAAGCCCGGTAGAACGTTTCGGGGGTCGCGGTGAAATGCACAGCCCCGACGAACTCTTTGGTCTGCGTCGCGCCGAGGCGACGTAATTCGTTCGCCGTCACGGGTTCGATGCCGCGAGACGAAATGGCAATGTAATTTTCGGCGTCGGACGTCGGCTGAAAATCTGGCGATGAATGGGAAGGCACTCGCGCAAATCCTTGCTGGGCTGGTTCTGGAGTCGAAAAAAGTTTCGACAATGACGGAATTCTGGTGGTATTGATTCCACAACTGGCACAGAGTATCACATGCGGAACACGTCAGCGACTGGCCGCGCGATCAAAATGCGGTATCAATCCAGATTTGGGCCGCCACGGAGGGTTGCCTGACAGCTTTATTCTCGCTTTAAACCTGCAAATATCGATGACAGCTGATCTGTCGGCCGGTTTTCTTCTGATTTACGACTACGTTTGAAACTGGAATGCTCCGCCAGGCAACTCGCGAGTGCATTTCAGCGATTTTCGAAGCGAGGCACTCGCCGCCGCTTCGAGCTTGTCTGGGTAATACATCATCGGGCCTGGAGTCCGCAGAATCGCATAAGGATGATTGGTATGTTCAGCAAACGTCGATTGACCGCCGGTGTGGCGTGTTTTTCCCTCTTAGGAATCTGGCTGATGGCTGCCGAAGTCGATTCAGGAACGATGCGACAACGGGCCGCAAAGGCCGAAAAAGAGGGCAACTTCAAGAATGCCCTCACAGACTATCAGAAGCTGGCCCTCGATCCGAAAGATGAGCCAGCACTGGTCAGTGACGACCTGACGCACGCCATTCAATGCCTGCGGCAGCTCAATCGCGTGGACGAAATCGACGACTTCCGCGAGAAAGTCATCGAGACACACAAAGCCAATTGGCGTTTACTGCAAACGGCAGCCGCAACGTTTCTCCAGGGCGACAGCCAAGGCTACATTGTGGCCGGCAAGTTCTACCGCGGGTATCGTCGCGGCGAAGGTCGTTACGTTTATACTCTACCACGTGACCGGCAACGGGCCCTGCAGCTGTTTGTGCAAGCCCTGCCTCTGGCTCAGGATGATGTCGACAAGTCTGCTGTCGCCGAGTTCTTCAACCAATTCGCACAAGCCTGGCTGCATGGTGCCAATGGTGATCAAGCCTGGCGGCTGCAGATCCTGACCGATTTGAAAGAGCTGCCCGACTACGATGACACTCGTTGGTCCAGCAGCGGCACGTCGGGGGCGGCCGTGGATGCCGACGGGAACCCCGTATTTCATCAGTTGCCCGCGACCTTTGCGGCGGCCAAATCCGATGGCGAACGCTGGCGCTGGGCCTTATCGCAAGTCGTCGCGTTTGCCCCCGATCGCAAACCGGAAATCAGCCTGCAGTTTGCCGACTTTCTGCGACAGCAGTTCGATGTTCAAACCATGGCCCAATACAACTGGTTCTTCCGGGGCCGTGAAGATGATCAAAAGCAGACTCCGACCTATGCCTTAGACACGCTGGGCGAGGCTGAAACTCTGGCCAAGCTGGCGACGGGAATCAAGCGTTTCCCGCTGCCGGAAGAGTTTAATTTCATCAAGATCTACCAGGCCATTTCGCTGGAATCTGAAAACGACTGGGGGCGTCAGGCCCTGCAGCGTCTGGCCAACTTGTTTACCGATCGCCGCCAGTATTCGCAGGCCGCCGAGTATTGGAAGAAGTCCATCGCGAAGTATGGCTCCAATCGTGGCGAACAAGAGGCGCTGGACCAAATCGTCAAGAACTGGGGACGATTTGACCATGCGACCGTGTTCCCCGCCGGGACGGGCCCGCAATTGGAATACGTCTTTCGAAATGGCAAACGGGTCGAATTCGAAGCATGGGAAATCAAGGTTCCTCAACTGCTGGAAGACGTAAAGGCCTACATTAAGGCATCTCCCAATCAGCTCGACTGGAACAAGGCCAACATCCAAAACATCGGCCAGCGGCTCGTCTTCGAGCGGGACCTCAAGTACGTCGGTGATCGCGTCGCGCAATGGGGTCTGGACCTGACTCCTCGAGCCAATCACTTTGACCGTCGGGTCACGGTGACGACTCCGCTGCAAAAGGCCGGGGCTTATCTCGTCACGGCCCAGTTGGCTGACGGCAACATCAGTCGCATTATCGTCTGGGTTGCGGATACGGTGATTGCCAAGAAACAGCTCGATAAACAAGCCTGGTACTATGTCGCGGACGCCGTCACTGGCAAGCCGGTGCCTCAGGCCAATATCGAGTTCTTCGGCTGGAAGCAAACGCAGGTTGGCAACACCAACAAGTACCAGATCACGACCAGCAACTTCG
>JAZKFE010000215.1:67745-70399 GCA_040386595.1 Planctomycetota bacterium | reverse complement strand
ACCCAAAATTTCAAGCGAATACCTTTGGTTAAACCGCTCTACTGCGAATGCGTTATGTTCGCGGAGCGAACAACGACTATGCTCCGCAGAAACCCCGCCCGCTCAAATTCGGATTCGGATTGGCCATGGAATTCACCTCAGACTGCATTTATGATCCAGTGGTGTTTGCTGTCGTTTGACATCAACACAGCACCACCCTTCGCTGCCGCATTTCCTGGACACCAGAAGCCGAGCGTCTCCATGTGCTGGATCCTAATACTCACGCTGGGAATCTGGCCGGTCGCTGCCGACGTACCGTGGACGACGGGGGCCAAATTCGACTGGGCACTGGACCAACCGGTGGTCGCTACCTGGCAAAATGCCGAATTGCGGATCGCCGCCAGATCGCTGTCTGAACAACGCCGCGTCCCGCTGGTGTTTGACCGCCGGCTGAATCCCAATCAAGTCTTTTCTCTCGAAACCACCGGCATTCCCTTGCGTGAATCATGGGGTCGACTGGCCGCCGTGTCTCAGGGCAGCGTCAGTATTACCAGCAACGCAGTCTATCTGGGCCCCGTCGCAGCGGCCGGCAAATTGCGGACGCTGATTGCCCTACGCCAAGCGGACCTGCAACAAGTTGCGATAAAACTCCCGACCAGCAAACGGAAGTCACTCACCGCCCGCCTGCCCCTCAGCTGGCGAGATCTCGACAGCCCCACAGAAATTCTGCAGCGAATAGCGGACGAACGAAATCTGCAGATCCAACATGGCGATCGAGTACCGCACGATTTATGGGGCGCGACAAACCTGCCGGCACTCTCGCTAGAAGAAGCCCTGACCTTAATCCTGATCCAGTACGATCTGACCTTCCGCCTGGATGCCGCCGGCACCAGCCTGGAACTTATCCCCATCCCGGAAAAGCTGGCGATCGAGAAGAAGTGGACCCTGCCCCGCTCCAAGGTCGACACCATTTCCCGCGCGATTGAGGACACGCTGCCGGAAGTCGTGACGACATCAACCGCGGAACAACTCGTCGCCCAGGGGACACAGGAACAACTCGAGCAACTCGAACTCCTGATCCGGTCCGTCACCAGCGGTGCTCCCGTCAAAAAGAAGCCGAAGGCAGTCACCCCGCTGTCGAAACGCAGCCTGACATTTCAGGCCAAAGACGCCCCACTCTCGGCCATTCTGGAAAAACTCGCCGGCACCGGTATCGAGTTCGAATTTGACCGAGCCAAACTCAAAGAGCAAGGAATTGACATCGATCAACTGGTCGCCATCGACGTCAAAGAAGTCCCCCCGGAAAAACTCTTCGAGGCGTTGTTTCACCCCGTGAAGATTCACTTTGAAATCGACGGCCTGCGAGTCATCTTGTCGGCTGAAGAGAATCAGAAATAAGCCGGCTCGCGATTACGCGAGTATCTCACGCAAAGGCGCCAAGGCGCAAAAATCCGAACACTCACCAGAACAAAACGTTCTGCATCTTGGCGCCTTCGCGCCTTTGCGTGAGATCATTCCCGCTTTCACCCTGGCTCCGGCAACGCCCGCTCGACCCGCAATTTTGCTACAATCCCATCCTTTAGTCCGGATGAGTCGATCCCATAGGATAAGCGGACGAGTCCCGCTGGCGGACGGCCAGCCCGTGTCGATTATGATGCGAGGTGAGGCATTCCCAATGCCACCGCCACACGTTAGACGACTGAATTGGGATTGCAGGTCCGCCGATCGCAGATCAAAGTGCCGGTACGCTCATTCCGGCTGCTGAATTGCCGTCGCTTCCGGGCGTGAGGTTTTTAACCTTCAACAAGGTGTTCCGAGCAGATGTTGCGTTTGATTGATTCCATACGGGAGCGCTGGCAAGGCGAGACAGACGGTGCGGGACTGGGTCTCGTGCGGATCCTGGTCGCTCTCTGCGTGCTGCTGGAAATGCTGGGCGTCTGGTTCAATGACAGCCTGGCCGAATTGATTGTAGATCCTCAGATTCATTTCAAATATGCCCTATTTGAATGGATTGGCCCGCCACAAGGCCTAATGCCACAAGTCTTTGTGTGGACACTGGCCATTATCGCCGGCATGGTCGCCATTGGCTGGCGAACCCGTTGGACGGCCAGCCTGATGGCGGCTGGCTATATCTATTGGTTCCTGATCGATGCCGCGAACTATACCGATCATGCCTATCTCGTCTGCCTGATGTCAGTGCTGGTGGCTTGGCTGCCGACCAACCGCTGGGCGTCGGTAGATGCTTATGTAGTACGAGAAAAGCGAACTCAGGTACCGGCCTGGACAGTCGAACTGGTCCGCACGCAGCTCGCTCTGGTGTACTTCTTTTTCGCCATTTCGATGTTGAACAGCGACTGGCTGAGCGGTGCCCCCCTCATTGCCTGGGCCGAAACCGAAGCCGACAACCGCGCCGCGGCGATCTTCGCCGGGCACCCGAGCTTGGTCCTGTGGCTCGCCCGGCTGATTCCGGTGCTGTATCTCGCCCTGATACCGGGTCTGTGCTGGAAACGGACACGTGGCTTCGCGCTGGTCATCGTGGCGTTGTTCCATGTGTGGGACCAGTTCGCCTTCCATCTGAGTGTCTCTCCCTGGTTCTTGACCGGCTTGAGCCTCGTCTTTTGCGATTCCGCTCGGTGGCGCAGCTGGGGATTGGCCCTGTCCACCTGGCTGTCGCG
>JAZKFE010000215.1:33397-67735 GCA_040386595.1 Planctomycetota bacterium | reverse complement strand
ATTACTCTGCAAACTGGGGCGGCTGGTCGATGCCTGCGTCAGCTGGTTCGACGATACGCCGCTGGTCGGTGAAGCCCAGGCCAAATCTTCCACCCGGAAATTTTCAGACCCAATCCCAACTTCGCCGGTGGAGACTTTCCCCACGTCGGCCCGCTGGGCGGTCGCAGTCTGGATGGTTCTGCAATGTTGGATGCCGGTCCGGTATGTCACTCTTGAAGCGCGGCCCGACTGGACCGATCTGGCTTCGACATTTGCCTGGCGCGGCCAGCACCGCGACAAACAGTGCGAACTCAAAATGTCGGTCATCCAGCCGAGCCAAGAACTCCGCTGGCCGCTCGATCCGACGGATGAATTCCCAGTACCGCAGGCCATCTTCTACACCGATGAGCAACTGGAAAGCATGGGCCTGTCCGAAGGTTTTTTGAAGGACTTGGTCTCAGGACCTGAGGAAACCCGTGGGGCACGGATCGAGGCGTTAAAACTGCCCGACGCCGAAGCCGAGCGAATTTTCATCAACCACCGCGCCAGCGTTCGGTTGCGATTGGCCACACACCAATATGAGCAACTGGTCCAACGGCCGGAACTCATTCGGCAATACGCACATCGCATTGGCCAGGTCCTCAGCGAACAGCTGAAGGAAGAGGTCCAAGTCCACGCCAATTTGCTGGTCAAATTAAATCATCGACCGGCTCAACGTATGCTGAGCGACCAAGAAGACTTTGATCTGCTCAACATCCCAACGGTCAACGCCTTGGCCCAGAAGCTGGCCCGACTGAGCCCCGAACTCCCTCCCGTTTCCGAGCGAATTGCATCGGCCAAAGAATGGGCCATCCGCCGACGAATGGAACTGGAACAAGAGTACGACATCGTTCCCGAAAAGGATCGTCGCCAGGGTGAACCGATCAAATTGCCCGGTTTCTCCGAGGAAGACGAACGCTGGTACCAGAAAACATTCGCTCGAACGACACCTTCAACAGCCAAAAAATGAGACGTGTGTTTCGAGATCGTCAGCTTCAGAAAGACGTCATCCTGGGCCGCCTCGAGAACCAACCGCTCATCGTTGGAGCTGCCATGATGAACCACCACACTCCCCATTTTTCATTCGTAACCGCGTAGAAAAAATATCATGCGCAATACCCTCTACGCCGTGATCATGGCGGGCGGGAGTGGAACCCGGTTCTGGCCCGCCAGCCGTCGGATGCTACCCAAGCAATTCCTGACCCTGGCCGGTCCGCGAACGATGCTGCAGACCACGGTCGAACGCTGCACTCCGTGGATTCCGCTGTCCCGAGTCCGGATCGTCACCAACGCGGTCCAGGCGGCGGAAGTCGCACGGGAACTGCCCGAACTGGAAAACTCACAGATCCTCGTCGAACCATGCGGACGGAATACCGCCCCGTGCATCGGCCTGGCGGCCACTCAGCTCCTGCAGACCGATCCTGATGCCGTCATGGTCGTGCTGCCCGCCGACCATGTCATCCATCCGGTCTCGGTCTTTCGTGATGCCGTGGAACGAGCCGCAACCATCGTCAATCGCTCGCCCGACACGTTTGTGCTGTTCGGCGTTCCCCCCACCTATCCGGCCACCGGTTTCGGCTATATCGAGCGCGGTGCTGCACATACCGAGCGTGAAGCCTTCCAAGTGGGTGCCTTTCGCGAGAAGCCGTCACGGGCCATCGCTGAAGAATTCCTGCAAAGCGGCCGACACTACTGGAACTGCGGCATTTTCGTCTGGAAGGCGGCAGCCATCCTGAAGGCCCTGGAAGAATTCCAGCCGGCCATTTTTGAGGGCTTGCAGCGGATCGTGGCCCGCAGTCAGACAGACGGTTGGGACCAGGCTCTCGCCGCAGAATTCCCTCAGCTGACGTCGATTTCCATCGACCATGGCGTACTGGAAAAAGCTCGCGATGTCGTCGTGCTAGAAGCCCCGTTCGAATGGGACGACGTCGGCAGCTGGCTGGCACTACAACGCTTGCTGGGGATCGACACCGAGAGGAATACCATCAGTGGCCTGCATTGCGGGGTCGAGACTCACGGCTGTGTGATTCGCACCACCGAGAACCATTTAGTGGCCACGCTGGGGGTGGAAGATTTAATCATTGTCCACACTCCAGACGCAACATTGGTGGCTTCTAAAGCGAACGAAAACAGCATCCGTGACCTCGTCTCCGAACTGGAACGCCGCGGGCTGAATCAGTACTTGTAAAGTCGTTGATCGCTCCGCGATCACAACGGCGCAGTACCCTGCGCAGACCCCAGACCCCACCAGATATCGAAAACCGAAGGAGCCGCAACCTCTTGTTCGCTCCGCTCACCCAGATTCAAGAATCTGGGCTACCCACGAATCTGAGAACCTCAGGCACCTGGATGCTACAATCACCCCGCTCCGCGTATTTTTTCTCCCGTGATTGATGACTTGTTATGCAGACTCCCGAACCCATTCCTGATGCCGTACCTCTCGAACCGGCCGTCCCGACGATGGGGCGACTTCTGGGGGTCGACTACGGCACCAAACGACTGGGATTCGCCGTCTGCAATGCCGAACAGACAATCGCCAGCCCGGTGGAAAACTACACGCGTCAGACCATCGCCATCGATGCCAAATGCGTGCTGCGACTGGTCTCCGAGTACCGCATCACGGGACTCGTAGTGGGGCTACCGGTGCATCTCAGCGGGGACGAAAGCCAGAAATCGCGAGAATCCAAGGCCTTCGGAGCCTGGCTGCAAGAAATCACAAAGCTCCCCATCGCGTATTCCGACGAGCGCTATTCGTCAGCCTTCGCTGAAGAGCATCTGATGAATCTCTCCTTCACGAAGAAGAAGCGAAAGGCACGCCTGGATATGCTCGCAGCGCAGGTCATCCTGCAAGGCTACCTCGAAGGCAAACGTCTCGCAGATCCAGGCGCCCTGTCGGATTGATGCCGAGTTTTACTTCGCTACAGCATCCCGGACTAAACCAATCGCTTCCTGGCACAAGGCCACCGCGGTTCCCTCTTCCGGAGCCTCGGCGATGACGCGCAGGATGGGCTCGGTGTTGCTGGCCCGCACTTGCACCCAGCGATCGCCCCAGTCCAGCCGCAAGCCGTCGCCTTCAGTGACCGTGGCGGTGCCATAGTGCTTCCGGAGTGCAGCACAGGCGGCGGTGACCGCTTCCCGGGGACAGGTCAACTTATCCTTCACGATGCTGTACCGGGGCAGTTCATCCACCCACGCGGCCAAATCGCCGCCACGGGCCGCCAATCCGGCTGCCACGTACGCCATCGACGCGAAGCTATCGCGAACATACCCCACGCGCGGTTCGATCAGGCCCCCGTTGCCTTCACCTCCAATGATGGCCCCCACGGCTCGCATCTTGGCCACAACATGTGCTTCCCCAACGTACGAGCGATAGAAGGGGCAACCGTACCTCGCCGCAATGTCGGCCGAAACCCGGCTGGTGGAACCGTTCACGACCACTGGGCCGGGAGTTCGCGCCAACACAAAATCGGCACACAGGGCGAGAGTCAGTTCCTCACCGATGTAGCGACCGGTGTTATCCACAATCGCCAGACGGTCGGCGTCGGGGTCTTGGGCAAATCCCACATCCGCACCCAACTGTCGCACCGCCTCACACAGACCTTCGCAGTTTTCTCGCGTAGGTTCCGGAATATGTTCGAACTGGCCATCGGGAGTTCCCCCGAGAATATGCACCTCGCAGCCTAGTTCCTCCAGCAAGCGGGGCCCCAGGATGGATCCGGCTCCGTGGTTGCAGTCCAGCACGACTTTCAGCCGCCGCTTCCGAATCGCCGCCACGTCGACTAACGGCAGAACCCGATTGAGATGTGGGGCACTGGGGTCCACCAGAGTGTCCAGCGCTCCAATCTTGTTCCAACCGACATAATCAAATTTTTTCGAATCCAACAGTCCGATCAATTTCTGACCAGTCGCTTCGTCGAAGACCGAGCCTTGCGGAGAAAAGGGCTTCAGGCCATTCCACGGGATCGGATTGTGGCTGGCCGTAATCTGGATGCCGCCAGCTGCCGCAAAATGCTGCACCAACACGCCAACCGTCGGGGTCGAGGCGATTCCGGCATCCAAAACGCTACACCCGACAGACTGCAGTCCCGCCAGGACAGCCTGTTTCACGACCGGGCCGGTCGATCGCCCGTCGCGGCCGACCACAACGGTCCCCCCTTGGATCAGCGTCCCCAGGGCGGCCGCGAACTCCACTAGATAAGTCGGCTCTAATCCATCACCCACGATGCCACGCAGGCCCGAGATACTCAGAATACGCTGCGGCACGGCAGGCTCCTTATGCTGATTTTTTAAATGCGATCTGGAATTCGTCTTGATTCGAATTATCGGGAGGGTGAGGTTCCCGCCGAACCGCGGGGCCTACTGAGTGTCGAAAGACGGTAGCGGTTCGGCAGGAGCCTCACCCTCCCAAGGGTTCAAAATCGGTCACGGCATTCCCTAACGGGGACGACTACTCGAAATTTTAACGGGGGCGGCAGTCGGTATGTCCAATGGCCTACTCGGTGTTGCCGAAGATCAACAACAAATTTCGCGAGTGTCCAGCCCTTGTTTTCGACGGATTGTAGCGACACTTCCGATAAAAACAGCGTTGGTCTGCCGCTCCGTTTTAAAGTGGGCAAACGCTCTGGCGAACTTGGTTTTTCTGGCCGATATCCAATCGGGCGAGAACCTCACGGAAGTCGGTAACTGACAATCACGTCGAAAAAGGCAAATTCTTCCGGATTCGTGTGTTGACATCATCCACGGGGAGGGATACTTTTCCGCGAACCTGCCTAAATTCAATTGCGGTTCCTTGGTGAACCTGAAATCGAATGCGGCAGAAAAAAAGTGCTTGACAAACGATGAAATGACGACTAAAGCTGCTTGTGAAATCGTGAATCACGCACGTGGGGACAGGTTTCCGTGCAGCCTCGGTTGCAAGAATTGACAATACAGGGTTTCCACTTGAGGTGGTGGTGATTTCTGGCCTGCCAGAACATCGACTTGTGTTGATTGGACGAACTTGTTCCCGGTGCTGGTACCGCGAACGGATTGACTGAACTAGGTGCTGTTTCGTCTCCGAACTTATAGACGACGCATACGAGGTGGATGCAAGATGGCGATTGCGAGCTTCATGGAACGCGAAGTGATTGAATTGGGTTTAACCGTGATCGGGGAACTCGATCACAGTGGTTCTTGGTCCGTCGATAACGTCGACGTGGCTGACGAACTGCGCCTGGAAGCTGACGAAGACGAAGAATTCGAAGACGACGAACTCGAGGACGATGAACTCGAAGACGAAGACTTCGATGACGACTTCGAAGACGAAGACGAATTTGAAGACGACGATGACTTCGAAGAGGAAGATGACTTCGAGGACGACGAAGACCTCGACGAATCAGAAGACGACGAAGATTACTAAATAGCCTATGGGCGGCCAGTCGCGAGATGTGCATTTCGTGGGCATTGGATTGAGACATTCTCAACCCGATGCGTTTCGAAAACCTCTCCTCTGACCGTCTGACTGACCCTAAAACATAACTGGCCGCCGAGTCATTTATCGGTGTCCCAGAAGTCCTGGTCAGTCGCGATAGAATCTTGCCCGGATCTTCATTGTGGCATCCTTGGGATGTTGCAAGATGCGAGATCTGATTCGGGCTATCGATGATAAAGCCTGCTTCCCCTGTGGAAGCAGGCTTTTTTCGTGTTTATTGCCAACATCTGCCGGTCACATCGACCACTTTGCTCAACCCACGATCGGAATTGGTCTGGTTATTGGTCTGGTGCAATCTGCGGCACTCGAGACCAATTCGTGCCATTTACGAGGCTTTTTGGCAATACCATTTGGTAGCAACTTGACTGAATTGCCGAAATGTCTGTTGCAGTTGTGGTTGTCATGAAGTTTGCGAGCGCTATAATCGAAGTTGTCAATTCGATTCGGAAGCGGGCTCAACGTTTCCGCCATTTTTCCTCGACTTGCAAAGTGTCTCAGATCCATCCTAGGACAAAGTAATTCACTCCTGAGTCCCGTCGGAGACGCGCGCAGATGTCCACTCAACCACCTTCAGACGGTGCCGCAAATTACTCGTATCGCTGCAACCAATGTCGGGTTTCCGACTTGGTTCGACGCTCTCAAAGCGACTTCGAAATTGACTTCTACGAGCGGATCCTGAATCGTGATCCCTTCTACGTCGAAGTGTTGATGCGTCTGGGCGAGCTGTTTGCCGACAAAGGTTGGCACCGCCGAACTCTGCAAATTGATCAACGGTTGGCTCAATTGCGACCGCATGATCCCTGTGCGATCTACAATTTGGCCTGCAGCTACGCGTTGTTGCATCAAGTCGAAGACGCCATGCGTGAACTACGCCGGTCGGTGCAACTGGGCTTCCGAGATTACTGCCAGCTGGTCGTCGATCCGGATCTCGCGTCATTGCGGCTGACCCAGGAATTCGTGCAATTTGTACGCACATTGCAGGATCCCGCCAATGCGGAAACGCGTTTGGTGTAGTTGTTCCCGGTAATGTTTCCGCGTGCTCTAAGCCTGCAAGCCCGACTCTCTGAGCCGGGCTTTTTGCTTTGATGTGGGCCTTTCCGTGAGCTGACGCCTACGGCGACATTCTTCCGTCTCTCGCGGGCCAAAATACAGACTCTCAAAAATTGATTGCCATCGCGATCCACATTGCCTTGCGGCTCCCTCGTCGGTGATCCGTGACTGGGTTACAATCGCGATCCTTGATGAGTTTTCTCCGAGCCGCTCCGGATGCGTTGTTCGCATTCCGTCGCGCGAAATTGCTGGCTCGGAAACTGTCCCCTGTTTTGCAAGGCACATTGCATGAGAGCTGCAGCACGGTATCAAGTCCTGGTCGTCGTCGGAGCGCTGTCAGCCCTGGCGGTGGTGCGAGGAACCGCTCAAGAAACCACAGCCGAGAAACCGGCTGCCGCCCCCGCAGAAGCGAAGAAGGCGTTTATTGATGGCATCGGCCCCGGTTGGGCCGCCTTGGGAGAAGCTGATTTCGAAAATGTGAACACTGATCCGGACACCTGGACGTTTAAGGATGGCGGCATCCAATGCAAAGGGACCCCCGTCGGTGTCACTAAATCCAAGAAGAAGATCACCAACTTCGAATTGGTCGCAGAATGGCGCCATCTGAAATCAGGCGGCAATTCGGGAATCTTCGTCTGGGCGACTGATGAATCGCTCACCGGCCTGAAGCCGAATTCACTTCCCCCCGGCGGTATCGAAGTCCAGATTCTGGATCATGGCTACGCCGAGCAGTACGAGAAATCCCAGAAGAAGAAACCCGACTGGTTCACCACCAATGGTGACGTCTTCCCGGTCGGCAAATCGAAGATGACTCCGTTCGCCCCCGTCTCCCCCGGCGGTGAACGCAGCTTCCCGCGGAAGAATCTCAGCAAGGGAATCGGCGAGTGGAATCACTACTACGTCCGGGCCATCAACGGCGAAGTTCGACTCTGGGTCAACGGTGAAGAAGTCTCCGGCGGCACCAACTGTCAACCCGCCACCGGCTACCTCTGCCTGGAATCCGAAGGGGCACCCATCGAGTTCAAGAACCTACGAATTCGCGAACTGCCGTAATTGACAGAGATCATGCGGCTTCGCCATGGGTGACCGCGTTCTTGGGGAGGGTGAGGCTCCTGCCGAACCGCTTGGTCTCCTCGACCCCAGAAGACTTAGCAGTTCGGCAGGAGCCTCACCCTCCCAGCGTTGGAATATCGAATTCGAACGCACACTTTCAATTAAATATGCTCTCTCCGTAGGACAGAATTTCTGTCTCGCGGAGAGAGCTTTTCTTTTTAATCTGCCTTCCCTGCCCCTCCGAAACAAACGATTTTGGACGGCATCCCTCCCACCTTGAAGTCGGCCTGTGATTTTCGTTCTACGAGCGAAAACAGAGTCAACGTCCCGTCCCCGGGATTCGTAAACACCGCTCGGCGACGATCACCGTCAATGGCGAGATCATGATGTCCGCTGTGTCCTTCGGGGCGACTGCGTCCGACGTCTGTGACCGCGACAACTTTGACGTTTCCCAAGCTCCCGTCGGCTCCCGAATTGATTTCCAGAAGACTCAATTTGTGCGGGCCTTCCACGTCATCCGGATGATCATGAAAGACGAATGCCAACCCCGGCCCCTTACGCGGCTTGACCATCACCGGCCCGACGGGACGAGAGCCTTCAGCCATTCCCAGAGGCACCGTCACGATCTCGACCGTGCTCCGTCCGGCATCTAAAAAGCACGCTGCGGCTGTGGGGCCAGCACCGCTTGAAAAGCCGACGAAGCGACCCAGAGAGTGGAAAGAACCGGTCCGCCGGGGCTTCTCTCCATCCTTGCCCAAAGAGAGGTGCTGCACGGCCACCGACTTGGGATCGAGCTTCGGATCGGCGTTGGCGGTCACCCAGCACAGACCGTCTGCCGGGGCGAAGAAGACTTTGCCCTGACAGGAAATCGCTCCGTGAATGCCGCCGTGAGGCAGATGAAACGAGTACGCAAATTGCGAGTTGCCGCTCGGCTGTAGCAGCGTCACATCGACGCGCCCCTTGTTCGGCCCCTCGCGGTCGATCCAGGTAGAGTACGCCACTTTCCCGTCAGCAGCAGCCAGGGTGATATGCCCGCCCCCGCCTCGATGTAGTGCCGCACGACGGCGAACGGCCGCTTCATTGTCGGCCGGCAAGATGGCCGCGGGATCGAGCCGTGTGAAACCATCCAGCTTGTCGTTCGCCAAATAGAAGACTTCGTCGTAGCAATAGAGATGGGCAGGGTTCCCCTGCTGATTGTCGAGCTGCATGGCGCGCACTGCGGGCACTCGCGGATAGGTCCAATGCGAATGATCGCCGTGCTCTTCTTGAGCCACTCCGGAATCGATCAGAATCCAACCACTTTGAAACGCTCCGTCATCATCGTCACGCACCCCCACCAGCAGCATTCCCGCAGCCGCCTTCATCTGCACCAGGCTTTGTCGTTTGACATCCAACGTCGGAAATCCCGAGATCGAACTAACAGTCCCCAGCTGCGGAGGCTCGCCCGCCAGGACATCGGCCCACTTCAAAGCCCGCGCGTCATCATCTTGAAAAAACACCCGCGTGAGGATTCGCCGAGGACTCGACGAAGCGGCCTTCGGTGGTGCGGCTGTCAGCAACGACGGGGACAGGGCGAGCAGCCCTAGCCATCCGACGACGGCCAGAGAGCGATTGAGATTCGGACGCATCACAAATTCTTCCTGTGAAAAAAAGCTATTTCAAGTTGTGACTGTGGCGAGAAACTGACGCACACATTTATTTAGTGAACATTTACATTGAGCTGGCCGTCATCTGACGGCCAGTCGATCTTGAGCGATGTCGTTTTGACATCGCGGTAGCCCGCGGGAATCGGGATGGGGTCCGCGGCCACCGATTCGAGAGTGAGGCGGTACTTGCCGGGAGGCAGCGTGGCCGGTTCCAGCCCGTCGTCAGCAATCAGACTAAAGTGACCCTGAGCACCACTGACTCCATAGGCCAATCGGCGCGGCGACGGGGCATCCTCAAAGACATTGAGCTGCATGTCCGCACGCTTCACGCCGCGCAACTCGATGGTGCCTGCGGTGCCCCCCTGCAGCAGAGCCGCATCGCGGTGACAGCCACTCCCACACAGCAGGATGGCCGACAAACAGGAAGCGACGCACTTCGAAAACTGGAGGGCCATAAATGCTCTCGTAGATTGAATTGGCACGGTGAGGCAGACGGGCAAAAAAGCCAAAACATAAGGAATCGGGAGGCTCGCGAGCCCCTCACCCCCAGTCTCAAACAACAGACAATCTCAACGAGACTTCGGCTTAGAATTCGCCCACCGTCTCGCCGCCGTTACGACTATGAATGGCGCGGTGAATCGTGACATTGATGCTGTCGCTCAAGAATCGCACCGCGCCGTCACCGAGCAACACATTGGCGCCACCCGTGTGCATGCTGCGTGGGCCAAAAAATCCGGTGCCGTGTAGCGTGGTATCAGGGACCTTGCTGTTGGGAGTGTTGTAGCCGTTGGTGCAGACATTATGAGCCAAACCGCGCATCCACGATGTCCCGCGACCGTTCCCGGCGGCACTCCCTTTCCAGCCCGTTTGCGCCGCCAGCACGGCCGACAAATCAGGGTTGGTGATCAACGGAGTTGGCCAACCGCCACTCGAACCCGTATATCCGGGCCCTGCTCCAGGAGACGCTCCCGAGCTGGCATTCAACTGCTTGCGATACGGGAAAGAGGGAGTTGTGCCAGCAGGCAGCGTCACATCAATGCCATCCCCCCGAACCGCCTCGCTCATGAAGACCGTATTCGAGGTACCGTCAGTGACATCTCCGATGCGGGCATTGGAATTGGTCCAGAAAACACCGTCGGTCTGTTTGCGATCGTCATAGTTGGTGTTCGTGCCACTCCCCGTGCTCACCATGTAGTTGTTCCCCGCAAACACATAGGCCTGCGCGGGGCTCCCCAAAGTGGCTGTCGATTGCGCGGGAGCCGGATCGCTGGGACACAGCAGCAACGGAATGGCCTGGGCGAAGATCGACACAAACACGGGGTTCGGCACCTGCGAACCTCCCGGTCCCGTGTAGACCGGCTGATTGAAGTCGATCAAATTTTGCAAATTACCCTGGTCGACATAAGGCAAAACTCGGGCCTGCGGTGAGAAGCCCGTCGAGCCCCCGTTCATCGGGAAGACCCGAAACGTATTCTCATAGTTATGCAGAGCCAGCCCCAATTGCTTGAGGTTGTTTTTGCATTGCGTACGTCGCGCCGCCTCCCGGGCCTGCTGAACCGACGGCAACAACAACGCGATTAAGACCGCGATGATCGCGATCACGACCAGCAGCTCGATCAATGTGAACCCGCGCTTGAGACTCATGGTAGCCCTGCTCCTTAAATCAACGATCAGGTCGGTGGATGGTTTGTGATTGGCCCGATAAACACGACTTTAATCACATCGCGTTGTTATTGCAAGTTAATTGCAAAAGAACTCAAATCTCTTTTAACTTGAAATTGCATCGACGAGAACGAGAGACAGCAACTCAGTGAGGGCCCGGGGCGCACGAGCCACACCAACCGCACAATCAGCAAACTCCAACAATCATTCACAATCCACCCTTCCATATGGCATATTGTCCAGACATGACAATTCCATCCAGGGCGATTTCAATGTCGCCAAAATTCACCATTTCGAGAATTTCTGCTGAAGAACAGCAAGAATCCCCGCACGGCGGAGTCGAAAATCGGGCTCAATCCGACTGATTTGAAATCTGCGGATTTAGTTCATAAGTTGTGGTTGCACGGGGTCGCTCGAAAACTTTAGGATGGTCCTGTATTGTCAGAAGTGCGACGCCCGGCGGCGACGGTTTAACCACCGACGAGGCCTGCAAAACGGTCGCCTTGGAATCAGAGATGGCCTGTAACCCGATCTCGGCGCCGCGTGAAACTCAGAAGTTCCAATCGAGATTTCGCGAGGCACAGGTCTCCGTTCGACCGTAGTCCACTGTTGAGAACAACGTCCACGGAGCGGACACGCACATGCAGTGAGTGTTGAGCTGGAATTGCTCGGGAACTGTCTCCCCCTCACATGTATTCATTACTACTCAGCTGTGAAGAATCCCTTCACGGCCGATGAAGAGGGCCGCGTACGATGTTACTTCAGTCCTGGTTGGCAAAATGGCGTCACAACGCCGCGCATCTGGTAGGGAAACTTCGCGGGAATCGTCGGCCCCGCCGATCGACCACGGCCCCCACCCAATCTGAAGTTTTGGAATCCCGTTGCCTGCTCACGACTGCGACCGTCAGCCTGGGGAACCTGGGACTTGGCGGTATCACCATCAATGGCATCGACGCCAGTGACGTCAGCGGCCGTGCGGTGGCGGGCATCGGCGACTTTAATGGCGATGGCTACGATGACGTCCTAATTGGAGCAGTCAGCGGCGATGGAGTCGGAAACGCCAAGTCGAACTCTGGCGAATCCTACGTTGTATTTGGCAGGGCCGATTGGTCTGCCATGCCGACGTTGGAACTCTCCACGCTGGATGGGACGAATGGCATTATTCTGTACGGCGTGGATGCGAATGACTACTCAGGGTGGGCCGTCAGTGCTGCCGGTGATGTGAACGGCGATGGTTTTAATGACCTGATGATCGGCTCTTATTTTGCGGCTGGCATCGGCAACACCAAGGCCGGCTCGGGTGAAACCTATGTCGTCTTCGGCAAGTCCAGCTGGACTGCGAGTCCGACGGTGAACTTAGGGGCGCTGAATGGGACCAACGGCTTTACGCTCTACGGCGCCGATGCTGGTGACCGAAGCGGAATAGCACTCAGTGCTGCCGGAGACGTGAATGGAGATGGGTACGCTGACATGCTGATCGGTGCTCCCGGCGGGGACGGTGCCGGCAATGCCAAGGACGCATCCGGTGAAAGCTATGTCGTGTTTGGAAAGGCCAACTGGTCATCCACCCCGAGTGTCAACTTGGGAGCTCTCAATGGCACGAATGGTTTCACCTTGTACGGTGTGGATCTCGAAGACGAAAGCGGCAAGGCCGTCGGTAGCGCGGGCGATATCAATGGCGACGGTTTCGCCGACCTGATCATCGGCGCCCCCAGCAGCGATGGAGCCGGCAACTTGCTCCCGTTGGCCGGTGAAAGCTACGTCGTGTTTGGCAAAGCAAATTGGGCCAGCACACCGACGCTGAACCTCAGCAGCTTGAATGGGACCAACGGCTTCATTCTATACGGCATTGATGCAGGTGATCTGAGTGGCACATCCGTCGGAAGTGCCGGAGACTTCAACGGCGATGGCTTCGACGATTTCGTGATTGGCGCCACCAGTGCCGCCGGTGTTGGCAATCTCTCCGACAACGCGGGCGAATCCTATGTCGTATTCGGCAAAGCGAGTTGGGCAGGCACGCCAACCGTGAACCTCAGCAGCTTGAATGGGACCAACGGCATCATACTAGTCGGGATCGATCCGGCGGACGCCAGTGGCACCACCATCAATGGAATCGGAGATTTGAACGGCGATGGCTTCGATGACATCCTGATCAGCGCGAACTTCGGAAGAGGGCCAAATAACGATATCAACGACACAGGCACAGGTGAATCCTATGTCGTCTATGGTAAAGCAGACTGGAGCGCGACCGCGATCTTCGCTCTCAGTACATTAGACGGGTCCAACGGCTTCACCATTTATGGAGCCGACCCCTACGATCAAAGCGGCAAATGGTCGGCCGCTGCGGGTGACTTTAATGGCGACGGGTTCCCCGACTTGCTGATCGGTGCCCCGAACAGTGCTGGCGCCGATAACAACACATTCAACACAGGGGCGACCTACGTCGTCTTCGGCGGTAACTTCACCTCAAGTGCCACGCAAGTCGGAACAACAGCCAGCGAAACACTCACGGGAACGTCCGGAGTGGACAACCTGGTCGGGGGTGGGGGCAATGACATCCTGATCGGTGGAGGTGGCGCTGACGTTTTGTACGGTGGCTCCGGCGATGACATCCTGATTGTCGCCGACACGAACTTCGGGCGGGTGAACGGCGGAAATGGCAACGATACCCTGAAGTTCAGCGGTAGCGGCATGAGCCTGAATCTGATCACGACACCGAACAGTCGCATTAAGAACATCGAAATCATCGATATTCGAGGCAGCGGCCCTAACACCCTGATATTGAATGCGGCCAGCGTTCTAAATTTGACTCAGAACTCCAATCCGGGCCACACGGCCAACACGTTGCAGGTCCGGCGCGATGCCAATGACACCGTGACAATCGGATCGGGGTGGACTCAAGGTGCCGACCAGATTATTGGCGGCCTGACGTACAACGTCTATACGCAGGGAGCAGCCAAGCTGTTGCTGGAAGTGGTCGGACAGTTCGTGCCCGATGTGACACTCAGCATTGATCACTCGACGATGGCGGAAGCCGGTGGGACGGCCACAATCACCGCAATGCTGCAGGAAATTTCCAATGTCGACGTGACCGTAACTCTCGGCTTCAACGGCACGGCCAACTTCCCCGCGGACTATTCACGCAGTGCCGCGCAGATCGTGATTCCGGCCGGCAATTTGACCGGCTCTGTCACGCTGACTGCCGTGGACGATAGCATCGTCGAAGCGGCCGAAACAATCGTCGTCAGCATTACCGGGGTCACCAACGGACTGCAGTTCGGTGCCAATACAGTCTCGACACAGATCATCGACGACGACAATCACGCCCCCACGTTTACCACCTCGGCCACCCCCAGCATTCCCGAGAACACGACGGCAGTGATGACCGTCATCGCACTCGACACGGACCTGCCGGCACAGACAGTGACTTACTCGCTGACCGGTGGTGCCGACCAGAACCTGTTTAGCATCACGAGCGGCGGCGTCCTCACGTTCAAGACGGCTCGCGACTTTGAAACCCCCGGCGATGTCGGCGGTAACAATGTGTACGAAGTGCAAGTCACCGCCAATGACGGGCACGGGGGACTCACGACACAAAATATCTCCGTGACGGTGACGAATCTGGATGATGTTCCGGTAGCGGACCTGACTCTCCCCCCTCAGACCATCACCTGGATCAATAAGCAAACACCTGCCATCGTGCTGCCGCAGCTGACGGTCACGAGCAGCGGAAACTTGTCCGGTTCCACCTTAACGATCACGATGAACGCCAAAGGCACCAAGAAGACTGCGTCTGACATGCTGAGCATCCCCTCGTCGAGCAGCATCGGGACCAGCTCCGCACTCGTCTATGCCAACGGCCGCCTGACACAAGTCATCACGCTGAACCAAAATGCCACGGCGGCAGGAATTCAGGCCTTCTTGCGAGGCATCCGATTCTCCACGAAGGGCAGCGGGCTGGCATTGGCGACACGCCGGCTGGATGCCACCCTGGCAATCGCCGGTGGGACGACGGAAACCGTCTCGCAAACGATCAACGTCCTAAGGAAAGCGCCTCGCGTGCCGCGCGTTCGGAATCGATAGACGGCCGTAGGGACGACCATTCAGTCACGAAATCAAACTGCCCCGACAAACATCAAGCCATCGCCGAATGTTTGCCGGGGCTTTTTCACGTCCACTGCCCCGTTCTCGCAAAACGCTGGAAGGGTGAGGCGGTCGCCGCTCAGCGCTTTCTCGCGTCCCTGGCAGCTCAAAAAAGAGGCAGGTCTCGCTGCTTTTAGGACGCCGGACAGGGTATATTCGGTACGCGGCCGCCAGTGAGACTGATTCAGGGAACAGACTCTCGCGAATCAGACCTCTCGTGGCGAACCGCTCACAGGATAAAGTGAACCTGCGTGATGGACACGTGGCGTGACCCTTTGTGCGACCTCCGGAGACTTCAACATGACCAAGCTGTTTACCACTGCTGCAAACCTGCGGATCAGTCGACGGCAGTTTCTGAAGAAGACTGCCGCGACCGCCGGAGCCAGCCTGTTGGCCGCTCCTGCGATCCTGCGCGGGCAGAATCTCAACAGCAAACTGAACATTGCCTGCATCGGCGTCGGAGGACGCGGAGCGGGCAATCTGTCCGGAGTTTCTAACCATAATATTGTGGCCCTGTGCGACGTCTATGAACCGGCCATTGAACGGGCCGCGATGACGTTCCCCAAGGCTCGCAAAGAGGTCGACTTCCGCAAGGTGTTCGATCACGAAAAAGAGTTCGATGCCGTCGTCGTCAGCACCTGCGAGCATACCCATGCCTTCGCCACGCTGGCCGCATTGCAGGCAGGAAAACACGTCTACTGCGAAAAACCGCTGACTCACAATGTGTGGGAAGCTCGCGTCATCCGTGAGGCCGCCGCCAAAGTCAAAGTGGCCACGCAGATGGGCATCCAGATCCATGCCGGCAACAACTACCGCCGTGTGGTCGAGCTGATTCAATCGAATGCCATTGGCCCGGTGACCGAAGTCCATGTCTGGGTCTCGCGCGCCTGGGGCCTGCAGAGTCCGGCAGACGCCGCCAAGCACGGCGATATCGTCTCGGTTCAAGAACGGCCGACTGACTCGAAACCGGTACCGGCAGGCCTGCATTGGGATCTGTGGCTGGGCCCGGTCGCCGATCGCCCCTTCCACGATGTGTATTTCCCCGGCCCGAAATGGTATCGCTGGTGGGAATTCGGCAACGGGACGATGTCGGATCTCGGCAGCCACTGGAACGATCTGCCATTCTGGGCATTGAAGCTGCAGGCCCCGCTGGCGATCGAAGCCTCCGGTCCTCCGCCGCACGCGGAACTGGCTCCCGCATCAATGCAGGCGACTTACGAATACGGCCCGCGCGGCGATCAACCCGCCTTGAAATTGACCTGGTACCAAGGCGTCAACAAGCCCGCCGCCTGGACCGAAGGCAAGATCCCGCAGTGGGACTCCGGAGTCCTGTTTGTGGGAGCCAACGGCATGCTGCTGGCCGACTATAGCAAGTATGCCTTGTTGCCCGAAAAACAATTCGCCGACTTCAAAGCCCCCGAGCCGTTCATTCCGAACTCCATCGGGCACCACGAGGAATGGCTTCAAGCCTGTCAGACCGGTGGCCCCACGACCTGCAACTTTGAATATGCTGGCTGGCTGACCGAAGCCAATCATCTAGGCAACGTCGCCTATCGCGTCGGCAAGCGTCTGGAATGGGACCATGTGGCCATGAAATGCCCCAACGCTCCCGAGGCCGACCGGCTGCTTCGGCGTCAGTATCGTGATGGTTGGAAATTGGTGTAAGTTGGAAATCGTTGGGGAGGGCTGAATGGTCAGCCATCCCCAACGGAACTTGAAACACGGACAAAGTCGGGTCGACTCGCGTTGATCTCAGACGGCGTCAAACTTTTTCGGGCCAAAAAACCAGCTGCTGTCTCTCAATACGGCAGCGGGCAGGCCCAGATTTTGAAAGGCTGAGATCGTGGCGGACACTCCTAAAATTTCTGAATCCGATATTCCGGCTCCTAGCTTTCCGGTATTGGTCTCCATGTTTTCGACCCAAGCCGCGGTGGCATTAGGAATGATTCCGCATCCGGTCACCAAACAAATGCAGACCGAATTGCCCCTCGCCAAGCACTTCATCGGGATGCTAACGGTGCTCGAAGAGAAGACCAAAGGCAACCTGAACAGCGAAGAGGCCACCTTCCTGGAACGCAGTTTGCACCAATTGCGGATGGCGTTTCTGGATTTGGAACGCAAGGCAAAGTAAGCCTGGTCCAAAGAAGGTCTTTCGGCCCGGAGGGCCCGACGTCAGTCTCCAGAGGTGTAAGCCTCTGGAGCGATTTCGCAATTCGAATCGTCGGGAGGGTGAGGCTCCTGCCGAACCGCTCAGTCAACAGGAAGTCGCAAAACCAAGCGGTTCGGCAGGAGCCTCACCCTGCCAGAATCCTTAGTCCGCAACAAATTGCGCTAGTCCGCATCGCCGCCCGCGTTAGAATGCATACAGTGGAGAGATGTTCGCGGCTCTGTAGAACTCTGATCCATCCGTCCATTCGTGAAGTCGAGTTGCCCAGTGCCATTTCAGCCTCCCGATCACTGGTTGTCGCACTCTGGCCCTGCCGGCTGGTTCACAGTGGATTATCCGCCTAGCTGGAATGCCAAAGAGACCGACGGGATTTTTAGCCTGTCCCCGTCAGATGAAGTCGGCCTGCTAACGATCAAAGCGACATGGGGCGAAAAGCCAGGCGAAAGCACCCTGGAAGATTTGCTGAATCTGAAGCAGCTCTTCCCCTGCCGCCGCCGAGTCCGCCAGCTTCCCGCGTTACCCATTGGCGCAGAATCGTTAGTCTATGAGGGCGAAGTTCGCCCCCCCACGGAAGGCCCGTGGTGGAAACGTTGGTTTTACCCGGCGAACTGGCGTCGCTGGCGGATCTGGGTCATTCGCCGAGGCAAGATTTGCCTCTATGCCCTGTATCTGCACGCGGATGAAAGTGACCCGGAAGTGCTGACCTTGGTTGGCATGATTTTACAAACATTGCAAATTGCGGAGTCGCCCGCGGACCCTCCTGAACGTTTTACGGAGCGTGTCGTGGACCTTGCGCGGCGTGAGTTCCCCTCCATGCCGTGCGAGCCGGCTCCCGATTTTCAGTTGAAGGTGGGTGAGTCGCGGATCAATCTGTTTAACTTCTATCGTTCTTATATTGCCTCGCCCGAGCAGTTCGAAGCCATTGTGCTTCCCGCGCTGACGACCGTGGTCCAGGTCCAAGGCTGGGGCAAAGATCGCCTGGAGCCCAACTGGGATCAAGTGCGCGATCGCATCATGCCCATGCTGTATCCCGTCGATGCCTGGAAAGAGCGTTTCTCCAACTTTATCGGCTCCGATTGGGTCGCCGGCCTGGTGATCCTATACGTGGTCGACGAGAGTCACGCCTACTGGTACATCCGCCAGGAACTCCTCGACCAGTGGGGCCGTTCCACCGATGAACTGCATGCGACTGCGATGCAGAACCTGGATCGTTACTTCCACGATTCGCCCATGGAATTGACGGGCGCTGGAGATCCGGACGGACCGCAGATTCTGCTGCCATCCCGTCCCGACGCCTACAATTCGTCACGCTTCCTCAGCTCCGAGTTCCGCGGCAAATTGCAGGATGTGCTGGGTCGAGAGTTCGCAGTCGGCATGCCGAATCGCGACTTCTTCGTCGCCGTCAGCACGCAAACTCCGGAAGCAGTCGAACATGTCCGGCAGAAGGTCGCCGAAGACTATCTGCAGATGGATCACCCACTGACATCAACGATGCTGTTCGTCACCAGCGACGGCGTGAGTGAGTACTCCGAGGACTAAGACAACAGGCCCCAGGCGAGCCGGGCGGCGTAAGCCCCCGGATTCTTTTTCGCGGGGCAAACGGTAAGGCAAGGCAAATAATTCCAGAGGCTCACACCTCTGGCTACCGACCGACGACGGGCCCTCCGGGCCGAAATGCATTTTCCTCAACGCGCATAACGTAAACACAATATCACTAATCAACAATAAATGCATTCGGCGTTGATCGGCGTGCAAAATCAATTCACCCGACTCATAAATTCAGGCTACGGAAAACAACAAGGGCGGAAAGGCAAATGTTGCCTTCCGCCCTTGAGGAGCACAATTTCACCTTAGCCGCCAGCCTTAGTGAGCCTGCATTTGTTTGTCGAAGTCGATTGAAAACTTCTTCATTTTCTTATAGAGCGTGGTGCGGTTGATCCCCAAGGCCTTCGCCGTGTTCTGGCGATTCCAGCCGTGCCCCTCGAGTGCTTCGAGGAGAATCTGTCGCTCGGGATTCGCCAACGCCGCCTTCAACGGGGTGTTGTTCAATCGCGAGTTATTCAGATCCGGCATCGCGACCTGGCGTCGCAAATTATCCGGCAGATCTTCGGCCGCAATCATGTTGCCCTTAGTTAAGACAACCGACCGCTCCACAATATTGACGAGCTCGCGAACGTTGCCCGGCCAGTTATAACGCTGCAGCACTTGCACTGCGGCCTCACTGAAGCCCGCAATGTTTTTGCCGTTCTGCGAATTGAATTCGGCGAGGAAATGTTCGAGCAATAAGGGGATGTCGCCGATGCGGTCTCGCAAAGGAGGCTGCGTCAACGTGATGACGTTGATGCGGTAGTACAAGTCCTGGCGGAACTCGCCGCTTTCGACCATGTCTTCCAGATTGGCGTTGGTTGCCAGGATGACTCGTACATCAACCTTATGGGTCTTATTCCCGCCGACCGCTTCGAACTCGCGATCTTGCAACACACGCAGCAGCTTGACCTGTAGACTGGGTGACGCGGTCGCCATTTCGTCCAGGAAAATCGTGCCGCCATCAGCTTGCAGGAATTTTCCCATCTTGTCGTGAATGGCACCGGTAAAGGAACCGGCCACGTGGCCAAACAATTCGCTCTCTAACAGTGAGTCGGGCAGCGAACCACAGGCCACTTCCACGAACGGCTTGCCACGCCGCGAACTGAGTTGATGAATGGCCCGGGCGGTCATCGTTTTGCCGGTACCGCTCTCACCCAGAATCAACACCGAGGCTCGCGTGTCCGCAACGCTTTCAATCAGGTCGAACATCTTCTGCATGCGATAGTCGCGGCCGATGATGTTGCCGAGTCCGAAACGCTCATTGAGTTGAGCGCGAAGAGTCTTATTCTCTTGGACGATCTGACGCTGTCCGAGAGCGCGTTCGATGGAGAAGTTCAGCTCATCACAAATGATCGGCTTAGTGAGGTAATCGAAGGCGCCCAGTCGAATGGCTTCGACGGCATTTTCGATCGTACCGAAACCCGTTAAGAGGATGACGGCGGTCTCTGGCGTATGCTGCCGAGCCCACTCCAACAACTGGAAGCCATCTTGATCCGGCAGGTTGACATCGCTGACGACGACGTCAAAGGGATACTCTTTCATACGCTGGGTGGCGTCGCGGGAATTCGAAGCGGTTTCGGTGCGATACCCCAAACCACGCAGAAATTCCGCCATGGCATCCAGTACGTACTTATCGTCATCAACTAGTAGCAACGAACCGTTCATCATCTTGGCGCTCTCTGAAGACTTCTCTCATGCAGTAGCAGCAAACAACACCGCGCACGAGTTGACCGTGGTGGAATATCAGAATTTCGCGAGGTGCGGAGCGCGCAGAGGAAGAGCGCCATTTACACCCGTTAATGAGACGTTTCATCCTTGAAAACGTGATTCATTACCGGCTGGGAGTCTGTTTCGTAAGAGGGTACGAAAACCTACGTTACAGGTTGCAGTTCGTCAACAAATTTTTCCGCATGATGCAGGAAAAGGTCATAAGCGACAGACTCGCCCCAGCTTCCACAACGACCTATAAGGCATTTACGGGCGTGTTGCAAAAACGCAACGTGGTTTGAGCAGACTTCGCCTCAGAGCCCTACCGCCGGATCAAGGGTCGTCAGAAGCATTTGAAGAGAGGTGGCGACAACACAGCGTAAGCCAGAGTATTGCTGCGGCACAACGTGTTTTTGAGTCGCGAACGGGCGACGCCGCGAAGGCTTTTTGACCTTGAATTCTCAAGGGATCTTGGATTCGTCGTGCATCGAATCATCGGGAGGGTGAGGCTCCTGCCGAACCACTTGGTCTACTGAGATTCGCAAGACCACCCTCCCGGAATCCCGCACGGCGTTCCCGAATGGGTCGCAGCCAGCCAGCCCCGGGCAAACAACGCCTCACAACGAGACCCCAAAGAAAGGCGAATGGCCGGTGCGAGCCGGCCATTTCTCAGTTCGTGTAAGAATGCGACGTTTTTTCCCCACCGACTGCCATCCAGTTCAGAGTTAAGCCTGAACCATCACAGCCTCGCACGGCCGATGGGGCTTCTCAATCGCCCCCGGAATCGTCGCTGCACTTCCGTGGAATCTGCCCCCCCGAGCAAATTGACACAGACGCCTTACACGCTCGCCTATTTTGAATCAACATCTCCCCGACACCACCGCCGAATCACGACTTCTTACGGCGTGGGATATACTCGAAGCCGGGTTCCAGCTTGGCTTTGTCCTCGGAAGTCTCTACTTTTTTTTCGACCGTAGACGAGGACTTCTCCGTCGAGGAATCCTCTTCGTCTTCCGACGTCTCAGATCCCGACTGATTCACATTGTTGGCCGAAACCGGTTTCGCCGTGATCACTTTGGTCGTACTGGCGGTCGGATTCGCTCCATTGGTCGGCTGAGCCGTCTTCGCCACATCGTCCGGCATCATGGCTGGGGCCGGCCCGATCGTCTTACTAATCAGAGGCGGTAACCCCTGACGTTTGCGTTCGGAGTTGTGAACGTGAACCGTCACTTCTCGCAGCTGTTGTTTCCGAACATCGGGCACACCGTCCAGCTGCCCCGCAATCTGATCCACCCAGCTCGGCCGTCGAGTCATTGCCAGCGACATCATTCGCAGGAACAAACTCATTTCGGTAAAGGTGCGATCAGCCATCGAACCGGTCACAGGTGACAACACCTTGGCCACGGTTTCCACCGTCTGCGAAGGGAACGCCACATACATATCAGCCCGATGAGTCACATAGATCGAGCCATCGGTCTCCTTGATGAAACTGGTCTTTAACAACACCAGTGACCGGGCTTTGATCGGCTTTTTCAGGATCGGACTTTGGTATTGTCCTTCGCAAATCAACATATTTTCTTCAGCACTGCGATAGACCACATCGATGACGCCGGTCGAGCCGTCCCCCGAGTCCCCTTCGTACTCGTTGGGGCCGGTTTGCCACATCTTCATCTCTGAAATCCCCATCACGCGCCAAATGCTGACGGCGACATCGGGATAACGAATGAAGAACTGATAGACATCAGGATCAGCAGCGAACACGGTGGTCGGCAAGCGTCGGAAGTATCCGACCTCATCGAGCACCGACTGCACGCGAGCCAAATTTTTCGGAGTTAGTTTATCGAGCGGCAGCTCGGACATCGCGGTCTTCTTGACCTTGTCGGACGATGTTCCCTTCACCTGCACGTGGGCTTCCACGGGCGGCGGGGCGGTTTCATGCCCGACACGGTGCAACTTGCCCCCTGCCGGCTTGGTGTCACTGACTTGTACGACCCCGACCTTTTCGAGCGTGTGATACACGGCATCGACGACAGGCGTCCGCTTGTCAAGCTGCGAGATTCCAGTCGGCGCCGGAGCCCGCTGAACATCCTCTGCGACGACGGCGGCATCCAGCGGCACCAAAGCGGGGCGATCCCCAGCCAAGGCCGCATAGGCAGGCCATCCACTCGCCAGACCCAATAAGATGAGGGCTCGAAAATTCATCGAGCCACTTGTGGTATTCACCATCGCCATCCCCCTGTCTCACGAACGAAGCGCGACATTCATGAACATGCCTCACCCCAGCCAGCTGGCCGGGTACGGCATGCGTCATCTCCCCTGTAGCCAGCGACTCCTCGACGTGGAGGTATTCACTGACCGTCGACGCTTCGATGTCCCCTGAATTTCTTCAATGACCTGACTCGCAACCACAATTGCGCGGACCAAGACGTCAGCGAACCGTTTTCACCGTTCGTGTGGGCTGGTCGTGGAATTGTTGGGAATGATTGTTTGAGGCTGAGATGAAATGCTGGAAACACAGCAGACGCTATGGCTTCAGCACTGTGACAGTCACACTCACTCCCCGGTTGTAGAGGTCGGGTAAACCTTGCGGCCCATACTTCATCGGCAGGACGGTTCACGCCGATCTACACAAAGTGCAGACACATTTTCAAAGCCCGACAAATAGAATACAACACTTGACAGGGTAATCATTTACAACACAACAACAGTCACCAACACATGCTGAGCAAATCTGCACTCAGAAGCCACCAAGCCGCAAATTCAACGGCATCCCCCCAGTTTACCTTTTCATTCGATCAGCAACCGAGTGAAAGGAGGGAATCACCGCGATAGCGATAGTCGTTGTTCGCTCCGCGAACTGAACGCGTTCGCAGTACCCGGGCGGAACCAACAACAAGTTTCCCCGCAAATCCGGGCCAGCAAACAGGAAATTCGCGAAGCGAATCCCTCCCACCACAGAGCTCGTGGCAAACGAAATACATCCGCGAAGACGCGACATGACGGCCCAGACACGAATCGTATCTCCCTTCGCCCCCGGTATTTCCGGGAAGAGGGATGGGGGGCGAGGGTTTTCCTGGCGAATTCACACAGATCGAGTTGGCGTTGGGAGACAATGCCCTCGTTTTCTGCGCCCCCCCAAACCGAGTGTCTGGTTGATCACCACCAATCCAACGCAGAAAAACTCGCCACAAAACAGGCTGCAATGGGCCTTTACACCCAGGCCGGAACGATTCCAACACGCAAACACAAACCATTTGCAATAAATAGCTTACAAATGAAATCACCAGCCTATCGGCGGCGTTTCATCTCAATCCGACGAGTCTTCACCGGTTTTTCACGCCGTGTTTCCCGAAAAATCGCGAAACTCCTCTTTTCAGAAACGCCGAAGATGGATAGCATTCTAATCCATCAATGTGTTATACCGGTCGTGATTACAAACGAGGTGTTTGGATCGCGAGTGTAATATAGAGAAGGTTTCACGCTTAACCGCGTCGAGAATTAAAACCCGGAACCGTCGAATCGCGAGTTTCGTCTGATTCGTACCGTTTCCGTTGTATCGTGACTCTGGCTAGTGACTGACACTCTTTATGTTGTTCGCCCTGCGAATCCTGATCGTTGAACGACCCGGAATGATTACTCCCACCCGCTGAGTGGCGGAGGCCGGGGAATTAGTTCCTGTACGATGACGGTTTCGCACTTCAGAGCAAGAGTTGTTCAGTACTCTCTCGCCCGCCCTCCGCATCCTTCTGTTTGACCCGCTGAATTCCGTGGCGCGCCTCACGCCTGTTTAATCCTGCGGTCTGATTGTTGTGAATTGTGTTGAAATAGGGCCCAGTGCTCTGTGCGGATCACGTTGTTTTCGTGCCTCACCGAACACCGCCACCAGGCGATTACCAAACCACCACGGTCTGACTAATTGCTTTGTCTGATCGTGCCGACTTCCCTTGTGACTTGAGTGTCCCGATCCTAACCATGTGGTCCGTGGATCGACCGTGTTCCCTCTTAATCTGGTCTGTGAAAGGTCATGAGCAACTTAAATCTCGAACAAGTCCGTAATATCGGCATCTCCGCCCACATCGACTCCGGCAAGACAACCTTGACGGAGCGCATTCTGTACTACGGCGGTCGTATTCACCGGATTAACGAAGTCAAGGGCGACGGCGACGGCGCCACCATGGACTACATGGACCTGGAACGCGAACGTGGTATCACCATCACTTCGGCGGCCACCAAGGTCCAATGGGGCGACGTGCACGTTAACGTCATCGACACCCCGGGCCACGTGGATTTCACCGTGGAAGTCGAACGCAGCTTGCGCGTTCTCGACGGTGCCATTCTGGTGTTGTGCGCCGTGGGTGGCGTGCAAAGCCAGTCACTGACGGTCGATCGCCAGATGAAGCGCTACGGTATTCCCCGTATCGCCTTCATCAACAAGATGGACCGCACCGGTGCCAACCCCCAGAACGTCATCAAGGCGATCCGTGACAAGCTGGGCATCATCCCGATGCCGTTGCAGCTCAACATGGGTACGGAATCTCGCTTTGAAGGCGTGATCGACCTCGTCACGATGAAAGCCATCTATTACGACGGCGAAAAGGGCGAGACCGTACGCGAAGAAGCCATCCCGGAAGACTACGCCGAAGCCGCCCAAACGGCCCGCGGCGAAATGCTCGAGACGCTGTCGCTCTACAGTGATGAACTGATGGAAGCGCTGCTCGAAGAGCGAGAACTGACTGCGGAAGAAATTAAGCCGATTATCCGCAAGGCCGTTCTGTCACGTAGCGTGACCCCGGTCATGATGGGCACGGCTTATAAGAATAAGGGCGTGCAGACGCTACTCGACGCTGTCGTGTCGTATCTGCCCAGCCCGCTTGATCGCGATATGTATGCGACCAACATTGACTTTAAAGCACCGGTCTTGGCCGAAGGCGAAGTTGCCGACAAGTCGGCCAACAAGGTTAAGTTGGTCCCGAACAACAACCTGCCGTTGGTCTGCATGGCGTTCAAGATCATCGAAGAACAATTCGGTCAGTTGACGTTCATCCGCCTCTACCAGGGCAAGATCGTCAAGGGCGAGTCCTACACCAATACCCGTACCGGAAAACGCACCCGGTTCGGCCGTATTGTGCGTATGCACGCTGAAGACCGCGAAGAAATTGATATCGCCGAAGCGGGTGACATCGTCGCCATCGTCGGTGTGGAATGCGCCTCGGGCGATACATTCTGCGGTGACGGCGCGAACTACGCTTTGGAAAGTATTTTCGTTCCCGAAGCCGTTATTCGCTTGTCGATTGAACCGGCAAAACGCGATGGTGCCGATCGTTTGGCGAAAGCCCTCGAACGGTTCCGCCGTGAAGATCCGACGTTCCGCGTCTTCACCGATGAAGAAACGGGCCAGACGATCATCGCCGGTATGGGTCAGTTGCACCTCGAAATTTATACGGAACGCATTAAGCGCGAGTATAAGGTCGAATGCATCGTGGGTGAGCCGCGCGTCGCGTACCGCGAATACCCCACGAAGTCGGTGGAATTCAACTACAAGCACAAGAAGCAAACCGGTGGTTCGGGTCAGTATGCTCACATTGTGGGCCGCCTCGATCCGTTGCCGCTGGAAGATATGACCGACACCTACGTGTTCGACAACAAGGTCACGCAAGGCCGTATTCCCAAGGAGTTCATCGCTCCGACGGACTTCGGTTTCCGCCGAGCCTTGCCGAAGGGCCCGTTGTGTGAGTGCGAAGTCGTGGGTGTCAAGATGACCCTCATCGACGGCGGCTACCACGACGTTGACTCGTCTGAAATGGCGTTCCAAGTTGCAGGTTTCGACTGCATGCGAGAAACGTTGAAGAAGGCGGGCATCGGGTTGCTCGAGCCCATCATGAAGATCGAAGTGGAAGTTCCGACCGAGTACCAAGGTACTGTGTCGGGGCACGTGTCCAGCAAGCGTGGTCTGATCAACAACAGCGAAGTTCGTGGTGGTGTCTGTTACATCACCGCCGAATGCCCGCTGGCGATGATGTTCGACTATGCCAACGAACTCCGCTCCATGACCCAGGGCAAGGGCGGTTTTACAATGGAATTCTCCGCTTACAAGCCGGTGCCGAAGTCGTTGATTGACGACATCGTCGCGAAGCGTAAGGCCGAGAAGGAAGCCCGTCTGGCCATGAAGTAATTCAGACCAGCAGGCAGCTTGATTGAATCGCAGGGGGATGTGGTCTTCGGATCACATCCCCCTGTTTTCATTTACTAACACACGAAATCACCCATCGACGCAGTCGACGGGTAGCCCAGATTCTCGAATCTGGGTGAGCGCAGCGAACAAGAGGCCAGGCTCCTTCGACTTCACCCAGAATCTGCGAGACGATCTCGAAAAGCCCCTCATCATCCGTTCTTTTTTCCAATCCACCACAAATTACGCTCGACGCCCGGCGTGTCTCAGATGATAATTTAAACATGCCTTAGAAAATCCACTGAACGCCACGCGACTCCAGCCCGCCCTGCCCCGAGCCCACAACCATGCCCCGCCTGCCTGCTGATTCCGCGATCAATCGCCGCCAGTTCCTGGGCTCCAGCGCCAAGAATGCGGCGAGCGTTGCCGCTGGCGTAGTCAGCCTGTCAGCCGCCGCAGTGCTCGCCAACGGGGCCGCCAATCGCCTTCGCCTGGGAGTCATCGGCGTCCGCAACCAGGGCAAAGAACTCGCCACCAGCTTCGCCGCCCTGCCCGACTCCTGCGTCACCGTCGTCTGCGACGTCGACGAGAGCCTGCTGCCCGTGGCCATTAAATCGGTGGAACAACTCCAGGGATTCGCCCCCAAAGCCGAACGCGACTTCCGCCGCCTGCTGGACGATCCCGAAATTGACGCCGTCGTGATTGCGACACCCGACCACTGGCACGCGGTGATGACCATCCTGGCCTGCCAGGCGGGCAAAGACGTCTACGTCGAAAAGCCCGTCTCACACACGATCGAAGAAGGCACGCGGATGATCGCCGCCGCGCGGCAATATGATCGAGTGGTCCAATCGGGTCTGCAACAGCGCAGCGGATCTCATTTCCAGTCGGCCATCGACTACGTCCACAGCGGCAAGCTCGGCCGAGTCCACCTGGCCAAAGCCTGGACCGCCCACCTGCGCAAATCCATCGGCCACAAAGCCGACTGCATCGCCCCCCAAGGAGTCGACTACGACCTCTGGCAAGGCCCTGCCCAAGCGAAAAACTTCAACCCCAACCGTTTCCATCACAACTGGCATTGGAACTGGGATTACGGCTCTGGAGAGCTCGGCAACTGGGGCGTCCACATGCTGGACCTCGCCCGCTGGGGCTTAGACGTCAGCTGGCCCACCCAAGTCTCAGCCGTAGGCGGCCAGCACTACTTCGACGACGACCAACAAACCCCCGACACGCTGTTAGCCAACTACACGTTCGCCGGAAAAACCATCGCCTGGGAACACCGCCTATGGAGTCATCAAGGCATCGAAGGCCGCAGTGCAGCCGTCTCCTTCCACGGAGACCAGGGCACGTTGATCGTCGACCGCGGCGGGTGGAAAGTCTACGGCCAATCCGAATCCGTCACGAGCGACTCCAGCAACTGCGCAACCCCACATCATCAAAACTTCCTAGACAGCATCCGCACGCGTTCGCGTCCCACAGCCGACATAGAAATCGGCCACATCAGCAGCGCGTTATGCCACCTCGGCAACATCGCCTATAGAGTCGCCCGCACCGTCCAGTTCGACCCACAAAAACAACAATTCGTACGCGATCCAGTCGCCGATGTGTTATTAGCGAGAGACTACCGCTGCCCGTGGAGTTTACCAACGGCCTGAGCCGATAACGCGAAAACCTCCCCAGAACGAGCCGTTGCGCGGGCCATTGAGGAGTCGCAGTCATGAAAGAGAGCGCACATTACGTCAAGATCGTAGAATGGTCAGACGAGGACCGCTGCTATGTTGGCAGTTCGCCAGGTTTGTTCTATGCCGGCTGTCACGGCGACGACGAACAACAAGTGTTCGAAGAGTTGTGTCAAATCGTAGAAGAGACAATCGAGCTCTACCATCAGGACGCCAAACCTCTACCACCACCGACATCCGACCGCGACTTTGCCAACAAAATGCAGGACGTTGCATGACCCCCGGTCATTGAATTGCCGGATTGATTATCGACCTCTAAACAGCTTCGCTCTCAGAGGTTTGAAAACCTGTAAACCCCAGCGATGGGGATTTTCGGGCAGAGTGAATTAATGGCGGGATACGACGAAATCGTGAATTTCATTGCCGCTGGCAGTACGCCAGATGCCGTTGCGCACTTCGAGCCATCTCAGCAAACCCAAGCCTACGTCGCTGAATTGATCCATAAGGAAAAGACCACCGGGTTAACTCCCGACGAGTCTTCCGAACTCGATTGTTTAATGACTCTCGAGCACGTCATGCGCCTGGCAAAAGCCCGCGCAAGAACCTTCTGCTCACCATGACGAGCTATATCAGCTCGGGAGCCCACCAACAAAATGCGCAGCATCGGCATTCATTTTACTCGCCCCAAAGCGATCTGGTTCGCATCGGCTATACGCATTTAAGAGCCGCAAACTCGCAGAATCCTGCCACTCGGTCTCAGGTGAACTCGTTGACGACAAAGTCATCGAGGTGTACGATCGATCGCCTTCTCGCGATTAATGAAACCTGCGCGAATTCCTGGGGATGATCATGATGCCAGTACCGAAGTTGCCCCTGATGATGACGCTCGTGTTGGCCACACTGTCAATTGCATCCGCAGCGGACAATGACAAAGTTGCCGAACGAGTGCAACAGGCTCGTGAGGCCTATCAAGCTGAAGCGGTTCTCGTTCGCGAGGAGGTCGCCAAGGAGCTGGATTCGAAAGAAACCGCGGAGCGAAAACGGGCGAATCCCGATTTGGAACGCATCAAGACGATCAAGAGTGATCGCGAAGAATTAAGCGCTGCAGAGAAAATTCCGGACTCGATCAGCGCCAAAATTAAGACCCGCATCAACAAGAATCGGACCAAATTCATCAATGAGCTGACGGCCGCTCGGAATGAATATGTGCGATCCAAACAAGATAGTGAGGCGGAAGCCATTGCCCTGGAGTTGGAAAAGTTTAAAGCGGAAGTAACCCCGGACAAGGCCAAACCAGCGGAGGACAAGACTCCGCCGGCGGGTGCCAAGGCGTGGCCCAAGAATGCCCCGCCACTGGCGGTATCCCCCTTTGATGCGGCGAAAGCCCGAAAACACCAACAAGCTTGGGCCCGCTATCTAAAGATTCCAGTGGACCGCACTAATTCCGTTGGAATGAAGTTTGTCCTGATCCCGCCCGGTGAGTTCATGATGGGCAGTACGTCCGACGAAATCGCCGAGGCACTGAGGGCCCAACCCGACAATATGCACATCCGGGGGCTTATCACCAGCGAAAAACCTCAGCATAAAGTGGTTCTGACGCAGCCATTCTATATGAGTATTCACGAGGTGACGTGCAAAGAATACGAGCGGGTGATGGGAACCAACCCGGGACCAGGTGGCGACGTTCCGGTCCAAAAAGTGAATTGGAACGATGCGGCCGAGTTCTGCTCCAAGCTCAGCGAGAAAGAAAAACTCAAGCCCTTCTATTCTCTTCAAGACGAATCTGTGACTCGTCTTGAAGGGCAAGGTTATCGGATGCCGACCGAGGCTGAATGGGAATTTGCTTGCCGTGCAGGCACAATGACAAAGTACTCGAACGGTGACGGCAACGACAAGCTTTCACAAGTCGCCTGGATCACAGATCGTGTCGATCGAGGTCTGCCAGCTGGAAGCCTGAAGCCCAACGCATTCATGTTGTTCGATATGCACGGAAATGCTTCGGAATGGGTCGACGATACATACGACCCAAAATTCTACGAACAATTTGAGAACACAGTAGCCATCAACCCTAAAAATCACTCAACTTCAGTTCCCGATAGGGTTGTCCGCGGCGGCGACTGGGCCCTTCCAGCACTTAGTTGTCGGTCATCCACTCGAAACTTCATTCAATTTCACCACCGTTACGAACGAGTGGGATTTCGCGTGGCACTCGCCGCGGTGGCTGCCCCTTGAATTCTCGGTGGCATAAAAAACGGTGCGGGGGTGCTCCGTCAGGTAAGTCAGACGGTGCCTGACGCCTCGCCGCTCACGCCAAAGCTCCATCACCCATAGGCGTACGATTTTCCCGCCCCAGCTATTAATGATAGCCATCGTCAGGCACGGCCTGACCTACACCCGTACCAATGTAGGGAACGTGGCCATTCTTCAGAGTTCAATCTGAATAGTCCGGTTCTCATTTCGCAATTCCTTATCAAACACTATGGCGTTGATCTCAAACGGAGGCGATAACAAGGCGTAAGGAACCGTTTAAGTCAGCGTATGCGTATTTGGCCTCAGGCGTCATTTTCTCATCCGATGTTGGAAGTGGATCATGATTTTATCCAGACAACTCAGAACGATCGCCGCACGAGTCGTAGCCCTCTCGATTGTGGCAGGTCTCGTGTTGTTTTCGGACGCAATTGTGTACTGCGGCGAGACACAAAATCTCGAAGCCCTATTCTTAAGAGCCACAACGGAGGCGGGTGACGCTTATCTGGCCACTCGAAAGGAAATCCTCAGCACAAAAATAGACGTGAGTGAGCTCCTGGAGGGGAAGCGAAAATCGGGAAAGACGACAGACGAACGGTGGCTGGCCGAGATCTTACTGGCACGGTTGAACCAGCCTGAAGCCTTTCCTGCTTTAGAGCAGGAGTTTCACGATAAGATTTATCGATATTATCGGGCCTATCCGGATCGATCAGTGTCAGGGAAGGCTTTCCATCCACAACACCTCGGAGGTTTGTTAATCCCTGATGAACCATTGCCGGGGGACGATCCAGCGCGGTATCCCACCTGGGCTCCCATCGAGAGCTTGTGGAGAAACGGAGCTCCACAAGTACGGGTCTATTTTGAATCCCTTCGAGTGCGAAATTCCCCGCTCTGGTCTCTGCTTTGTGGTGAGATCATCATGAAAGGATGGGTCCCAAAAGTGCCTGTAAAAAGCTCTCTGCAGGCCACGCCGCCTGCAGGAACGGTGGCTCCCCAACCTACAATCGAGGCTCCCGAGGTCCCCAAAGTGCCACGCAAGAAGGCTGGTTCCCAAGGTTCGCTAAAGAAGGCTGATTCAACTGCTCTGGCCAATCGCGACTATTGGGCACAAGCACTGGAGTTGCTCGGCAAATTGGGAGAGCGACGCACTGGGCCGCATGCTTTGCGAATTCTACAAGATGCACGTCAAGACGATTCGTTGCGGGCAACAGCCGCGATGTGCCTTGGACGTCTGAAATACTCCGAGAGCTTGCCGGAACTGCTCGTACTTTGCGAATCCACACAAGTCCCGCGCCATTTACACTACCTGATTTGCGTTGCCGTCATCGAAATCGATGATCCGAATATCGAGGCCCAATTGAGGAAGGTCGTGATAAAATTAACGGCCAAGGGGCTCAAAACAATGGTTATCTCAACGCCTCCTCAAATGTCGATGGGAGATGTATTAGTTTCTCATTACGTGGACGATGTCGAACGGGCAATTCAAACGCTTGCCGAGAGAAAAATCCTGGAGTGACGTTTAAAATTGCTATTCGGAGAAGTCGCCCCGTGATTGCTTTTCGCCATCTGCGTGTTGAATCAACTGACCCAATGTAGCGTTGTCCGGCGTTCTGATTTCTTTTTGCCAGTGTCAACAATCGCCCTACAATATGGGTTTCGCGATGGCTGAGTACGCCCGGTGGTTGACCTGCACGCATAGAAGGCGACCCATCGGCATTTACATGCTACGGAGCAAATTCCGGAACGGCCCGCAGCCCGGCTTGGTTCTTGAGTTAATGAGACAAGTCCGTCAATGACGGAGACTTGGCTTCCGTAACGACCAACAGCGTCCGATCCACTCCAAAGGACGAGGTTTTTCGCCAGCAACTTTGCATGCTGATTTTTATTAGAAGCACCGCCTGATCGACTTGGCTTCGTTCTTTTTTACTCCATTTGATTTGAAAGTATCATGCCTATCACATTGACTCCGCGACTGAAATTCTGGTTGGCTTTCAGTGTGGGGCTAGCGGCCACGATTGGAATCGCACTTTTTTATATAGCCCGATCAGGAATCGATCAGGATGCAGGAATTCAGATCGGAGGAGACCACAAGGAGAATCTAAGGCAACAACGATTAAAACAACGTGATCCACGCTTCAAGTCCCCACTTCAGATCAATTCTCCGAAGGAAGCAGAAAGTCATGTCAAGTTGCTAGGCGGGAAGGCGATCCGCATGCCGCTAGATGGTAATCGAGTCTATTGGGTGAAGCTGAGCCGTGCCGACGCGACCGATGATGACCTGGTCGTCCTCACCCAGTTGTCCGATTTACAACAGTTGAATTTAGACGAAACGCTCGTAGACGGCACCGGCCTGAAGTATGCGGTAGATTGCAAGCGATTAGAGTCCATCAACCTAAACCACACGTCTGTCGCTGATGAGCAGCTTAAATATCTCGGTAACTTGCAGAAGTTAAACACACTGCATCTGAACGATACGCTAATCACTGGTTCGGGAATCAAATATCTTGCTAAGCTTCCCAAGCTGATCAGAGTGCACATGGACCACACTCGGATCGGAAGTGGAGCGTTCACAAATTTCGCCACACTCTCTGCGCTAGAAGATCTTTCTGTCAGAGATACTCAGCTCGAAAACGCCGCGATCCTGAATTTAGCAAACTCGCCATCGCTGAAGCGGTTGTATCTATCGCGAACATACGTCTCGGATGACGGAATTGGCGCGATTGCCAGCATTCCTAACTTAACGGTCCTCGACGTTGCCGGAACCGCGATCACCGACAAATCGATCCACAAACTTGCCGCATGCCCAAATCTGTTCAACCTGAATGTCTCTAACACGGCAGTAACCGATGATGGTCTCTCGGCGCTCGTTGGCTGCGGATCGCTGAGGCTTCTGGACGCATCAGGAACAAAAATTTCGCGAGCCGGGCTTCTTAAGCTCGCAAAGCATCCGTCGCTAGATCAGCTCACGATCCTCAGGACCCAAATCACTCCAACCGACATTCAAGCGGCGAAATTTGCCAAGAACCTAAAAGTCAAATTGGAGTAGCTAGAACCCGGTAACTGAAACTTAGCTCGGCCGGTCCTAATTTCTAGGCTCTCAATTTGGCTTAAAACTCTCCCAGGACATTTCCGTCGGCGCGTTGGCCGAGGTTCTGCCAGGTCGTCCGATTGAGGTTGCTGCTGATGGAACGTACGGAACCGTCCATGAGCATGCTGTTCACAATTCCGACATGATGGCTGCGCGATGTCACCACCGCGTAGGTCGGTCCGCCGCCGCAGACTCCCGACCCGCTGGCTTCTCGCCGGCTGGTGGCGTCAATGTCGTATTCCACGCCACCTACGGTATGCAGGACTTCCGTGTTGGGAGTGAAGGTCGTGGTAAACCCCGTATGAATGGTGTTCCCCGAGACCCATTCCGTATGACCATTTTCAGTGGACCACCCCGAAGTCCCCAACATCCCACCGAATGACAACGAGTCGAAGGTCACCGAGGCGGGAAGACTGCAGTTGTCATGAAATCGAGGGGTGAAACATTTCACTTCAGACATGGCCACCGTGTTGCTCATCCCATCTGAGAAATCACGGTCACGAGTTGATTTGCTGTAAGCAAACGCTCCCCCGCCATCGAAGTTCGTGGTGGTATTGTGAACCTCGTAAACACCGCGCCCCACGGCATAACTGAGCGGATAATGATCCGCAGCCGTGCCGGCTGTGTTTAACCGCTGTCGATCATTGGGGTC
>JAZKFE010000215.1:2316-33387 GCA_040386595.1 Planctomycetota bacterium | reverse complement strand
AAATCAAGACGGGAATCCGCATGATCTTGACGTGCAGACTTCCGGCCGTCACCCCCGTGTTGTCAGCGTGAGCATAGCCGCGATTGAAGTTGATTCTGCTGTAGATATTGGAGCCTTCAAGGTACGGCAGCAAAAACGCCACCGCCGACCAGGTATTGCCATTGTCCGCGTTGTTCACGCCATTGGGCGGGAAACAGCTGTGCGTATCCAGGTAGTTGTGCAAGGCCACGCCCAGTTGCTTGAGGTTGTTCTTGCACTGGGTCCGCCGGGCGGCTTCTCGGGCTTGCTGCACAGCCGGCAATAGCAATGCGATCAACACCGCGATGATGGCGATCACGACCAAAAGCTCGATTAACGTGAAACCGCGAGCTCTTCGCCCGGAGATTGCTTGCATTGAACGCTCCCACAACTGCCAACAAAACGCAGCGAAAAAGTCATCGACCGTTCGATTCTGACCGCCGCACGAGGGCCCACCGCCCCCCTTGAGATTGAAACCGAGTCTCATCTTGATGACGAATTTGTAATAATTCAACCCATTGACAGATTAACTCGAATTAATGTTGCAATTTTCTGTTCTACGGTCGAGAAGATCATCAGACCGCCCTCCGCAAAGTGTCGGCGGCCCAGGAAACTGGCCCAACTGGAGTGAGACACCTGCCGACTCATTTCTCACTGCGGTGGAGCATGCTCCGAGCCAATTGCCTGCTTACCCGTGCGCGGCCCGCGGTTCGTGACCATCGCACCTGAGGCTGGTCAATCGACGAACGACCACGGTCTCGCCGTCGCCCGTCACATCGTGTCTCGCTACAATCTCGGGGCAACGCGTCGCGCCCCCTCTCCAATGGCGTTGACGATGTGTCACAGGGAAGGAACTTGGGAATGGCGACCGGCGCGGCGTGCTTGGCGGTGACATTTTTGCTGCTGGGAATGAGCTACGGGTTCCCCTTTCCGCTGTGGCCCGACGCCACAGGCGCCATGCAGGTCAAAAGCCCTGCCACGCTGAATATGTATGTCCTGACCGCCTGGATGGGGTTGGCTCATTTTGTGTACGCGTGCCACGGTCAAGTCCGCGCATTGTGGCGCAAGCGTGGCCTGCCCCAGCTCGTGCCGTTTGCGCTGCTCCTCATTGTCGTCTGGTCGAGTATGTGGGGAGTACGCGCGGCGATCGGAGTGACGATCTGGGATGCCCTGGTGTGGATCTACTTCGTCTACCATTTCATCAAAGCCGAGCTGTTCATTAACGATGCGATGCCAGGAGTTCGCTCATCATCCCGCCGCGACTACATTATTCCGGTGGTCGCATTCTCGCTCTTGTCGGTGGTGCTCATCTGGCGTGAACTCTGGTTAGAACGCACCGAGTTGCTGTTTGTCATCTCCAGCAGCGTCGCCGCCATTTCGCTGCTGGCCGGGGGCTGGCGGGGGCTATTTGATCCCAGCCGCGCGCCCTATGTCGTGCTCGGCATGTTTCTCTTCGGCGAGGCCCTCGTCTGGGGCAACTACGCACGATACATGACCGCCACATTCGCGGATGGTGTTTATGGTTTTCACGTCGCCGCGGCCAGCTTTTTTCACTATGCGCGAGCCTACGCCATCCCTCTCGCACGCCATACACCGGGTTGGTTCTTAAGCCTGAGCGGCATCGTAGTCATTAACCTGACAATCATCGCCACGGGTTGGATCACAGGGCTCCGCATCCCCTCGGAAGTCCCAAATCTCATCTGGGATCCACGATATTTCACGGTCTGGGTAGCGTGGCATTTAGTCGCGAGTGATCTGTTTCCCAAGTTTATTAAACCCCGCACACAAGCGTCACCAACCCACACCACGCAATCTGACCTGACAGAGAAATCTGCCCGATAACATTCGTTCGCCATCAGCCCGCCGCTATCATGTGAACCATCAATTGGAATCCGTCCACTTGCCGAGGAGTTTCATCCATGATTCGAATGTGTTTGTTCGTAGTCGCCGTGACCGCCGCTTGGGTCGCAAACCTGACACCGGCGGTTGCCGCGGACGATGCCATTGCGATTGGTAGCCGACGTGAACTCTTCGTGGATCATTTTTTGATCCAGAAGCTCGATGGGGTGTCGTTGCAATTGCAGCATCCGCAGCCGGCGGGAATCGCACTGAAATTTGACCAGCGATGGGAAGGCCAGGTCAGCGGTTATGTGACCGTCATTCACGATGGTGATCTCTACCGGATGTACTATCGCGGCCGACCGCTCACGGGTTACGGGGATAACGATCCTCGGGCACAGGAAGTCACCTGTTACGCCGAGAGCAAGGATGGCATCACTTTTACGCGGCCGAATATTGGTCTGATTTCGTTTGGAGGCTCGAAGGACAATAATGCGATCCTCGCCGACCAAGGCCCGATCACTCACAATTTTGCCCCGTTCCTCGACACGAAACCGGGCATCCCTAAGTCCGAACGGTTTAAAGCCGTCGGGGGCAGCAGCGGATCGGGGTTGATCGGTTACGTGTCGGAAGATGGGATCCACTTCCGCAAACTGCAAGAGAAACCCCTCATTACCGGCGGAGCGTTCGATTCCCAGAACAACGTTCTCTGGTCCGACCACGAGCAATGCTATGTCTGCTTTTTCCGGACTGGCAAGAATGGCATCCGCTGGATTACACGCACTACCTCGACCGATTTTCTGAATTGGACACCGTCGGTTGATATGACATTCGGTGATACTCCTGAGGAGCATCTTTATACAAATCAAACGGTGTCGTACTTCCGTGCGCCCCATATTTACATCGGCTTGGCCGCTCGCTTCTTGCCGCATCGCCGTTCACTCACTGACGCGCAAGTGGCCGCACTGAAACTGGATGACAAGGTGAACTATGACGGCTTGAAGCTCGACTCGTCCGACGCCGTGCTGCTCTCTAGCCGAGGCGGCAATCGGTACGACCGAACGTTCCTCGAATCGCTGGTTCGGCCGGGAACCGATTTGAGGAACTGGGTCGCCCGCTCCAACTATCCGGCTCGCGGTGTCGTGGCCACCGGCCCGACGGAGATGTCGATGTACATTCAGCGGTGTTACGGGCAACCGTCCGCTCACTTAGAGCGACTCACGTTCCGCACAGACGGTTTCGTGTCAGTGCATGCCAACTACCAACCGGGCGAGCTCACCACAAAAGCCCTCACCTTCGACGGCAAGCGGCTCTCGGTGAACTTATCATCGAGCGCGGTGGGTGGCGTGTTCGTCGAAATCCAGGACGCCGCTGGCAAACCCATTCCCGGGTTCACTTTGGCGGAATGCCAGGAACTCAATACAGACGACACGGATCGCGTGGTCTCCTGGGTGAAAGGCTCTGACGTCAGCTCATTGGCGGGAAAACCGATCCGCCTACGATTCCGACTAAAAGATGCGGACTTGTACGCGTTTCAATTCGTGAATTGAACACCCCGCTGTTTATCTTCCACTCGGTTCATCAGCTAGCAGGTCTTCAGAAGTAATTACGCCGGCGAGCCCAACATAGGGTGAATGGACCGATCCGATCGCAAACTAGGTAGCGATTTTAGATTGGCCCGGCGTCATTGCCGATGGCTGCCGGCACAGCCCGACCTACGGGATTCGACATGATTATGGATGAAGCCTCAATGCACGCGATGATCCTACTTCTCGTAGGAGGATTGTCGTTGATTGCGATTGTCGTCGCGTGTTTTGCGGGCTCACGTATCGACAAGCCAGCCGCCCCCTTCCGCATTGCTGAAGTGCTTCCCTTAGTTTTAATCGGGCTACTGTTTTCACTCACTCTGAATAACAACGGCTTCCCGTTGACGGAATGGATTATCCCTACAATCGCAGCATTATTTTTAATGCTGAATACCGCGCAGCGACGTCGTCGATTCCAAATCTGTATGGTCTATTCGATCATCTCAATCGGATTGTGTTTGCACTTTATGTCCCTGATCACTTCTCATTTTACGGCGGTTCCCGAGCGAACACTGTCCCTGGAAAACTTGCGGCAAAGAATCGGCGTCTCGCAAGCCAAACGAATACTGAAAGACCACGTCAACTCCGGAGGAGTCGTGCAACAAGGGTCCTTAGCAAACCTCGTTAAACGCGACGTGCCCGCGGTCGCAATCGTGAGTATCCAGCGAACATGGCACTCTTGGCTGACACGCCTGTATCGGGTCGAAAGACACCCGATGCAACTGGGAATCCGCCAACAACAAGGCTCGGGGGAGTTCGAGATTGAGCTAGAAACTCCTGATCAGGCAACTTCAATTTTAGAACGTTAGCGACTTATAGTACGTCAGGTGCGAGTTTGAGTTTACAATCACATCATTCACGCGGTGCAACCAGTCAACCCAGCATTAGACTTCGAGGATGAGAGACATGGCACTCACAGATCCGTACGTCGCGTATAACGCCGGCAGCAACCTGGAAGCCCATATGGTGTGTGGACGACTCCTCGACGCGGGTATCGAGGCCCTCGTCGTCGAGGACGTCTCACAGGCCGGGATCTGGGTCGGAGGAACGATTGCGGGAATCCACAAGCCGCAGGTGTGGATCGAACGGGCCGACATCGAACGAGCTGCGCCCGTCCTGACTGACTATGAACAGGCCACAAACAAACGACTCGCTGCCGAGTACAACGCCAGTGGTACCACCGAACCGCCCGTCACCGTACTGTGCGACGGGTGCGGAAAGAGGTCCACGTTCCCCGCCTCACAAAAGGGGCTGGTTGAAAGCTGCCCTCACTGCGGAGCTTATGTCGATGTCGGCGACGAGGTGGGGTTCGAGGGCTGGAACGAACTCCCTGAAACGAGTGCTGACGAAGCCGAACCGGAAGACCAGGATGCGACAGACGATCCGGCGTCCTAAAGATCAACAGACACAGTCATCAAGGGCAGGATTCAAATCTTCGCAGTGTTGCATCTCACTGACCACACTGCGAAGCGGTCCGCCTACTTCTTCGGATCTTTCATTCGGGGCGGCTTCTTGCTTGAACCATTCGAACCGGATGCTTGTCCCGAAACTTCCAGCTGGTAGGACAGGTCCGTCACAGGCTGGTCGGTGACAGTAATTGTGAATTCTGACTTTGCGGGATCACGATACTTGCCATTCAACTTGTCTGGCCCTGACCAGCGATTTCCGAAGGATTGTTTAAGCCACTCCATCGTCACCTTATAAGAACCTGCGGGAGCACCGTCATTGCCCAGATAGGAACCGATATCGAAATTGCCTTCAGCATCACATTGAGCCTTCGGCAACAAGTCTCCGGCAGCGGGGTTCGGATCAACCGGATTGAGGTAGACGAACAAATCTTTCACCGGCTTACCGTTCACCAAGACCTTACCGGTGACACGAACAGTTGACTGCGCGTTGGGAATCAGCATGTCCAACCGTTCCGCGTCCGAAATTCGGCCGCAGCCACACAGGAATGTCACGCCCAGCCCCAATGCCGCCACGGTGACGATAGATCGATTCCGAAATTCACGGTGCGACATAACGACTCACTTGCAACAGTTGTGCGAACAAGTGGACGACACCCACCTCGCAAATGAAGAGAAACTTCCCGAAACGAAGGCCGCAAGCCTGACGACCGGCGAGACCTAAAGCCGCGCCGGTTGAATCAGGCAGAAGCCCTTTCGGGCCAGCAGTTGATGCTCGGAGTGAGGACGACTAGAACTCTCCGAGCACGCCACCGTCGTTCGGCGACCCCAGGCGGAATAGCGTCACAAGACTGATGTTTTCGCTCACAAAGCGAACGGCCCCGTCCGCCATCAATATGGAAATCCCACCCGTGTGGAAGCTGTACATGCCACGGCCACTGGCATTGGTACAATTCACGACACAGGGCCCATCAGTGCCCGTGCCGTCGAGTAAACTCCCCGCCAACCAGTTTTCGTAGTTCGACAAGTCAGCCCAACCGCCACCCAAGGTGCCGTTGGCGGTGACCATTTTGCCCTTGCGGTACAGATCGTTCCGACCAGCAAGCTCGAACACAACCAGCGTGTTGGACGTTCCATCGGTGATATCGCTGAAGCGGAGCGAGATATTCGAGTCTGACAGAATTCCAGTTCGCGGCACACTCCCTGTCACTGGCCTCACGTAGGTATTCCAGAACGCTCCGAGAGCCCCGCCGAAAGGGCTGTAATCCATCGCGCCACTGGTCCAGGTCAGCGGCGCGCCCAGTTCGGCATTGACGATGGTCAACGGGTTCTGTGTCCGCGGCGTTGACGGACACGTAAACACCGGAACCACCGTTCTAATGGCCGACTGATTATCCACCGTATAATTCGGCAACCCCGCAAAACTGAGGTTCATGGGCGACGCATACGGAGCACTAAAGTTAATCCGGTTATAGACATTCGCCTGATCCAGATACGGCAGAAGGAACTCCGTATAGCCGTGGATATTCATGTCGTCATAGGTGCTCGAAGTCCCACTCCCCAGTGCGCCGAGAATGGGCCCCGCCACCAGGATGTAGGCCGGCGGAAACTGCCTTGCGGTACTCTCGTAGTTGTGAAACGCCAAGCCAATCTGCTTGAGATTGTTGCGGCACTGGCTTCGCCGAGCAGCCTCACGGGCTTGTTGCACTGCGGGGAGCAGCAACGCGATCAAGACCGCAATGATCGCAATCACGACCAGTAACTCAATCAGAGTGAACGCACTTCGTCTCGGACCGTTTTCATTTCGACGCGTCGCAGAAATCGACATGATGGAAACCTCTTGAAAACTATGGATGACACAAACAACAAGACAAATTTCAGCTCATTGTGCTGGCGCTAGCGGTCAACCCCTGGGAACGCAAAACCTTCAAAGACGCGTGCAACTTCTGCAAACAGAAACAAAGACGGGTAGCCAGACAGACTCCGCAGCACGCTGGCGATGCGCACGGCGCAGCAAATTTTGAATCAATTCTCCAGAGAACTGGAAAAGACCACATAACATTACGTATGAACGGATGCCTACACCATCGATCGATGGCACTATACATTACATCATAAACCTTGTGCGCCTTCAAGCACAATCCTCGGATTCATCACTAATTCAATGAAAACGATTTTATATTGTCTTTACACCGAAAGACTGGATTCGGAGAGATCTCGCCTTCTTCTCCAGCATTTGAGGAGAGGTAAAGCCAGGGATTGCCACTGGATTTTACTGGGAAGGTCGAGTGTCCCGCCCCATGCTGCATGGCCCGCCCTGAGGTGTCCGTCCCGGGATTTGTGGCCAAGACGATACGGAAAAGAATCCGGGGGCCTACGCGGTCCAGCCTGTCAGGGCCGCTCATGCTGAGTGATACGACTGTGCCCTGCCGATTTTTGCATCTCGGGTCTGGATCGAGTATGCTATTTCGCAGCCATGCGGGTCAACCTCAGCGCCAGGAAAGCAGTACTTTCGATGACACGATATTTTGCCGCCGCAAATTTTTGGTTAGCCTTCGCCATGTTGACCATCTTGGGACGTTCGATTGAGCGGAGCAATCCCACGCTCTATTCGTTCTTTCACAGCGGCCAATGGTTCACTCCTGATGGCTACACCGGCATCGTGATCGCACCGTTTGCGCTGTCTGTGTTCTTTTTTGTCCTGACCTGGAACACGCGCCCCAAATCTTGACGCTCAATCGGCCGGCCCCCGTCAACCGCCAGCCGGGTGACGATTCGTATCCTCAAGCACGGTCAGGCTTAATGGCCAGGAGTTGGGAGGAGACCGGTAGTTCAGGCAGTGCCTGACGCGTGTGGTTGAGGCCATAGCTCACCAGCGTCAGGCACCGCCTGACCTACACAATTTGACACTTGCCTTGAAACGATCGTAAAGGCCCGCACGACAATGCGTTGGTTGAACAACATCTGCTTCTTGTCAGACAGCTATAAGATCAGTCACTACAAGCAGTATCCGCCCGAAACCAAACGAGTCTACTCCTACTTTGAGTCGCGCCGCGGCAGCACCTATCCCCAAACAACGTTCTTTGGCCTGCAGTATTGGCTCCAGCAGTACCTGGCCGGTCCGGTCGTGACGCAGGAGAAGATCGACGAAGCGGATGAGATGTTCCGCCTGCACTTTGGGGGACAGGTTTTCAATCGCCCCGGCTGGGAAGACATTCTGCAGCGGCACGGGGGATTTTTGCCGGTCGAAATCAAGGCGATCCCAGAAGGGACCGTGGTCGGCGAATCGAACGTGCTGATGACGGTCGAAAATACCGACGATCAAGCCTACTGGTTGACCAATTTTCTAGAAACCCTGCTGGTTCAGGTCTGGTACCCCTCTACGGTGGCCACTCAAAGCCGGGCCATGAAACAGATCATCACCGACTACCTGATCAAGACGGGCGACCCCAGCCTCGCCAAGTTCAAGCTGCATGATTTTGGGTTTCGCGGGGTAACTTGCCCGGAACAAGCGGCAATCGGTGGCGCGGCGCATCTGACCAACTTCAAGGGAACCGACAACATTCCGGGGATTATGCTGGCTCGCAAGTTCTATCGCGAGCAGATGGCGGGATTTTCCATTCCAGCAGCGGAACACAGCACGATTACGTCCTGGGGACGCGAACATGAAGTGGATGCGTGCCGCAACATGCTCGAGCAATATCCCTCCGGATTAGTGGCCACCGTAAGTGACAGCTACGACATCTTCAACTGCTGCGCCAACATTTGGGGTGGCGTGCTGAAAGACCAGGTGCTGGCTCGCGACGGTGTGTTAGTGGTCCGCCCCGATTCTGGAGAGCCACCCATCGTCGTCAATCGGGTGCTGGATATTCTCGGCGAGAAGTTCGGCTTCACCGTGAACTCCAAAGGATACAAAGTCCTGCATCCGAAAGTCCGAGTCATTCAAGGTGATGGCATCGACTTCAAAATGCTGGACCTGATTCTGAATGCCATTACGAAGAATGGCTGGTCCACGGATAATCTCGGATTCGGCTCGGGGGGTGGCTTGCTCCAAAAACTAAACCGTGACACGCAGCGGTTCGCCTTCAAATGTTCCTCAGTCGTGGTCGGCGAACAACACCGGGACGTTTACAAGCAACCGATCACAGACAATGGAAAGAGATCGAAAGCGGGGCGGTTAAAACTAATCCGCCAACACGGCCCTGAGGGGGACGTCTTGGCAACAGTACCGCAGTCCGATCCACGCGAGGATCAGTTGCAGTTTGTGTTCCGGAACGGCGAAGTGCTGATCAGCCAGACTTTTGCTGAAATTCGGGAACGCAACGCACTCAGTGCGAAGTAGACACAGATTGCGTCTCGCACTTGATAAACGCAAATTGCGGTGAGTTCATCCGCGGCGGAGCAATGATGCGAAGACGAATCGAAGTGGTCATCGTGATTGTGTCGCTGTTCTTGCTCGCGACACTGATCGCACCCGCACTGCAACAATTGCGAGAGGCAGCACGCCGCTCGCAGTGTAAGAACAATGTGAAGCAGTTGTGCCTGGGGCTAACAAACTACAATGCCACTTTCAACACATTTCCATACGCCACGATTGGCAATCCGAATCTCTCCCCAGAGCATCGTTGGAGTTGGTACCCGCAGCTGGCTCCACAGATGGCGCAAATGGGTGCACCACCGATCGACTACTCCACAGATTCCCGCAACTCAACCCACTGGCCACTCACTTTCACAGCCATGAAACATGAGGTGTTCACGGTCAACTTGAGGGCTCCTCCGGGCATCGTCTGCCCGGCCGGCGAGACCGATAAAGGCGAGCACGACCAAGCCTATGCGAGCTATGTCGGAATAACCGGCGTTGGCCCCAACTCCGCAATGGTGCCGACGTCTGACCGTAGCGCTGGCATCTGGGGATACGATCGGTGCACCTTGTTGTCGGAGATCACAGGTGGCCTGAGCCAGACAATCCTGGTCATGGAAACGGCCAGCGACCGCGACGTGTGGCTATTCGGCGGCAGGCCAACCGCCCGGTGGATGTCAACGAGCGCCCCCCAGATCGGACCTGGAAAGACATTTGGAGGTTGCCACTTTGGAATAGCCTTCACGGGCTTGGCAGACGGCAGCGTGGTTGCGTTATCAACAGACACCGACGCCCAGATGCTGGCTCGGTTGGCGACAATTCATGACGACACCGCTCCGGCAGACTGACATCTCGAGGTTGATCGGGACTGCAGGGCCGCAGGAAGAACAGATGCAGCCGAAGGCAAAATCACGTCACAGGCAAACAACCGCCTCGACAGCAATTGGGCATCCATCTCGGTTCATTCTGTAACGAGATCTCTGAAATGTGGCACCGCGCGGATTCTCGAGATATAACTGGCCTAGGACAATACTATTTCATTTCCAGGGAGCACCACGATGGCATCGATCAATGCCTGGGTCGCCACGGCGGCCAAGCAGAAGCTGATTCGACGGGAAATTGACCTCGGTCCGCTGGGACCGGAAGATGTCGAAGTGGAGGTTGAGAGCTGCGGCTTATGCCACTCTGATCTTTCAGTTCTGAAAGATGACTGGGGCGTGACGTCCTATCCGGCGGTACTCGGACACGAGGTTATTGGTCGAGTGACTGCAGTGGGTTCGGTAGCCAAAGGGTTGAAGGTGGGCCAGCATGTCGGGGTTGGCTGGACGGCAAACAGTTGCATGCATTGCCGGCAATGCAAATCAGGCAGCCAACACTTGTGCCACCAAGCTCAGCCGACGATCGTCGGCCATCATGGTGGTTTCGCCAGCCGTGTCCGCTCGCACTGGGCGTGGGCCATTCCCTTGCCAGAGAAACTCAATTTCGCCGACGCAGGCCCGCTCCTCTGTGGCGGTATCACCGTCTTTAATCCGCTAGCCATGTATGCCAAACCAAGCAGTCGGGTCGGTATCGTGGGGATTGGCGGCTTAGGCCACATGGGAGTCAAGTTCGCGGCGGCATATGGTTGTGATGTGACCGCATTCACCTCCAATGAAAGTAAATTCGATGAAGCCCGCGGCTTCGGTGCCCACCATGTTGTCTCCAGCCGGGATTCTGAAGGAATCAAAAAACTGGCCGGGACCTTCGACCTGCTGATCGTGACGGTGAATGTTGCCCTGGATTGGAATGCACTGCTCGGGTCACTCGCCCCGAACGGCCGGATGCATGTCGTCGGCGCCGTGCTGGAGCCAATTCCCGTTCCAATTGTCCCCATGATTTTCGGTCAAAAAAGTCTCTCCGGGTCACCGACAGGTTCTCCCGTGGCGATCGAAACGATGCTCGAATTTGCCGCACGACACAACATCGCGCCGCAAACCGAACACTACCCGATGAGCCAAATCAACGAAGCCTTCGAGCGTCTAGAGGCGGGCAAGGCACGCTACCGCATCGTGCTCGACGCAGACTTTTAAGACAAAACCGCGAGATTCGAGAGAGGCCGGAGGGCCGTTGTCCGTGTTAAACTACGCGACAACGTCTACCTTCCGGCCACTATTTTCCGCTCGATTTTTGTGATGGGCGAATCCACGCAACGAACACAGGAGCTCGATTGACACGGGCTAGGTTTCCCGCTGAAATCTCTTCCACACAAGTTCACATCTGCAAACTCGTATCACACTCCTCTCTCGGAACTGATTCGAGCGCACTGCAGCTGTCACATTGTTTGGGGCCAGAACAACTATGTCGATCAGGGCGCGCTGTCGTTGCGGTAAGAAATTCCAGGTCAAGGATTCCTCTGCGGGGAAGAAGTTCAAATGCACAGAATGCTCTGCGGTGGTCAAAGTCCCCGAGCCAGAAGTTGATGAACTAGAGGATTTCGAAGACGAGGAGGAACTGGACGACGGAGAGCTAAAACTCCCGGTTCGCCGCAAGAAAAAACGCCCGTCGAAGGCGTTAACGATGACTCAGGGGATTCTGTGGGAGTCTGCGAAAAGCACGCCGATGATCATTTTGCGAATCTTCGGACTGCTCACGGGAATTCCTGGAATTTTTCTTTCAGTCGCCTATTTTGTGATGTCTCTAATCAGTCTATGCACCTTAAACATTCTCATGTTTCTGATTTTTCTGGCATGTGGAATGATGGGTTTTATCGGTTCCAAGGCAGCTTGCGGCTATGGAATGAAAGCTTCCGCGGACGTCATCTGGACGGGTCCCGCGAGTATTATCGTCGGAATCATTTTGGCGAACCTGGCGGTGTTGATTCCAGCGATCGCGATGAGAGTGATGTTCATGCATAATTAGCCAGGCCGGAGACTTCAAGCAAATGGAATGCAACGCCGGCCCCCTAATTTTACGGCGCCCTCGACATTCCAGCCCGATATTCTGCGACAGCCTGCTCCACAACTGCGCTATTCGGGCAATGGAGGGGGCAAAGGAGATAACAATCCCGGCTCTCCTTCGAGGTTGAGATAGGTATGTAACATCGGGGTGACGAGATCTGGATCAACCAGTCCTAAGGGGTATTTTTCCTGTTTCAGATAGCGCTGATGAATCTCCCAATACCATACCCGCCGCAGATGATCCCGCGGTGTCTCATCCAAGATCCGGCGCTGCCAGCGGACGGCTTCATCAAACTGACCGTTTTCGGCATGGCCAGCCGCAATCGCTTCATAAAGCGGAATTCGCAAGTAGCTCGCAGTTTCAGGACACCCGAGTAAAAATTCGCCATTCTTGACCGCGAAAGGTCCGTTGCGAAAACTTTCTTGCTGGTCGAGACCCTGAACTCTTACAACTACATACGCACACCGTAACAGCACCGGTCGCATATTAATACCCGCGACGATTCGGTCGAATGACGGCTGAATCTCGCGTCGTTGGATTTTAAACAGGTTTCGCAAAAATCGAGCGTCTTGAGCCGTGTTGTTAGATTCCGATTCGACCAACTCTTCCGTCTCACCCGGCTTCTTAGTTCCCTGTGCCCCCGATTGGGCCGCCGGTCCAGGAAGACTGGATTTATCGTCGAGATTGATATCCACCTTCTTTGTTGACTCATTGAATTGCCCTTTGTTCGTGGTGACGACCACCGAGAACTTCTTCTCTGTGGGCTTATAATTCGTCCCTTGAACGTAAACCTCGTCGAGCTCGCGATAGGCCTCCTCGAAACCTCCGGAGAGATACAAGCACATCGCCTGTGAGACACGAGACCACTGATCGCGCACGTCAAACTGAGTCAGCAATGATTGGGCGGTCTTGATGTCGCCCCGATAAAGTGCCCGACGGACCAACCAGCGGTAACATCTCCGCGAATCTTCGGACTGTTCAGTCTCACCTTGTAGTAATTCAAGAGTCTGAGTTTCGTCTCCCATCAACATTGCCAATACCGCCAATTTGGCGTTCGACGGGCGAGTCGCCCCCGTGGCTGTAAGGAAGAATCTGAAGTCAGTCTCCACAGCTTGCCAGTCCTGGCATTTCACAGCCGCGTCGACTCGCGTCCCACGAGCTTCCGCGTGTTCGGGATGCATCCTTAAGAACTCATTCAGCCCTGCAATCGCCTGACGATCTTCGCCACAATTGACCAACAGCCAGGCATGCTGGAACTGCATCTCAGTGTCATGGGGTACCAGTTTTGTGATGAACGTGACATCCTCTAGTGCCGCTCGAAAATCCTTTCGCAGAACACGAATGCCCGCTCGATTGCGCCGGGATTCGACATTTAGGGGATCGAGCCGTATCGCTTCGGAGAGGTCCACGAACGCGGCCTCCATGTTTCCGAACTCAATGTGAAATTTACCACGGCGGGTCCAAAATTCGGCATTTTCGGGACAAGCTCTCAACCAGCTGTCACATAGCCGACGACGGGCCGCACCATCAGCCTTTGCCTCGACGACATGCTCCAGTTTGCGATGGGCTTGCGTACGAAATTCCAAAGATTCGTAGTCGTGAGGATGCAGCCGAAGAATGTCATTCAAAACATTCAACACAATCGTCCAGTCCTCAGGAGTCTGAGCCTTTTGACTCAGGACCATCGCGAGACAGCGTTGAATGTCAACGTCATCCGGGGCCAATTCGAACGCCGCCCAAAGATAGTCTTCAGCCGCGTCATTGGCCCCCAAATTCATGGCCGCCATGGCGCTCAGTAGATAGCCTCGTGCATAGTAGGGAGAGAACATCTGAAGGACTTCAGCGGCCTGCCATGCGGCGACCCAATTTCCGTGGTTGCCAACTTTCAAGCCGTTGAACATGGCCAGCGTGGTATCCATCGGCATTAATTTTTGGGCCGTCTCTGTGTCCGACAGGGCATCGCCTGTTCGCCCCAGCAAGCTATAAGCCTGACTACGGTATTGATAGAGCCACGGATCTTTGGCGTCTAAGAGCAGTTGCTGGGTGAAACTTTCCACCGCTTGTTTAATGGGACGCAAATCCTCCTTGAGAATGAAGAACCGCCGACCTTCGATCGTGGTCAACAACTGCTCGCCATCGTCCCAGTCAATGTGAATCACGGTGCTGGCGTGAATGGTGACGACTTCCCGGTCCTCGCTCCGCAATTGAGCGGTACGAATCGCCATCAGCGGCTGGTCTGTGGGATAATTGAGTTCTGCAGCGATTTCTGCCCCGAATATTTGTGCCGACCACAACACAGCCAGGCACAGCGAGCACAGACGTAACATGGCGATTCTTCCTTGAATCCACGTAGAACCAGCACACTCAAAACCGCCTTCTATCAGTGAACACGCGGCTCTGTCAATTGCAGTCACTTCGATGTGTCTTGATTAAGATCGTGCATTAGAATCACCAGTCAGGTAGACTATTTAAGCGGTAGTAGTCGAATTGCGTTTTGAGAACTCTGTCTGTTTCCGTCGAGGTTCCGCAGATGCCTCCCATGAATCGTTGGATTGAGCAGTTTCAGCGACGTGTGCTGCTGGGTGAATTCCTTCACCGGGCTGCCGATGCGCTAGCAATTTTTCTGTTTGTGTTCGGGACCATTGTGCTCGCCGTGCGGCTGGCGGTGCCGCAGTTGTGGCCGCATGTGTTGTGGTTCGCCATCGGAGCCATTCCCGTTGCGGCTGGAGCTTGGTGGCTGGCTCGGCAGCGGCAGCAGTCTCGTCGTGAAACCATCGCCATGCTCGACCAGCGACTCGCGGCTGGCGGATTGCTGATGACTCTCGCTGAACGGCCTGATGAGGAATGGACCAGTCATCTTCCCAAGCTCCAAGCCATGTGGCGGAACGCCCTGCCCCGAGTCTTTCCGAAACGGTTTGCGTCCTACCTGACAATGCCGCTGCTGTTTGCGGTCGCGGCCTGCTTTGTTCCGTTGCGGGAAGCTCGGTCCACCCCCATTGTGCCGCAAGCGGTCGCCCAGAACGCGACCCAGCAATTGGAAGAGCTCAAAGAGTCACTCGATAAAGCCGAGATCCTGCAGGATGAAGAGAAAAAGCAATTCGAAGAGGAAGTCGCCAAACTGCAGCAGGAAACTCAGGATACGCCCCTGACCCATGAGAACTGGGAAACGGTCGACGCGCTGACCGAGCGGTTACAACTGCGAGTCGATGATGCGGCCGCCAAGAACTCCAAGTTCCAGGAAGCTGTGTCTCAACTAGCGAAAGCCGCCGGTGGTGATGGACAGCAACTGTCGCCTGAAGCCCAACAGCAGCTCGAACAGGACGTCGCCGAAGCCATCGAGCAGCTCACGAAAAAGGGGGCGAACACCGAAGAGATCGCGCCCGGTAAACCTGGCTCGGGAAAGAACTCGCTTCAAGACCGGCTTCAGCGGCTGATGAAAGAGGGCAAAGTCAAACTACCGAGCGATCCGAAAGAACGCCAAGAGCTGCTGGACGAGCTGAAAGAAGAACTGGCAAAGGAAAAGCAGAAACTGTCTGAACTGCGCAAGAAATGCAAATCTTGCTCGAAGTGCAAAGGCGAGGGGGAAGGGAAATGCGAAAGCGATTCCTGGTCGGATGAACCGGGTGAATCAAAATCCGGGAAACCAGGCCGTGGCGGCATTTCACGTGGCCGGGCTGATGCCGAGATGTCATTTGGCGATGAAGCCGACGACAACGGTGTGAAGTTCAAAGAGGTCATCCTGCCGCCAGGATTCGCCGACAAGCCCAAGGAAGAGATCGTCGGAGTCCAGTTGATCGCCCCCAACGAAGTCCCCGCCGAAACCGCCGCGAAAGGGGCCACACGGGGGGCTGAGGCCTCGTCGGGGAACGCCACCTGGAACCGCAAACTTAGCCCCAAACACCGCAATGTCGTGCGGAAGTATTTTGACGGTAAATAGTGAATAATATCCACTATTTACCACACAACAAACGAGTGCACATACGCAATCGCAGTAAACTGCCCAGGCGAGCCCGGCGGCGTAAGCCCCGGGATTTTTGGGGGCACGAAACTCTCTGAGTTGCGCTTTCTCTCAGAAAATACACCCGACTCGGAGAGTCAGGCTACAGAGGAAGAATCCCGGGGCGTCAGCCGCCGGGCTCGCCTACGAAGAGAAAAATGGCGGAAGTCGAAGGAGCCGCAACCTCTTGTTCGCTGCGCTCACCCAGATTCGAGAATCTGGGCTACCCATCGACTGCGTCGCTGTTGAGGAATAGAAAACAGATTCTGCAACAGCGGCTCGGCATTCAATTGGCGAAGGTGTGATCCCAAATCACTGGACCGGTGCCAGCGTGCTTGATCTCCGCCACGGCAAAGGCCAGCTTACCCACCAACTGCTCGGGGCGTTCGAAGATCTCGGCCAGCAACTTCAAGGCCTCGGAAGAGTTCGAATTGTCTGCCGGGCGACCTTGAAAATGAGACAGGGCAATCAGCCGATAGTCTCCGGCTTTTGACAGCTCTACTTGATACCCGCCATCGGCATCCGCAATAGCCAGTTGCCCCCCCTGCTCTTGCAACGTTTTTAAGACCTGCTCACGAACATCAGCTTCGTCGTTGGGGCGCAACCCGGTTGACGGAAGTTTTGCCGCTGCAGCCCGCGGAGTCGGTAGCAAGATCAGGCACGCTCCAGCATCCGGCTCCAGCTGTCCGCGAGCGTTGCGGAAGGTCAAATGGCCTTGCACCAATGTCTTGGCAGGAACCGTTTCCGTCGATGAATCCGGCGTGACCACGAGCGGTCGCTCCGTGCCTGTTCGCTCCCCGGAAGAAAGTCCCACGAGGAATCCAATCCCCCCTCCTACCAACGCACTCACGACGCTCGCCAGAATCATCCATTTGAGAGCATAAGTTCGGGGCTCAGGTATCCCAGCCTCGACCACAACCGCCGGCCGAATCACACTCACCGACCCGGCCAAATCGGCCAGAATTTGTTCTGGCGACTGCATCACCCACGGAACCGCCCGCTTGGTGCCAGCGGAATTGGCTCGTGAAGGAATCGGGGGATTGACGGCACCGATAGGTGGCAAGGGTTCCAGGGCAATCGCGTTCGTCTGGACCGGCGGAGGTGGCGGTGAAGGCACAATCGCCACAGGCTTCATGATGACCGGTGGGGTTTCTCCCGAACCTTGAGTTGTCTCTTTACCTACTAGAGGCCGCGGAGCTGCTTCTGCAGAAGGCAGCTCGCTCGAAACAGGGCCAGGCGGTTTCTCGGGTTGTCCGATTTGCCCCACCTCGTCCAACGCACGACGTAATTCGTCATCCTTCCGGTTGATTCCCACCTCAGGCGCTGGATCGACGGTCCCGTCCTCGTTCGGCACCCGCAGTGTTCGCCCGCAGGTCGGACAATCCACCAGGCTGCCCGCCTTAGTATGAGCAATCCCCATAAGCTGCCGGCAGTAATCACATCGGAACTTGATCGGCATAGGCGAAACTCAAAGGGATTATTCGAAGGTTGTCGATCGGCCTCGTGCGAGCACACCAAATGAACTTGCTCAGGTGGAACGAAGGCCATGCGCCGCAACGCACAGCGGCTCGCTTCTCCCTGAACTAGGAACGCTCGGAGGACTCGTCGGCTTCCAGCATGACCAATTGTATGCGGGCCAGCAACACGACCAAGGCTGCCAGATCCAATCCCAGAACAATTCCGCAAACCAGTGATAAGACACGCGCGACCACTGCTCCAGCATTATCGCCGGCTAACGACAAGGTCCCCCACAACGCCACCGAGAGACCACACAAAACCGCAAACACGGCGGCAATCCACAAGGTGGCTCGAATTCCATTCCGATCACTCATCACGACGAACTCCGTTCAAGACTTCTCTGTATTCAGCTTTTACCGGGCTCGACCAAACCCGGCACTCACCATTTCGTTCTGGATGTCGGCTTCGGCCTTCATCACCGTCTCCACAATCTTGTCGATTTCGGTCTTTTCATTAGAGGTGAGTTGGCGTTGCGGAGCCCGCGCGGGACCGAAGTCGAGGCCCAAACTGGCCAGACCGTGCTTCAGCATGCTGATGTTAAAGCTGTCGCCATCTTTGGCTCGGTAGTCTTCGATCGGCAGGATATGTTGCTGTAATTCCATCCCTTGAACGAACTCACCGGCGGCAAATGCAGCATGCATGGCCAGCGCCAGATGCGGACACAGGTTCCCGGCGCCGGTCGTAAATCCCGTCCCGCCGGCCAGCATATAGTACGGAGCAAATCGTTCTGCCGACCCGCACAGCCATTCAATCCGCCCCTGATCGGCAGTGACCACGCGGCGGAAGTCGTGCATGTTGTTTTCGGCGTACTTCACCCCGACCACCAGCGGATGGGCGGCCAGTTCCAACAGCAACGCATCGCTGGGAAACGGGCTTTTTTTATAGACTAACGCCGGCAACTGCACGGCCTCAAGGACCTGCAGATAGTAATCACGAATCCCCGCCTGGCTGAGATACGGATGGGCAAACGGCATGAACATCACACCGGTCGCACCGACCTCACGACACCGAATACCGACTTCAATCGCATGCCCCACCTGCAACCCAACGGGCGCGAAGATCAACGCGTCGGGCCCGGTCGCTTCGCGGGTGACTCGGACAATGTCCACAATTTCGGTCGCCGACAAACTGTGGAATTCACTCGTCCCGGCGCCTGGCATATAGACCCGGATCCCTGCGGCGTACATCCGGCGAAGATGCTGGGCTTGGGCTTCCAGATTCAGCTTGCCGTCGGCTCCAAAAGCGGTCAGTGGCACCAGATGAACGGTTCGCAAACGACGTCGATCGAGACCGGCTTTCATGGAAATAACCTTGGGCGAATGAAGGGGATGAGGATGGATGGAGTCTCGTTGATGGTTGTACGGGGCAGCTGAAGTCGGGTCAAGCGGAGGTGATTTTAATGACGCCTGCCGCAGTCCCAGTGCCTATGCGGCGAGAGTCTCTCGGAGACACAGGCCCACAGTTGCGAGAAGCCGTATCAACCGCGGTAGGTTCCCTTACCGTTGGGTGATTTCACCACGCGACATGCGTCATTTCCTCCAACACCCATCAACAAACCCTGATAGGCTGTCCAAATCAGCAATCTTTTTGCTACGATCTGGAACGCTGCGCTCAGTCGGGTCAAACAATGATGGTGTCGATAGATTCGCTTCGGCGACAGATGCCAGATTCCCGAAAAGACTATGCCGTCCGTGGGCTCCAGGTTCAGCACTGTGATATATTGGTCTGCCCAAGACACTTTCCTGCGAAGATAAGACGCGGAGTATTTACTGTGAATGGATTGCTGCTGGCCCTCTTGCCGTGCCTGATTTCTCCGCTTGATGAAGGAGCGGCGGTCGAACTGCGTTACACCGGCTCGCTGGTGAAAGTTTCGCGCGATGCCGAAGCGCCGCCCATCAAACGCTTCAGCTTGTACTGCTTGATCAAGAAAACCGAAGGGGGCGGCCGCGATGTGGCGTTCCTGATGGACGAACGAGGCGGCGGTACTTGGCCCTGGCCCGAACGCTTTGGCCAGATCTCCTTGAATCCCAAACTGCGCCCCACCAATACGGCCCAGCTGCGACTGTTGCAGGAGCATAACGGCACCCTGCAGTCGATCCGCATTCCCCGCCCCGTCTTCGAATTTGTCGAAGAACTCAAGGCCGGCGCCACCTGGAACAACGAAGCCCATGCCTTTGAAGTCAAACGCGAGTCTAAGGTCCAGGACCGAGACTGTTGGCAGGTGGATGTCTCTACGAACTTCGGCCGTAAGCGGTCGGTCTGGGTGCAGAAGGACAGCCCCCTGGTCGTGGAATTAGAAGAACGCCTCTTCATGGGCCAGGGTGACGAGTTCTCCCTGCGAATGAAGCTGGACTCATTAGAGACGCTCGACGCTGAAAAACTAGCCAAAGTAGAAACCCCGCTGAAATTGTTGCTCAAGCTGCAAAGCGACCTGACTCGAGCGGAAAACGAACAGAACCCGGAACTGACCGACGAACAGCTGACCAAAGTCGCTGCCGTGGCCGAGAAAATCGAACAAACGGCGGAAGGGACCCCTTTCAGCCGACTGGCCGGGATCATTACGCGTGACGTCCAAGGACAACAGCAGCGGACTGGCGAGCTGGCTCAGTTGGCGAAGAAGTTCATCGGACAAGCGGCCCCAGAATTCACGATTCAAACGATCGAAGGCAAACCGGTCACTCCCGCCGACCGCGCCGGTAAAATCACCGTGCTGCACTTCTGGGAATACCAAGGCGAACCGCTGATCGAACCCTATGGGCAAGTCGGTTATCTCGATTTCCTCTACAGCCGACGTCGCAAGCTGGGAGTCCAGATTTATGGTGTCGCAGTCGACGTGCGATTTGCCGACAAAGCCCAAGCTCAACAAGCCCATCGCTCGGTTGGGAAATTGAAGAGCTTCATGAATCTGGCTTACCCACTGGCTTCCGATGATGGCGAATTGATCTCGCAATTCGGCGATCCCCGCCGCATTGGTGCTAAGCTGCCGTTATGGGTTGTGATTGGTGCCGATGGCAAAGTGGCCCACTACAGCGCGGGATTTTATAAGATCAATCCCGACGAAGGCCTGCGGGTACTTGATGAAGTCCTGGTGAAAGAGATCCAGAAGGCCAAAGCCGCCACCGACGGAAAATAGGGCCTGCGGAGAGAGTGACCAGATGCGTCTGCAATTCCTAGGCACAGGCGGTTATCACCCGAACGAACGGCGGCACACGGCGTGTTGCTGGCTGCCGGAAATCGGTGTCGTGCTGGATGCGGGTTCGGCAGCGTTTCGTATTCCGAGCCGTTTGCAAACCACAGAACTCGATATTTTCCTGACTCACGCCCATCTCGACCATGTGAGTGGGCTGACGAATTTCATCGTGCCGTTTATCACCCGGCAACTGACGCGGGCGACGGTACACGCCCGGGAGCCGTATCTGACCGACGTCCAGCAGCACCTGTTTTCGCAGCCATTGTTTCCCGTGAATCCTGGCTTCGAATACCGCGAACTGGTCCCTGAAGTTCTGCTGCGAGACGGCGGGAAACTGACCCATGTTCCGCTGGTTCACCCCGGCGGATCAACCGGTTTCCGCATCGACTGGCCAGGAAAGAGTCTCGCCTACATCACCGACACCACGGCCAATCCGAGCTATCTGGAGTTCATTCGCGGGGTCGATCTGTTGATCCATGAGTGCAACTTTTCGGACGCCATGGGGCAGTGGTCGGCGAAGTCAGGTCATAGCAATACAACACCCGTCGCGGAATTGGCTCGTGATGCCCAGGTCAAAAGACTTTACCTGACGCACATCGATCCGCAGCATCCCGAAGACGATCCCATTGGAATCGCCACCGCCCGCGCCATTTTTCCCGCAACGGAAATTGCCGAAGATTTCATGCCAGTCGATTTTTAACCACTGAGATGAGACTTCTCGTCACTTCGTAGCAGGAATTCGTCTTACAACAGCAGCCTTTCAGACGTACAAACTTCAAGCAGCAACTCGCCTCCGGCCAATGGCAATACTGAGAGCGAGTTTGCGATCCAGTTCCCCTGGTTGTCTCCACGTTTGGTTCACAACGCTTCATGCTTTCTCGTTCTGATTTCCTGCAATCACTGGTTGATCCCGAGGCGGGCACGCCTTTGGTTTGGGATGCCACCGCCAATGTCTTGCGAAACTCTGCCACTCAGGCCAGCTACCCGCAGGTCAACGGCATCCCGCGATTCGTAGAGCAGGCCCATCTGGCGAGCTTCGGCCTGCAGTGGAACAAGTACGAAGTCGCCCACGACGATGAAGACCGAGCCACCTTTCAAGCCAAAACCGGCGTGTCGCTCAGCGAGCTGCGTGGACTACGCATCCTTGATGCCGGATGCGGCGGCGGACGCTACAGCAAAGTGGCTGGCGAGGCCGGGGCGGATGTCATTGGTGCCGATCATAGCGCCGCGGTCGACAAGGCCTCGCAGTTGTGTGCTCACTTGCCACAAGTGCATTTTCTGCAGGGAGACCTCAAACATCTTCCGTTGCAGCCCGCGTCGTTTGATTTCGTATTTTCCATCGGAGTGATGCATCACGATGCCAACACGCGAGCCGTCTTCGACGCGGTGTCGCGGCTGGTCAAGCCGGGCGGACGCATGGCCGTGTGGCTCTATCGTCGTAACCAATGGTGGCAAGAGATCATCAACTCGGCTCTACGGCGACGGACCATTCAGATGCCCCCGGAACGCCTCGAACGCTGGTGCCGCTGGGGAGCCTGGCTGGGAGGAATTCCCGTCGCCAATAAGACGCTCAACAAGATCGTCAACTTCAGCGCCCACCCCAACTGGGAGAATCGAGTCTGCGATACGTTCGACTGGTTTGCTCCGCAGTACCAGTACCACCACACGGTCGGCGAGTTAAAGGATTGGTATCAGGCCGCCGGGTTCACCGACCTGCGCGTGTTGCCGCCGGAAAAGACCGGGGCGTTTTACCGCTGGACCTACGAACGTAATCTGCTGATTGGGAGCGGCGTAAACGTGATCGGAACGAAGCAGTAGCAGAGACTGACAATCGAAAGAGCCACAACCTCTTGTTCGCTGCGCTCACCCAGATTCGAGAATCTGGGCTACCCAACCATCTCGAGTGAATACGTAACCGTTAAACCGCTCTGCTCAGAACCTGCGGGGAGAGAGGTCTTCAAACCTCTCTCTTACGGGTACAGATCAAACGCTTCGACCTCGAACGGATTGTCCAGATAAGGATTGCGGCCGCGGAACCACAGGACCAACGAGCACAGCAAATAGGCCGGAATAAAGAACGGTCCCCAGTGCGAATACTGGCGGACATGCACATGTTCGTGGTCGCGAGTGTCCTCAAGGTCCGCGAGTGACCGGCCGAGAATGGTATGTCCTAAGGTCATCGCGCGAGCTCGAATCCACATGCGAGAGAGCGACCAGGACACGGCTCCACCATAGAACTCCAGCACGCCGCGCTGCAGCTGATACCGGCCCCCCGTCAGTAAGCCCACGCCCCCCACGCAAAGCCCAATTAAGCTCGCAGGACTCGCCCACAGATAGCCCCCGACGGTCAGCACAGAACGCCACAGTGCCATGATGCTCACTCGCCAATCCGCTTAAGCCAAACGCGCCGCAATCCGCGGTGCGGGCTGCCGGTCGCCGTCTTACTTCGTCCCCGACAACCGCGTGAGATCCAACCGACGGAGCTTGCTGAGCTCCACCGCGTGTTGCTGCAAGGGGTCTTCCGGCAGCGGCAGTTGTTCGCGAATCTGGAACGGCAAACGGATGGTAAAGGTACTTCCCTTGCCCATCTCGCTCTGCAAACTGACCTCGCCCCCCAGCAGCTTCGACAATTCCTTGACGATCGACAAACCCAGACCGGTCCCGGCAAATTCGCGGGTCAGAGCACTGTTGCCCCCTGGGGTCAGATTCCCCTGCCGGAACTTTTCGAAGATCGTTTCTTGCTCTTCCATCGCGATGCCGACACCGGTGTCTTCGCAGATCAATTCGAAAAAGTCGTTGTTCACGCGCCGGGCCAGCACTCGCACGCTCCCCCCTTCAGGAGTGAACTTGATCGCGTTCGACAGCAAGTTGTACAGAATCTGCTGGACCTTGCCCGTATCTTGTTTCAGCAAAGGAATCGACGGATCGACTTCACCGATCAGATCAATATTCTTCTTCTCGGCCAGAGGACGCACCATCCCCAGAAGACGTTCGATCAGATCGAGCAGCGACAGCTCGGCAATGTGCAGTTCCATCTTGCCACCCTCGATCTTCGCCAGATCAAGAATGTCGTTGATGAGCGTCAGCAGATCCTTCCCCGACGTCTGAATGTTGCGCACATACCGGTGCTGGCGGTCATCGAGATTCCCGGCACTTCCCAGCACATCGCTAAACCCTAAAATGCTGTTGAGGGGCGTCCGCAACTCGTGACTCATTGTCGCCAGGAACTGACTCTTGAGGTTGTTCGTTTCGAACAACGCCAGGTTCACCTTGGCCAGCTCATCGACCTTCGTATCCAGGTCGTGATTGACCTCTCGCAGCTCTTCCTGCACGGCGACTAAATGCCGCAACATGCGATAGAACGCGTGGCTCAGCTCTTCAAATTCATCGCCCGTGCGGATGTCGGCCCGCAGGTCCAAGTTCCCCTTGGCGATCGAATCGCTGACGTCCTTCAAGTGTAAGACGGGCTTCACCACCACATAACGCACAATGGCATAAGCCGCCAACATGGCCAGGAACGCCGTGCCGATAGCGGTCGCCAACAAGATGGCATTATTCATGGCCAGCGCACGTTTCGTCTCCTGCATGGAGAACGACACTTTCGCCATGCCGATCAGATCTCCTTCTTTCGCATGCGGAGTTTGGTGATAATGGCACTCGAGACACGTCTTACTGGCTTTCACCGCCCCGTAATAGACGTACTCCCCCTTCTCATCGATCTGAAAGAATTCGGGTCGCCCCTGTCGCAGCAGATCCAGGGCCTCATGCCCTGCGGCGTCGCTGGGGAGATGGCCAGCATCGGCCGTACCCTCGGTATCGGCCTTGAACAATTCCCAACTGTTCTTGAGCGTCCCGGCCTTCAACTCACCGAGCATGTCGTCGAGCTGCCTGCGGAACCCAACGTTTTCTTCGCGATACTTCCAGTGTTTGAACAGGATGATGGGAACCGTCGACAACCGCCCGTTGATCAGGTTCTGCTCTTCCACCAGATCCGCAGTCAGCCGCCCATACAAATAAAAGCTGGCCGTAATCAATAGCAACAAACCACTCCCGAACAGGAAGCGACACTTCCGTTCCAGACTGGTTTCGCCCAGCAGTTTTTTAAAGGTTTTGTAGGACATAACGCGAGAAAAGAAGCCCTGTTCGAGTTAGGTCCACATCTTACCAGCGCACGGGGAAGCCGAGATAGTGAAGGCGGGATGGGAAATTCAAACCACGCCTCACACCGCCGAAATCATCCCCCTGGAGCACACAAAAAAAGCCCGGCGGTCGCAAGCAACAGCCGGGCTTTGTATTGACTCTCATCGAAACCAAGGCCTCGATGACATCTGAATCATTGTCGACTACAGAATCGACCGGATCTTACCCAAGAATTCCTTGTTCGACGGGTACTTCTGCAAGATGCGAGTCAGCTGCTCCATCCCCTCGACGGGGCTCAGGGACAGCAGACTGCGACGCAGCATCGTGACACCTTCGAGCGTTTCGGGCGACAGGATCTTCTCTTCACGTCGGGTTCCCGACTGCTGAATGTCGATCGACGGCCAGATGCGGCGATCAGCCAAGTTGCGGCTGAGCACCATTTCCATGTTGCCCGTCCCCTTGAACTCCTGGAAGATCACGTCGTCCATCCGGCTGCCGGTTTCGATCAGAGCGGTCGCGGCAATTGTCAGCGAGCCCCCTTCATCGAACAAACGAGCCGTACCGAACATCTTCTTGGGAATATCGAGAGCCTTAACGTCCAGACCACCCGAGGTTGTCCGGCCGCTGCTGCCGACCCACTTATTGAAGGCACGAGCGGTACGTGTAATCGAGTCGAGGAGAATGAAGACCTCGCCACCCGATTCCGCGATACGCTTGCCGCGTTCGATGATCAACTGCGAAATTCGCACATGGCTTTCGACATCGCGGTCCATGGAGGACGCAATGACTTCACCCCGTACGTTACGTCGCATCTCGGTGACTTCTTCGGGCCGCTCGTCGATGAGCAACACGATCAAGTACATCTCGGGATGATTCTTGCTGACCGAGTTAGCGATGTCCTGCAAGAGCATCGTCTTACCCGTTCGCGGCGGAGCCACGATCAAGGCACGCTGTCCCTTGCCAATCGGACACAACAGGTCCATGACCCGCATCGTGATCGGCATCGGGCCCGTTTCGAGCACAATTTGCTCGTGCGGGTTGATGGCGGTCAACGTGTCGAAGGTCTTGATCTTCTGGTACTCTTCGACCGTCCGACCTTCCACTGACTCGACACTCTTCAGACGCGGCCCTTGTCCCTTGGGACCAGGAATCGCTTCACCCTTAATCAACACGCCTTCACGCAAGCTGCAGCGTTCGATCAACGTGCCCGACACAAATGCGTCGGTCTTGGATGAAGCGTAGTTGTTGGAAGGATCACGCAGGAAGCCGTAGCCCTTGGGATGCAATTCCAGGACGCCAGACACTTCCGTGCCGGGAATATCGGCCATAGCTTGTTCGGACATCGTGTTGCGATCGCGGAAGTTATCACGTCCGCCACCACCACCGCTGTTGCTGCCACCGCGATTGTTATCCCGGTTGTAGCCTCGGTCACGCTGTTGACCGCCCTGTCCACCCTGACCGCCACCACCTTGATTGGGGAAGCGACCGCCGCCACCGCTGCGTTGCGGGCGACCACGTTGGACGTTCGAGCCACCATTATTTGAATGGCGAGGAGCGCCACCACCTGCCGGAGGATTCGACCGCGGTTGGTTTTGACGCGGAGCACTTTGAACAGGTGCTTGACCTTCGACGCGGCCATTCCGTGAACGGCGACGACGACGGCGACGGCGTTGGAAATCGCCTTCTTGTCCGTTGTCAGCTCCCCCTTCACCACCTTCGACGAATGAGCCTTCTTCGCCCCCGTCACCATGGCTGTCGCCAGAATCAATACGGCCTTCCGGCACGTAGTTTTCCTGAGAACGACTACCTTCGGAGCGATCGGTACGCCCTTCCGAGCGTTCCGCACGTTCGGGCCGGGCCGGTGCGACTTCTTCGCGTTCTTCAACCACCGGAGCGGGTCGCTCACGGGGCGTTTCTGCGGCAGCCGCACGGGGACGTCGTTCGCGCACCGGACGCTCACGAGCCGGGCGTTCGGGACGTTCCGTCACCACGGCGGGAGGCAGAAATTCTTCGGGGTCAAACCCGAACGAATCCGAGACTTGTTCTGGTTCAGGACGACGAACAGGAGCACGGCGTCGCGTCGGACGCGGTGCGGCTTCGGGCTCAGGGGTAGAAACAACGGGTTCCACCCGTACTGCTTCTGCCGGAGTGGCCGACTCCGTCTTCTTCTTTACGGTACGTCGCCGTCGCGGCGGGGCCTCGGGATCGCTGTCCGTCGAACCGGAGCTATTCACTGCCATGCTGTTCTTCCAACTCAGAAACGAAATTCAATCGACAAAACAAACAGAACTCAGGTCATTCACCACAGAATAAACCACCACCTGAAACAGGTTCAGAGGAAGTCACCCTGCGTGGTCGCCGTCGACTGCTCAATCGCACCAGAACGATTCATTCGCTTCCAGTACGACCAACGAACTTTCTGACAGCGAATTTTGAACCACGGCCACGGATATCACCGCGGGATGGTCCCGTGACGGCCCAACATCTTTTAAGTCCCGGACGCCCTGATCAGGAACGATGTCCAACCTTTTCTAAAGGCTGCCATCGAATCCTCAGGAACATCCCCGTGCCCCAGCTGGTTCGTCCCTCGTGCACCTGGCACAAAGCGCGACCAACACACCGACAAAAACCACGGAGAGGACTCTTCAACACTTGGCTTACAATTTTGATCGGGCCTCGTAGCGACCCGCACGACAGGAGGCCCAGATGAGCTTCATCGTGCGACTGCGGAGGTTTTGTCACAGGCTGTTAAGCGAGAGTGAATCCGATCCTGCGGCCGACTCAACGTACATGCCGAACCTTTGTCTGACGTCAGCACCAGAGCACTGCACGCCAGACGGTGTCTCGTAGCATCGATACCCCGCTACAGCGGGCCAATTCAGAGGGTCAAACTGCAAATCGGCATCCGACACGCGTCTATCTCAAATATTGCCACGAACTGCGTCACATTTCCCCAAGGAATTGGAATTCCAGGAAAATCTCAATTCTGGCTCGAGCCAAACTTCATGGAATGGTTCACTTAAGAACCACTCTGCACTGCGAACACCTGGCAACTAATGACCAGACGCCACAGGGAGCGAATTTGGACCAATGACAAGACGAATCCAAACCGCCGACTTGCTGCGAAAACCCTTGTTGCTGTCAGGGTCGTGACACTGCAGCAGACTTACCAAACAGCCCAGCAGATTTCACTCTGCCAACCCTGAATGATGCACCCGCAGATAGAAATGCTCGCACTGAGATCCAATCCCGCCGGCCGTTCTTCGAACCGCTCAAACGGTCTCAAATCCTACGAATCCCAAATTCTGTGGCCCTAAGACCTACGGGACCCGCGAGCAGGCACTTTGCTTTATCGTGTTCGCGTCGATTCGGAACGATTACCGGATGACTCTTCAAGTGGAATGCCGCACACTTTGCTTGAGTAGCTCGTTGTAGAGGCAGCTCGTTGTAGGGGCAGCTTGCAAAAAACGGCAAAACAAGCCGTTTAAGATTTAGCTCACTTACCCGTGCTGAGCCCTAAAGAGTATCGCTCAAACCGTCCCCAATTGGGTCGCGTTCAGCGCAATCACTAGTCCTATCATATCTTTTGACGAGAATGTGTCAATTCATCTCGGACGGCTGGCAGCAATTTTCGTGTGGAATCTGTTCTAGTATCGGCCGCCAGGCACTGTTAAGCTGAAGACTCTGTAGCGAATGTGGCGATTTTTTAGGCAGATTTCGCCGCCTGACACCTCGTTCAGTGCCCGGAGATGCCCAGCATCTCCACCTGCCTCAGCCTCGGACGGTAACCGCCCCAACTGCCGCATCACAGGCCCCGCGACGCTAGACCACACGAAATTGACACCAATTCCACTTCACCGGGCCTCTTGAGTATGACCGCGCCTCACGAGCACACTGTCTCCAAGTCTTCGTATCCGCAGAAGCAGACCGTTCATTGGCGGGTCACTCCCTATTATACGCTCGCTTGCCTACTGGCAGGCCTGATGGGCCCCATCGATTTTTCGGCTGCCGCGGAATTCGAACCCCGCGCCGTCGCGATCACCCAAGCCACAGTGGTCACGGCCCCCGGTCAACAGATTGAAAATGGCCGCGTCATCCTGCGTGACGGGCTGATTGTTGCCGTCGGTGCCGATATTCCAATTCCCCCCGACGCCGAAGTCATCGAAGTTCCAGGACACATGGTCTACGCGGGCTTCATTGATGCCGCGACTCCAGCCCTATTGAACCCCGACCAGCCAGCTCAACCGGCCCCACCCGCCCCGCTCGATGTCAGCCGCTATGCCCTCGCCGCCACGCGGATCGACAACCGCAAAAGTCTCACCCCGGAATTCGAAGCGGCCGAACACCTGCGACTCGATAACGACACTCTCGAGAAACGGCGACAACTCGGCTTTACGACACTGCATATTGTTCCCTCCGGCCGTTTAGCCAGCGGTCGCGGCACACTGATCACCACGCGCGGCACAACCTTACGGGAATGCCTGCTGCAGTCATCAACCATGTCGCAATTCCGGGTCTTCGGACCACGCGAAGAAGGCTACCCCCACACATTAATGGGCGGTACCGCACACCTGCGGCAGATCTTTTTAGATGCTCGCCGCTATGCCCAGCAACAGGCGCTCTTTAAAGTCGGCGCTGCACAGATCCCACGCCCCCTGCAGGACGCAGTTCTCGAAGGTCTGCAACCCGTCATCACACACCAGATGCCCGTCTGGTTCTTGGCCAACACCCGCGACGAAATTGAACGCGCACTCAACTTCGCCGCCGAGCAAGAACTCCCTCTAACATTATGGGGCGGCCGTGAAGCCGAACGCTGCTTGGCTCGGCTCCAGGAGAAGCAGATTCAGGTCATCCTGAACCTGGACTACGGCGATGAGCCCAAAGTCGAAGTCAAACCGGCTCCCGACAAATTGACCGCCGATCTCCAGGATCCGATTCGCGCGCTCGAAGACGTCCGCGATCGCTGGCGACTCCAAGTGGCGGGGCCCAAAGCCCTCAAAGCAGCTGGACTAAAATTGGCCGCCAGCTCGCAAGGTCTTAACGAGCCCGCTGACTTCTTTAAAGGACTACGGCAGCTGATCCAAGCCGGCCTTCCGCGCGACGCCGCCCTTGCCGCCATTACCTCAGAAGCCGCCGCCATCCTCGGCCAGGAACATCGATTGGGGTCCCTCACCCCCGGCAAACTGGGGCACGTAGTCGTACTGACCGGCCCCTTCGACGATGAACGCAGCCAGGTGCGATTCCTATTCGTCGATGGCAAGAAATTCGAATACAAAAAAGAGGCCCTACCCGTCCCGAAAGACTCCGGCTCACCGGGCCTCGAACTGGCCGCGCACTGGAAGCTCGACATCGAAGCCGCCGACGGCCCCGTCCACTGCGACCTCGTTCTGATACAAACTGGCACGCGACTGAATGGCAGTTTCAAAAGCCCCCAAGGAGATGGCAAACTCACCAGTGGTAAAGTCGAAACGGACAAGGCCGAATGGGTGGTCTCCATCGGTGCCGGCGACCGTGAGATTGAACTTAAGTTTTCAACCCAGGGGCCCACGGGAACTCCGCCGCAACTGAAGGGGATTCTCAAATCGGCCTTCGGAGCGCAAACCAATTTCACAGCCCAGCGCGAGACGGCCCCACCGCAGCAGCCGAATGCCGTCGCCATTAATGGCATCGAAGACGATGATAGTAAGCCCACTCCGGCAACCCCCGCAGGAATCACCGACCTGCCTGTCGAACTCGATGCCGATCGCCTGAAGCGCACGCTGCCGACCGGCGGCACCGTCTTCATCCAGAAGGCCACACTATTAAATGGTAAGGGCGAAACACTCCCCGAGACGTCCCTCTTCATTAAAGCGGGCAAGATCGCGGCGATCGGCAAGGACTTGACTCCCGAAGCAGGAGTCGTCGTGATTGATGCCACGGGCAAGTTCGCGATGCCGGGAATCATTGATACCCACAGCCACATTATGATTGGCGATGGCCTGGACAGCGTGAATGAAGCCACCCTCTCCATCGTCCCCGAAGTCCGCGTGAAAGACGCCGTCTCCACCACCGACATCACCGCCTACCGTGCCTTGGCCGGT
>JAZKFE010000215.1:0-2306 GCA_040386595.1 Planctomycetota bacterium | reverse complement strand
GACCACCGCACGGTTATTTCACGGATCGGCCAATGTGATCGGCGGCCAGGATGCCGTCATCAAATTGAAATATGGCGAGCCAGCCTCTAAACAAATCCTGGTCGATGCCCCTCAAGGGATTAAGTTTGCCCTCGGGGAAAACGTAAAATTCCAGAAAAACCGCTTCCCGAACACGCGTATGGGAGTCGAAGCGACACTCAACCGCGCCTTCATGGAAGCCCTGGACTACCGTCGCCAATGGCTGGAATACCAACAAGCCATCCAGGCGGCCCCCGACAAAGCGACGCACATGCTGCCACCGCGCCGCGATCTGCGGCTGGAGGCGCTGATGGACATCGTTAATCAACAAAAATTCATTCACAGCCACTGCTACCGCGCCGACGAGATCCTGATGCTACTGCGGGTCGCCTCGGGGCTAGGAGTACGCGTCTGGTCGCTGCAGCACGTTCTGGAAGGTTACAAAATCGCCCCAGAAATCGCGGCTCACGGAGCCAGCTGCAGTACGTTCTCCGACTGGTGGGCGTATAAGGTCGAGGCCTATGACGCAACCCCTTTCAACGCCGCCCTGCTCCATCAAGCCGGCATCAACACCGTGATCAAAAGCGACGACGGCGAGCTGATCCGGCACCTCTATTTAGAAGCAGCCAAAACCATCCGCTATGGCGGACTGGCCCCTGAGCACGCCCTGCAGACCATCACCCACAACTCAGCAAAAGAGCTGGGCCTGCAAGACCGCATCGGATCGCTCGAGGTCGGCAAGGACGGCGACGTCGCCATATTTAATGGACATCCACTACACGCCTTTTCTCGAGTCGAGATGACCCTTGTCGAGGGCGAAGTCTATTTCAACCGCGCCGCCCAACCGACGGCCATGACTTCTACCGGAGCCGCCCGGCAGTCGGCCGCCACGACCTTGCCCATCCCCACTCCCGACATCCGCTCCAAAGTCGTGGATCTAGCAGAAGCCCCGAACGGCCAATACGCTCTCGTGGGGGCGACCGTCCATCCGATCGACGCGGCCGATATCGAAAAGGGAACGCTGCTGATCGCCGGAGGCAAGATCACCGCTGTCGGCAAAGATCTGCCGTTGCCAGCCGAGACGAAAACCATCGACCTAACCGGACTGCATGTGTACCCCGGCATGATTGACGCGGGAACAACGCTGGGACTGATTGAAATCGGCAAAGTCTCAGAAACCCACGACTACGCCGAATCGGGGCAATTTCAGCCCGACTTACGAGCCGGCGTCGCCGTGAATCCTGATTCCGAACTGATCCCCGTGGCCCGCGCCGGGGGCATCACGACAGTACTCGCGCCCCCCTCCGGCGGCGTCATTTCCGGACAAGCCTCAGCCATTAAGCTGGGGGGGTGGACAGTCCCTGACATGTTGCTGGAACTGGAAGTCGGCCTGGTAATCCGCTGGCCCGGCGTCCCGCATAAACTTCACGCCACCAAGCAGGCCACAGAAGAGGCTCTGAAAAAACGCCAGGAACAGATCGACAACTTGAAAGAGTTTTTGAAGCAAGGCCGGCTCTACAACAAACTGAAGGCCGATGCGGTTGCCGCCAAACAATCCCCCCCGTTAGCAGACCCGCGTTACGATGCCTTGAAACCTTATCTCGCGGGCGAAAAACCGGTCTTTATCGAAGCCAATCAGCGTCAAGAAATCGCCGAAGTCTTGCTGTTTGCCGAAGCAGAAAAGCTAAAACTGATCCTCACCGGTGGCACCGACGCCTGGAAGCTGGCCGGTGAATTAAAGGCCCGAAACGTCCCTGTCATCGTGGGCCCCGTAATGACGCGGCCGACCGCCGATTACGATCCGTTCGACGCGCCCTATGCAAATCCGGGCCGCTTATTTGAAGCCGGAGTCAACTTCTGCATTCGCTCCGACGATGCCTCAAACAGTCGCAACACGCCATTTGAAGCTGCTCAAGCAGTGGCCTATGGCTTACCCGCCGAAGAAGGCCTCAAGAGCATTACATTAAATGCCGCTCGAATCCTGGGGCTCGACAAACAAATCGGCTCACTCACCGTGGACAAGCTGGCTCACATCGTCATTACGGACGGAAACCCTTTGTTGCAGACCACGCAAATCAAAGGGACCTTCGTCGACGGCAAACCGTATTCACCAGAGACCCGGCAAACACGGCTCTATGAAAAATATAAACAGCGCCTAAAAAAGCCCTAATAAGGCCTTCACGGCGGAGCTATTAAGTCCGCAGTCCCGAAGGGACGACAGAACTTAGCCGTGGGTGCAAACCCATGGTACGGATCCCTCAGATGAAACCAAGCCCTGACGGGGCGAC
>JAZKFE010000214.1:5736-11253 GCA_040386595.1 Planctomycetota bacterium | reverse complement strand
CAGTTTCAAACTGATAATTTTCACCGCCCAATTCCACCCGAGCCACATCGCCCAGGCACACGACGAGCTCAGATCACAGACGTCAGGCTCACTCAAAAAAGCCGTCACGGAGGGACACGAATGGAGATCCTGGCCGGGCCCGCTGGTTCGGGGAAAACGTCGGCTTTGCTGCACTGGTATCGCACGGCGATCCTGCAGGCGCAACGCGAACAACGTCCCGGCCGCACCCTGTGGCTGAGCCCCACCCATCGCGTCTGCGAACAGGTCAAACAGCAGTTGTGTGCCCCGCCGGCAAGCGTCATTCTCGCTCCGCAGGTCATGACGTTTGATGGCTTCGCCGACCGCATCTTGCAGTTCTCCGACAAGGTGACACGGCCCCTCCCCCCGGTGATGCAACGCGTGCTGACGCGACATCTGATTAACCAGCAGGCCGACAATCGCAACCTGCAGTACTATGCCGGAATCTCGCATACTTCAGGTTTTTTGGACGTCGTGCTGGGCCTGATCGCGGAACTCAAGCGAGAAGAAGCCTGGCCGGAACATTTTCAAGCAGCCTGCGAGAAACGCGGTTCCAGTCGCTCCGACCGCGAACTGGGCTCGATCTATGCTGCGTACCAAGACCAGCTTGTTGCACAAAATCGCTATGACGCCGAGGGGCGTTTCTGGTCCGCACGAGACAACTTGTTGAAAGGCAAATGGGAACCGTTCCCGGAATTTGATCTCGTGGTTGTCGATGGGTTTTCCGACTTCACGCACACTCAGTATGAGATTTTGGGGCTGATCGCCAACCACTCCGCCCGCACATTGGTCAGCCTGCCGTGGGAAGAATCCACCGCTCGCCCTGATCTGTTTGCTAAGCCGCAGATTGCCATCGAACGACTCCGAAACGTCACGACGTGCAAGCCGTGCATTGTGCCCGTCGCCAGCAATTCGTCCGATCAGCCGCTGCCTGCCGGGATTCAGTCTCTGGCTCGTCAGCTGTTCTCCAATCCGCGAGAAACCGCCCCCGCAGATCGCGGCGATGGCCTAGAAATTCTGGCCGCCACCGGAATGCAGGGAGAAGTCCGCGCGATTGCCGAACGAGTCAAACGACTGTTGGTTGCAGAAGTCGCCGCGCGAGACATCACCGTCGCATTCCGGCCGCTGGTTGACTACGCCCCATTGGTCCGAGAAGTCTTCGCCAATGCCGGCATCCCGTTCCAATGCATCGCCCCCGAGCCCTTGATTCAACAACCCCTGATCAAGACCCTCTTGTCGGTCCTGCAGTTGGAGCTGGAAGACTGGCCCTTTGAACGGCTCTACGGGCTGCTCAATTCGGGCTGGTTCCGCCCCAATTGGAAAGATTGGTCTTCCCGGCACACGCCGCGTGACGTCGCCAAATTGTTGCGAAAGTCCAAGATTCCCAACGGACGAATGGCAATCTTGGCGGCATTCGACACGGCAAAATTCCTAGCGGAGTCCGCCACAGAGGGCGACGAACAGGCAGAACGGGATGCCTTTAAGGTCGCCCGATCCGCAAGCTGCCTGCAGCGACTGAGCGAGCTCCTGGCTCCGCTGCGACTGAAGCTCGACGCGCGTAATTGGGCCGAATCGTTACTGCACATTGCTCGGGAGCTAGGAATCATACCGCTTCCCGACGAGGCCGATGGAGCGGAAGCCACTGCCGCCTGGAAATCGTTTCAGGATCTCCTGTTCGTCGCGGCAGGCACGGAAGAAATGCTGGGCGAAGGGCGACGACGCCTCGGGTTGCCCGAGATCTTGGCCGAACTTTCCGACCTGCTGCAGCATCAGATGATGCCAACTCCGGGCCGTCGAGCGGGAGTCGTCGAGATTCTGGACGCGGCCCAAGTGCGTGGGTTGGATATCCCCTATCTGTTTCTCGGCGGGCTGACCGAATCGAGCTTTCCGCAACGTGGCGGCGACAGTTTTCTCTACACCGAAGCCGACCGGCGTGAGCTCAATTCTCATGGCCTGACACTCGGACATCGCACGGCCCAGACGCAAGCGGAAATGCTGCTGTTCTACGGCATCGTGACGCGAGCTCGGCATCAACTGACTCTGAGTTATCCCGCGGTCAGCCTGGACGGCCAGCCCCTGTCGGCCAGCCCCTACTTGACCGCCCTGCGAGACTTGTTCGTCCCCGGGGCCATCAAGCAAACGCGGATCGAACAACTCGATCCGGTCCCCGAAGTGAGCGACATGCTCAGCCTGTCCGACCTGCGGGTCGTGGCGACGTCAGAAGCATTGAAGAAACGGCCACGCTGGTTTCAGACCCTGGCCGCAGCCCATCATTACGACAACTGGAACGCGGCCTATAGCATCCTGGCGGCCGTCGACATGACGGTGGCTCGTTTTCAAACTCGGGGCTTCACGGGCTACGAGGGCATGATCACGCAACCCGCCAATGTGCGGCATTTGCAGGAACGTTTTTCCGCCCAGCAAGAATTCAGCGCGACGCAGTTGGAAGGCTATGCCACGTGCCCCTTCCGGTTCTGGGTGTCGGATGTTTTAAAGCTCCGTGAGGTCGACGCTCCGGACCAATTCACCGACTATGGCCGCCGTGGCGACATCGTCCACGAGATCCTGCTGCAATTGCATTCAGAGATGCAGCCCACGGCCGAAGGCGTCCCTGCGGAATCGGCAGTGGAGCTCTTCCGGAGACTCCTCACCGAGCGATTGAGCCAGGAACTTGCCGGCTCGGATCTGCTGGCGGCCTTGATCCGCATCGAACAACGACTGCTGGAAGAATGGGGCCACGAGTACGCCGAACAGTGGGCTCACTACCACGAAACGAGCCGCGAGACCTCGGGAGCGTTCCTCAAACCGTCCCTGTTCGAAGTCTCGTTCGGGACTCCCCATACGCCAGATCCAGAAACTGAATCACGACCGTATTTGACTCTGGGATCGGCACAACACGAAACGCGAATTCGCGGCCGGATCGACCGTATTGATGTGGGTGAAGTCAGCGGCCAGCCGGTGTTTAACATCATCGACTACAAGACCGGCCGCAAGCCATCCACCACGGCGGCTCAAATGAGCAGCGGCCGATCGTTGCAGTTGGTGCTGTATGCCCTGGCGACTCAGCGGTTGAACTTGGTCGGCTACAATTCGATCCCCATTCAAGCGGGATATTGGTGCCTGCGCGAGACCGGCTGGACCCCCGTCAATAAAGCTCCGAAGGCTGGGCCCAATGGTCTGGAACAACATTCAGACTGGCTGGCGCTGGTCGATGTTCTGGATGAGCTGGTCCCTCGACTGGCTGAGGGAATCCGAGCCGGACATTTTCCGGTGTATAACTCGGACACCGGCTGCATGAGCTATTGCCCGTACAAAACCACCTGCCGCGTCACACAAATCCGACCGCTGGAAGAATCGCTGGCGAAGCATTGGGAGCCGTAATGAGCGTCAAGCCAGCGAAATTGACCGACCAGCAAGCCGCCGCGATCACGATGCGCAAGGTCTCGGTCTCCCTCTCCGCGGGAGCCGGTTGTGGAAAAACGTTCGTGCTGACACGACGTTTTTTGTCACATCTGGAACCGGGCCCCGACGTCAACCTCAGCGGTCTGGTCGCGATCACCTTCACCGAACGTGCCGCCCGCGAAATGCGTGAGCGGATCCGCGGCGCCTGTTTTGATCGCTTAAAAGGTTGCCCCAGCGAGGACGTTCCGCATTGGTTGAGCATCACTCGGGAAATTGATTCTGCACGGGTCAGCACGATCCACTCGTTCTGCGCCAGCATCCTCCGCAGCTCGGCCGTCGAGGCCAAACTCGACCCGCAGTTCGGACTTCTCGACCCGCAAATTGGGACGGCGTTTCTCAGCAATGCGGTGACGGAAGCGATTCACGCGGCGGTCGCGAGACAGCTTCCTGCAGCGGCCGACGTGGTCCATGTGTTTGGTCTCGAACGCACGATTTCGCATTGTGAAACGCTGGTGCGAAAACGCTTCGAACTGCAGCGTGAACACTGGAGCGAGCAGACTCCCGAACAAGTCGCCGCGCTGTGGAAGGAACGTTTTCAAACCCTGATTCCGTCACTGGCGCTCGGCAAACTGCGTGACAGCAGCGAAGCCATTGAAACGCTCAAACTGCTCAAGCAGCACAGTACCTCGCATGCCGTCATGCAGGGCCGCTGCGACGTTTTAATTGAGGAATTGCAACGCCTACGAAATGATCCTAAGTCGATCACTGCGCCTCTCAATTGGCTGCGGCATGTCCGGGAACACGCAGCAGTGCAAGGGGGCGGCGGCAAGAAAGTCTGGGCCAGCGAAGAGGTCTACGACTCGGTAAAAGATGGACTGGCGGATCTCCGCAAGGTTTTGGACAAAGTCACACCGCAGCTGGAGTTTGTCGAAGATGATCTGATTCCCGCCGCGCAACTCAGCCTGCAAATGCTGGAATTGGTGGCCCTGGCCATCGATCAATATGAGTTGCGGAAGGCCGAATCTGCGGTTCTGGATTTTGACGATCTGGTGCTGCGAAGTCGTGATCTGTTGAAGCAGAACTTGGCGGTCCGGCAACGCATTGCCGCTGGGATCGAGTTCCTGATGGTCGATGAGTTCCAGGACACCGACCCTGTTCAGGCCGACATTGTCCGCTTTCTTTGCGGTGCGAAGTTGACCGCCGGAAAACTGTTTCTGGTCGGTGACGCCCAACAGTCGATCTACCGCTTTCGACGTGCCGACCCCAATGTTTTCCGTCAGTTGCGGATGGAGATTCCCGAGGCAGGCCGGTTGCCCCTGAATCAGAACTTTCGCAGCCAACCGGCGATCCTAGATTTCGTCAACGCCCTGTTCGCCGGCACGCTGGGAGACATCTTTCAGCCGCTGGTACCGGCGGTCCCTCAATTAACGCCCTCCCCCAGCATCGAGTTTCTGTTCGCCGTTCCCAGTTCGCCCGACGCCGCCAACACCGCAGAAATCCGCCGCAAGGAAGAAGCGGAGTGGATGGCTCGCCGCATTCACGAATTGCTCAACGATCCGACACCCCGGATTCGCGACAAGCACGCCGAGACCGGCACGACGACGCTACGGCCCGTCAAAGCTGGCGACATCGTGATCCTCTTCCGAGCCCTCAGCGATGTCCGGCACTATGAGCAGGCCTTGCGCGACTGCCGCCTCGAGTATTACCTCGTGGGCGGACGGGCTTTTTATGCGCAACAGGAAGTCTTCGATCTGTTGAATTTGCTGCGATCGTTGAACGAACCCGACGACGAAATCAGCCTGCTGGGGGTGCTGCGATCCCCCTTCTTCGGCCTGACCGATGACACCCTGATGAGCCTCATCCGGCACTCCCGCAGCCTGGAACAGGGGCTGGAGACACCGCCGTTATCCGAGCTAGAAGAATCGCAACGCAGCTTGGTGCGGCATGCGTATCAGGTGTTGAGCGAATTGCGCGGGGTAAAAGACAGGCTTTCGTTGGCCGGGTTGATTACGCGGGCACTCGACCTGACGGCCTATGATGCGTCGTTGGTGCCGGAATTCCTGGGGCGTCGCAAGTTGGCCAACTTGCGGAAGCTGA
>JAZKFE010000214.1:0-5726 GCA_040386595.1 Planctomycetota bacterium | reverse complement strand
GCAGGCGGCTTTACGCTCGCCGACTTCGTCGAGCGGCTCAAGGGAGCTGTGGCGGAAGAAACGGACGAGGAACTGGCGGCGACTCAGGCGGAATCGAACAACGTCATCCGGCTGATGACCATCCATCAATCCAAGGGGTTGGAATTCCCCGTGGTGATCGTGGCCGACATGGATCGCAGCAGCCAGCCGCCGCCGAGCCCCGTCGAATTCAGTGCCGAACTGGGACCGTTGATTGCCCCCCCGGAAAAATTTGGCCGGCAGTCGGAAAACCTGGGTCTGCGATTGCATCGCTTGCTGGAAAACGAAGCCGACTCGGCCGAGCACTTGCGATTGCTGTACGTAGCGCTGACTCGCGCGGCAGACTTCTTGATCCTGTCGTCGAGTCTCAAGGCTTTGGACAAAGTCAGTTCGGGCTGGATGACGTTATTGAAATCCCGTTTTGATCTGCAAACCGGCCTGCCCTTAATTGATCCAGAAACGGATCTGCCGATCATTCCGGCCCCGTTTGCAGCGACCTGCCCTGAAGTTCTCGTCCATCGCGTGCCGCCGCGTTCCCCCTTGCTGCCGCCGGCAATTCACGAGACGCTGGCCCTCGCCAATTTTCGTGACGCCGTCGAACAAGCCGAGCCGTTGCCGCTTCCGGTGCTCTTGTTGCCATTTGAAATCGACCTCGCCCAAACCCGCAGCTTTAGCGTGTCGGCGTTGGAAGAGCTCGATCAAGAATTGCGTGCGGGGAACCCCTCATCGTCCGTGCGACACAGCTCGGAACCTAATGGATCAGAACGAAAACCGAACGTGTCGGCAGAAGATTTGGGCACGTTAATCCACGGAGTTCTTGAGCGGCTTGATCCCCATGGAGTGGAAACGCAGATCCCGACATTGATCGACGCCTGCTGGACCAGCACGTTCGCCCCCCTGCCAGCGGACGTCCGTCGCTCGGCCACGGAAATGCTCAATGCCTTCTGGGCCTCGTCCATTCCCGCAGAACTGCAGCAGGCTCAGCAGTGCTATCGAGAATTCGAATTCACGCTTGTGATTCCGTCCGACCTGCTGCCAGGAAATCCTCGCACAATCACCGGCAAAATCGACTGCCTGTTGCAGACCGCCGCCGGGGAGTGGGTCATCTACGACTACAAAACGGGAGACCGATTTGTGGGGGGAGATCCCGGCGAGTTACTCCGGCACTATGAGTTTCAATTGGGCGTCTATGCCTGGGCGGTACAAGCCGGGTTGGGCATCTTGCCGAGTAAAGTGGCCCTGATCACCTTCAAACCCAAGGTTTCCGTAGTTTCTTGGACTGCCACTGAACCCGCAATTCGGAAAGTTCAAGAACGGGCCGCAGCGGCAGTGGCGAACTTCCTTTATAAATAGTCGTTGTCATAGTCGTTGTTCGCTCCGCGAACTGAACGCGTTTGCAGTAGCCGGCCGGAACTGGTGCTTTGTCGCAGCTTAGATTCGGGATCTGCGTCCCAAGGTATTGCCGTGCCACTGCTTTGCAACTGTACTCGGTTGTTAAGCAGTGCTCCCAAGCCGTCCGGGCACTGCTTAACAACTGAGTACAGTTGCAAAGCAGTGGCACACAATCCGAAATCTTCGCTGCGACACAGCATTCGCATTCAATCTCAATGCGGAATCCACCTCGCTACTGCGATCACGTTCTGTTCGCGGAGCGAACAACGACTATGATTTGCACGCCCCCCCAGCCTACCACTTCATCCTATTTTCCAGCTTTCAGCTCGCACCGATTTGACTTTTGTAACGATCTTTCTGAACCGGCAGATTTTGCCATTGTCGGTCTGGAGGCCGGTCACTAGAATCCGCGACGCTGAGAAGTTAGACCCTCGGCCAGCATTGTTTTGCTGACAAGATTTAGCCGTACCTTCAGTACTGCTGCATGATCCAGACCCAAAATATCCTGCAGTTGCTCTGAAGAATCGGTATGACACAGGGAGGTGTCCTGCCATGCGTTCCACAGGAAGTGGGCCGATGGGTGCGTTGCTGATGCTCGCGCCCCTTGTGGCTGTTCCAATATTAGCCGTTGTCGGAATTCCTCAGTTTGCCCCTGGTAATCTGATTGACGCCAACGGTCCGAAAACAACCGCATCCGTGCGCGACAGTCGTGCTCTTGCCGAGCCACGTTTTGGCGATGCCGCACGGCACGACGCTGACGATCTGTTCGCCCCATTGGACGAATCGGGCTCGGGTGTCGAAGGTTTCGACGACGCGCTGAGCTCACGCCGATCGCCATCACGCAACCGAAATTCTCGTCGCGATGAAGACGATCAGTTTGGAGAAGAAGCTCCTCGCGCTCGCGGCGGTAAGCGATCTGCATTCAACGAGACCTCAGAGGGGGAATTCGAAGAGAATTCTACAGACAGCCTCGGCAGCGATGACCAGGAAGAGAGCTACCAAAGCCCACCCAATCGTCGCCGGCCACGTCCGAAATCCCCGGCCAACGAGCTCGCCGAGACAGGTAGTGACGCCGCCCCGTTCGAAGAATTCGAAGACCAAGGTGCCCGCAAGACACAGCCTCGTGGCGAGCGTTTTGCTGACGCCAGTTCCGATTTCAACGGCAACAAACCGCTGACGAATTCGCGAGCCAAAGCGACACGCGAACGAGATGTGGATCTGCTGGAACGTCAGGCCCCTGCCGCCGCGGCAACGGATGAAGGTAATCCCTTCGAAGCCCCCCCCGCCACGAATAATGCTCGCCCGAGCGGTAAAAAGCTGGCGTCCCGAGGGCGTGATCCGCGCGACGCACCGCTGTTCCAACCCGAACAGTCCGCGCCTGAAACTCCGGCAGAAGAAGCTGCGAGCTTCGAAGCTCCCCGGGCCCCTAAGACCGCTCGCCGCAGCACGCCGGCAGTCGTTCCTGCTCAACCACCCGAAGTCGTGGAAGAAGTCGAAACCGCTCCCGAAGTGGCAGCAGACGAGCAGGTCCCGGGAATCGATGAACTGACTTGGCAAGCCGCCACCAAGAAGCTGCGAGCCCTGGGTGTCGGGAAGAGCAAACAGTATTTCACCTACGTCGAAGATCGCAATCTGTTCCTCTTCACCTGCTCGGCCATCCACTCGCAAGATTCCAAGCGAACCCAGCGATTCGAAGCCGAAGCCGAAGAGCCGTTGTTGGCCGTGCGACAAGTTCTGGAGAAATTGGAAACCTGGCAGGCCTCGTCCGGCAAAAGCCGTGCAGTGGTTCGCGGGCAGGAATAGTTCGACCGACAACCACGAACATATTGTGTTCATAGATTAGACAACGACACACTGGAGATCGTCTCGACCATCATGTCTGCGTGGCACACTCCAACTCGGGGAACATGGTCCACAGCGGGGACTGGTCGACAACCAGACGGAGATGCGACAAAGCCAGCCATCGAATGGCTGTGGCGAGTCGCCTCCCCGGAATTGGCCGAGACGCTGGCGTTTCCTTCCACTAATCGAGCCGCGGGCATCCGCACTCCGAAAATGGCTCGTGTGGAAGCCGTGCTATTTGTGGCCGACGGGGCTCTCTCTTCCCGCAAGCTGGCCCAGTTCGCGCTGCTGGCCGACCCCACAGAAGCCAGAACCATCGCTCGGCAGTTGAACGAACTCTATGAGCGCCACGGCTCATCATTTCAGATCGAACAAGTGGCAGCCGGCTACCAGCTGTTAACGCGTCCCGCTTTTGCCCATTGGCTGGGAAAGCTCCATCAGCGGCAAGCGGAACTAAAGCTGACGGCTCCGGCGCTGGAGACGCTGGCCATCATTGCTTACCGCCAGCCCATCATCCGGGCCGACGTGGAAGCCATCCGCGGAGTCAGCTGTATCGAAATGCTGAAGCAGCTGATGGAACGCGGCCTCATCAGGATTGGCGGGACCGACGATTCGCTGGGTCGCCCGCATCTCTACGAGACCACTCGCACGTTCCTGGAGATCTTCGGATTGAAAAATCTGGAAGATCTGCCCCTGTCGCAACGCTTGCGAAAGAAGCTCCCGGGCCAGTCCCCGGCACCTCTCGAACAAAACGAAGCCGCATAACGTCCCGGAGCCCAAGATGGCCACCGGACGCTCGCCAAAATCATCTGGGTCGGCTCTCTGATGCCGCCTCTTGCCGTTCATTCTGCAAGCGGTCACAATCTGCCTGTGTTGCACATCAAGCTAACAGTAGGGAGACGAGATGGCCGGAGCGACAATTCCTAAGGGCGGAGCCGGTGAACGGCTCATGCAGGTCAAAACCAAAATCATCGCCACGGTCGGACCGGCCTGTTCCAAGCCCGAAAAGCTGGAAGAACTGGTGAAGGCGGGGGTCGATGTTTTCCGACTGAATTTTGCTCACGGCAGCCACGAATGGTTGACTCAAATTGTGGCTTACATTCGGGAGATCTCTTCTCGGCTGGGCCGGCCGCTGGGGATTCTGGGAGATCTCTCCGGGCCCAAGATTCGCCTCAATGAGCTACCCCAGGGAATGCTCGAATGCGTTGCCGGAATGAAGGTGGAGTTCGTCCGCCAGTCGGACCCACTGCAGCCGTTGCAGCTGACATGCACCTACGCCGCCCTGATTGACGATCTGCAGGTCGGCGATCTGATGCTGTTGGCCGATGGAGCCGTGTCGATGCGCGTGGTGGATAAACCGCTATCCGCAGATCGCGTCGTGTGCGAAGTCATTCAGCCCGGAGTGATCCGGAATCGACAGGGGATCAACCTGCCCGGAGCCGTCCTGAGCACCCCCAGCTTGACCCCCAAGGATCGCGAAGATCTGGTGTGGGCTCTGGAGCATCAAATCGATTTCATCGGTTTGAGTTTCGTCCGCCGCGCTGAAGATATTGAAGAACTGCAAGAGGCGATTGCTCAGTTGAATCCGGTGCTGGTGCCGCAAATTGTCGCGAAGATTGAAAAGATCGAAGCCGTCAATGACCTCGAACGGATCATTGCGGCCACCGATATGGTCATGGTCGCTCGCGGCGATCTGGGTGTGGAAGTCGATATCGCTCGCGTGCCTGGGTTGCAGAAGCGGATCATCCGGCTGTGCAACCAGCATCGCATCCCCGTGATCACCGCCACGCAAATGCTCGACAGCATGCAAAAGAACAGCCGGCCCACGCGAGCTGAAGCCAGTGACGTAGCCAATGCCGTGCTGGATGGCAGTGACGCGATTATGCTCTCGGGCGAATCCGCAGCAGGCGACTATCCCGTCGAAGCGGTCAGCATGATGAACCGGCTGGCTCACGAAGCCGAACGGTTGCGAGTGCATCAGACACCTCCCGACCTCAGCCTGGCCCATGCCCGCAGTCGAGCGTTGGAAGTAACGGAAGCGGTGACTCACGGGGCGGGTATCGTCGCCGAGATTCTGAACGCCGACATGATTGTCATCGCGACCCGCTCGGGCAAAACGGCCTTGTCCGTTTCCAACCAGCGGCTGCAGGTCCCCATTCTCGGGCTGACCCCCTATCCGCATATCGCCAACAAGATGGCTCTGTATTGGGGAGTCTCGCCGCTGATCGCCGATTTAACCGACAGCACACCGCAGCAAATCCTGGATTTTGTAGTCCAATGGGGACAACACGACGGCGTGCTCAAATCGGGCAGCAAAGTCGTGCTGATTGCGACGTCGAACTGGTCAGCAGCGGGACATGATCAGTTGCTGGTCCATGCCATTCCGTAAGGGAAATTAACCTTGCGGTCAGTGGGAGGGTGAGGCTCCTGCCGAACCGCTAAGTTTATCGAGACTCGCAAGACTTAGCGGTTCG
>JAZKFE010000213.1:0-15897 GCA_040386595.1 Planctomycetota bacterium | reverse complement strand
CGACTGGCTGCAGAACCTCGTGACCGCGACTTCCCTGCTGGGGCGACGAAAAACCGCACCTGCAATCCGGTAGAGTCAGGAAATTTGAACGCCCGACCCCCATCTACGCCCAGTTGGAAATTTTTTCATGCCCCCAGGATCGTCAGGCACAGCCTGACCTACAGGATGGGATCTGCGAAGAGTTTTTGGGGCTGGCTGGACAGCGGCGTTGGGGTTTCTCACAATCGTAGGTCTTCCTTACGAGAGAATTCAGGCTGAACTTGTTGAGTTGTCGCCTGTCCGTCCTCTAGAGAAGAGACTTCCGGATGCCGCTCCCGGGAAATCTTCGCAGGCTCGCTGTTGCTGCAATTGATTTGCCAGCAGTGGGTTAGGGCGATGGTTTCAGGACCATGACTGAAGATGACCGTTCACCACTACCACATGTTAACCCGGTTCCCGCAACCTTGGCCGCGACTTTGCGCCATGACAGCAGGATCCGGGTTCTCTGATTTTTAGACGACGATCTCGCGTACAATAGTCCGGCATCTGTTTCAGGTGTCGATTTTTATGATTGCCGCAGCACTGAATTCGCAGGCCCATCTGCCACTTAAACCTGACCAATTTCCTGAATCGTCAGCGTCAGACGCCTCGCGCGGAGTTTTATTAACGTGCAACCGACTCAACAGATTCACATCCGAGGAACCACCCCTTTGATTTCGCCTCGAGATTTGCTGCAGCAGATCCCGATGTCTGTCGCCGCCAACCGAACCGTGGTTCAAGGCCGGGCCGAACTGATTCGGGTATTATCCGGTGAAGACCCGCGTTTGCTCGCCGTGGTCGGCCCCTGTTCGATCCACGACGAACAAGCGGCTCTGGAATATGCCCAAAAGCTGCAGGCGGTTTCAGAGCAGATCAAATCGACCACGCTCGTGATCATGCGAGTCTATTTTGAGAAACCACGAACGGTCATGGGCTGGAAGGGTCTGATTAACGACCCCGGCCTGGATGGCTCGTTCGATATTGAAAAGGGCCTCCGACGGGCTCGTGAGTTGCTGCTGAAAATCAATGAGATGGGACTGCCCGCAGCGACCGAAATGCTGGAGCCCATCACTCCGCAGTACGCCGCCGATCTGGTGACCTGGGCGGCCATTGGTGCCCGGACGACGGAATCGCAGACTCACCGCCAGATGGCCAGTGGTCTGTCGATGCCGGTGGGTTACAAGAATGGCACCGACGGGAACCTGGAGATCGCCATTCAAGCGATGCAGGCCGCTCAAAGCCCGCACAGTTTCCTGGGCATCGACACCGACGGCCGGACCTGCGTCATCCACACCACCGGCAATCCGTACGGACATCTGATTCTGCGTGGTGGCCGTAGCGGCCCCAATTACGATGCGCAAAACGTCAAGGCGGCCGCGGATGCTCTGAGTGCCGCGAAGTTGCCGCCGTACTTGATGGTGGACTGCAGCCACGCCAATTCCGACAAAGACTACACCAAGCAGGCCGCTGTCTGGCGTGACGCGGTCGCGCAACGTGCCGCGGGCAACCGCCACATCGTCGGTTTGATGTTGGAAAGTAACTTGTTGGCTGGCAGCCAGAAGCTGACGGCCGATTTGTCTCAGCTGAAGTATGGAATCTCCATCACCGACGGCTGCATTGGCTGGGAACAGACCGAAGAGCTGCTGCTGGCTGCCGACGCGGATCTCAAACGCAACAAATAGTTCGACTTTGAAAGTCGAGTCTGGTTCGGCACTCCCAGAAGACGGTGACGATAGACATTGTCTCCCCTCGCCTCGGTAATCCGGGGAGAGGGGAGATCAGTCGGCTGTTTTGAGCGCAGTCCGCTATTTAACTGCTGTCTAACGGCTGCACTCTGGCCACGGATCGGGTTCCTGCGCGAATTCGCCAAACGGCAATCGATTTGCTATCGTAATTAGATGCAGGTTGTACGCAGTGGTGTTTCGGGCGCGTTGGTTGGAATGAGGAAACTGGATCTATGTCATTACGCCTCAAGGATGTGCGCAAAAGCTACGTCGAACAGGATGGCACTCGGCTCCCGATTTTGGGGATCCCCGAGTTCACTCTGCAGGCGGGCGAACAAGTGGCGCTCGTCGGAGAAAGTGGCGGCGGCAAGACGACATTGCTGAATGTTATCTCCGGCATCACCATGCCCGACGCCGGACAAGTGGTCATCGGCAACACCGATCTCACCAAACTGTCCGAGCCGGCTCGCGACCGGTTTCGAGCCCTCAAAATCGGCTTCGTCTTTCAAACGTTCAATCTCTTACCGGCATTCACCGCGTTGGAAAACGTGCTGCTGGGAATGAGCTTTTCCGGTCAAAAATCGGACACCAAGCGAGCCAAAGACTTGCTCGCACGCGTCGGCCTGAGCCATCGCCTGCAACATCGTCCGGCAACGCTGTCCGTCGGCGAACAACAACGCGTCGCGGTCGCCCGGTCTCTGGTCAATCGTCCGGCACTCCTGCTGGCCGACGAACCCACAGCCAGTGTCGACGCACAACATCAGGCCACGATTCTGGAGCTGATCCGCGAAGCCTGCCGCGAGCACAACTGTGCGTTGTTGCTGGTGACGCACTCGGCCGAAGTCGCGGGGCAATTCCCGCGCGTCGAACGGCTCAAAGATTTCAATCACCCGCAATAAGCGGAAGCAGTACGCGACTGGCTCGGCCAGTGCTTCGTGAGCCTCCAACATCCCACATCGGACCGGCCTCTGGCCCCGATGGATGACTCAAACTTAACTCGGTCTAGGAAGAGAAACTCGTATGAATCTCGTGACGATTGCGTGGAAAAGCATTCGCCAGCGAGCTTTGGCGTCGTTCCTAACGGCGTTGAGTGTCGCGTTGGGAGTTACGTTGATGGTCTCGGTGCTGGTCGTGCACGGAATCGTCGATCGGATCTTCAGTGAGAACTCCAGTGGTTACCACCTCGTTGTCGGGGCGAAGGGCAGTCCCCTGCAACTGGTACTGAATACGATCTACCACGTCAGCCGGCCGGTCGAGAACATTCCCTACCTCTACTACAAAGAGCTGAAAGCCAACCCGCGAGTCTTGAATGCCATCCCCATCTGCATGGGCGATGTGACGCGAGAAGGCAATTTCCGCATCATTGGGACGTCTCCGGAGTTCTTCGAAGTCGAGTATCACCCCGATAAGAAGTTCCGAGTGCGAGGTCATTTTCTGGAAGATGACTTCGACGCGGTGATCGGTTCCCAGGTGGCTCGTGCGAATAACTGGAATATCGGCTCGACGTTCCAACCCGCTCACGGCGTGGCCGACGATGACCATGTTCACGAAGAAAAGTTCACCGTCGTAGGCGTTCTGGCTCCCACGGGAACCCCGAACGACAACGCCGTGTTCATCCACATTGATGGCTTCTTCCAGATCGCCGGACACGAAAAGCCCGCGGATGAAGCAGCGGCTAAGGCTGCGGCCTTCGAGTTATTCCAAAAGCAAAACGGTGGGAAACCGGTCCCTCAAGAAGCTCCAGCCGAACCGACTCCGGAACCCAAACCCGCTCCAGCCAAGGCCAAAGATGCTCACGCAGGACATGACCACTCGGGTCACGATCACGGGCATCATCACGAACTGCCCGACGAACAAAAAGAAGTGACCGCCATCCTGGTGAATGCCAAACACATCACGGCGGCTATCCAATTGCGAGCCACCATCGACGAAGGCCCGTATGCTCAGGCAGCCATTCCGTTCCAGGAAATCAACTGGGTTCTGAACAACATCGTGGGCAACGTGCGAACCTTGCTGATGATCATGACGGCCCTGATTCTGGTCGTTTCGGGCGTCGGAATTTTTGTCAGCATCTATAATTCCATGGCGGATCGTCGTCGGGAAATCGCAGTGATGCGGGCGTTGGGGGCTCAACGCAGTACCGTCTTCTCGATTATTTTCCTGGAATCGATTCTGCTGTGTGTCGGCGGCGGGTTGTTTGGCGTGTTGCTGGGACACGGATTGGTGGTCATTGCGGCCCCCATTCTGGAAGTCAAAACCGGGCTACTGATCAATCCGTGGGCCTTTGAGAAGTTGGAATTGGTGATTCTGCCGGTACTTATCGCGTTGGCATCGCTGGTTGGAATTGTGCCCGGACTGACAGCGTACCGCACGGATGTGGCCAAAGCACTTAATTCGTAAGGACGGACTGCGGGGAATGGGGAATGGCGAAACCGGAATTATCTGGATTCGCCGTCGCCACAACCGCAGCCCCCGTTGGTCGTTCATTCGTCTTTCGGATTTCGACATTCGTCATTCCTCCTCGCAACGACCCATCAAACTTTGGGTTGGCGAGAAATTCGGTTATAATTGCGAGTCGTCGGGAGCGTTTTTATCATGACTACAGATTTAGCACCCGCACCAGTTGTTGAACGAGGGGCGTCCGCGTCCATGATTGAGCTGCAGTCTGATGCTTTTAAGAGCCCCGAAATTGATGGGCGAGACGAATTTTCCTATCGTCCCATTCCGGTCTTGGCCCCGGTATCGCTGGTGATCGGCCTATGTTCGATCGTGGGACTGGCGTCTGTTGCCGGTTTGACGGTCCCCCTGGCAGGAGTCATCCTGGGAATCTTGGGTTGGCGGCAGATTGCCGGAGCCCGCGGTGAGTATGGGGGCTTTAAGCTGACCATGATTGGTCTGGTGCTCTCCAGCATCTGCCTGATGGCCGGAACCAGTCTGCATGCCTACACTTATGCCACGGAAGTCCCCGAGGGATATGAACGTCTGAGCTTCCGGTGGTTGGCCGAACAAAAGCCGATCGTGGAAGACGGGCACACTCGAATTAACCCCGAAGCCAAAAGTCTGGATGGCCAGAAGGTCTTCATTAAAGGTTACATGTATCCGGAAAATGCCAAAACGAACTTGAAACGTTTTGTGTTATGCAAGGATACTGGGCAATGCTGTTTCGGGGGCAAACCCTCCTTGACTGATATGATCGTGGTCGAGTTCGTGAATGAGGCGCGGGCTGATTTCCGCGAACTGTCGCTGGTAAGCGTTGCTGGCACCTTCCGAGCCAAGAAGCTGGAAGTGGGCGGCGAGCTCGTGGCGATTTATGCTCTCGAAGGTGAGTACTTCAAATGATGGAACACCGCCAACTGCTTCCCATTGCCAGCCCCCGGTCGCAAATCTGTCGCGGCTGGCTGCTGAGTCTGACCTTGTGTGGAGCGCTGTTGGCGGTCGGTGTGGCGGCTGAAAAACGCGAAGCCCCCGCGAAGAAGGACGAAGCTGCCAGCAAAAGTGACAAACCACCGTTGGGCACGATCACCGTTCTGGTTCCGAAAAAGGAATTCAAAACGGAAGGTCCGAATAAGTCCGCTCGCGTCAGCTTCGACGATATCGACGTCGAAAAGGTCCTCAACACGAAGAAGTTGAGTCTCGACCTGCCCAAACAAATGCCCGAGTGGCTCAAGAAACTCGATGGCCAGCGAATTCGGTTGCGGGGCTATATGCACCCACAATCGGCTTTTCAAGAAGATGGATTGAAGCGTTTCGTGCTCTGCCGTGACACCAGCTTCTGCTGCTTCGGCCCGAATCCCACCATCTACTATCTGGTGGAAGTCACCATGAAATCGGGGGTAAGCACCAGCTATATCGAAAACAAAGCCTTCGATGTCGAAGGCGTGTTTCACATTAAGCCAGAGGTCCTCGACGGGACCGACGAAGTCGATCGATTTTATTATCTCGACGACGCCCAAGTCATCAAAAAGTAGCAGATCTGGCCGAGCGTGGACCATGTGTTTCGCCGGTCAGTATCGCCCACAGACAGACCACCAGACCACAACCTAAAAAATTAAAACCGCAAACCTTAACGCAGCTTTCGGAGAATGATCCGATGTTTTCTCGCTTTTCGACTCGTTTCCGAGCGTCATTCGTAGCAGCCGCTCTGCTGCTCGCGGCGCTGGCGACTCCTGTGTCTCAAGCCTTGGCTTTCTGCCCCTTCTGCGGTGTGGCGCAGATGACGCTGACCGAGCAACTCGCGTCGGCCGATTCCGCGGTGCTGGTGCAATGGGTCGGGGGCGAGAAAGATACCGAAGCCAAGCCGGGCAACACGACCTATCAGATTCAACAAGTGGTGAAGGGCCCCAAGAGCCTCGCCAAGGATCAGAAAATCACCCTCGATCGCTACCGCACGGGGAAGGTGGGCGATTTGTTTGTGGTGCTGGGAACCGACCTGGGTAGCGGTAAGGGACTTGAATGGGGGAGCCCCCTGGAAGTCTCGGAAACCAGCTTCAATTACATGTCGGCAGCCCCCTCACCAGAAGCCCCCGCCACAAAGCGTTTGGCCTACTTCCTGAAGTTTCTCGAGTTCCCCGATCCGATCATTTCCAACGACGCCTTCGGTGAGTTCGCCAATGCGCAATACAAAGACATCGAGCAACTCGCCGCACAATTGCCCAAAGACAAGATTCGCGGCTGGATTGCCAATTCCGAAACACCCGCCACACGGCTGGGTCTGTATGGCATGATGATCGGCCTGTGCGGGAATGAAGCCGACGCGAAGATGCTGGAAAGCAAGATCCTGGTCCAGACGGATGAATTCCGGCTCGGCATCGACGGCCTGATGGGGGGCTATCTCTTGATCCTGAAAGACAAGGGACTGGATGTCCTCGATACGCACAAACTGGCCAACAAAAACGTGCCGTTCAGCGAAACGTTTGCCGCGATGCAAGCTCTGCGATTCATGTGGACGTACGGCAGCGGCAAGATCGCTCCCGAGCGTCTCCAAAAATCGATGCGAATTCTGCTGGACCGTCCGGAGATGGCCGACCTGGTCATTGCCGACTTGGCCCGCTGGAAGGATTGGACCATCCAGGACAAGTTAATGGCCAAATATGGCGAAGGGGAATACAACATCCCGTCCATTAAACGAGCCATTGTGCGTTATATGCTAGTAAGCTCCAAAGATGTGGCCGCGGGTGGCGGAGCGCCGCAACCGGCACATGTGGCTCGCGGTCAGAAATTGCTGGAAGAACTCCGCAAGAAAGATCCGAAGACGGTCTCGGAAGCCGAGCGATTCTTCGTCGTCCCGTAGCAATCGTCGCCCGACTTTTTGAGTCGGGCGCATGGCCGTAGCCGGACTCTCCGAGTCGGGGTCTTCTGGTTGAAACAGATTCCCGGCTCAGAGAGTCAGGCTACGGTAGAAGCGACCACGATTGCGGCGTAAATTGGAACACCATTCATGCCTCGATTGCTGGTACTGACCGCTTGCTGCAGCCTGGCGTGCCTGTGTCCCGTTACGGGTCCAGCCCAGGACAAGGCCAACCAGTTGGTCGAGACCCAAATCAAAACGGCCATCGATCAGTCGAGCCAGTTTCTGCTGTCGAAACTTGCGTCTCAATCCGATGGGCCAGCTGCCATCGCCACGGTCGCATTGCTGAAGTCAGGCGTGAAAGCCGACAGGCCCGAGATCAAGTCGGTCTGCGAACGGCTGTGTTCTCGAATCACATCCAGTAATTTCGCCCCTCAGCAGCACCATGTGTACGAAGCGGGCGTCTCGCTGCTGGCTCTGGCCAATGCCGATTCCAAAAAATATCGACCTCAAATTGGGGTCCTCGCAAACTACCTGATCGCCAATCAGGGGCTGAATGGCCAATGGCATTATCCCCACGCCACTGAAGGTGACACCAGTATTTCGCAATACGCGATCCTGGGGCTGTGGGAAGCCACCCGAGCGGGGGTCACGGTCCCCAATGAAGTCTGGGACAAGGCTGCCCGCTGGCACATCCGAACGCAACAACGGGATGGTGGATTTGGATATCACCCCGATGTCGGGCAGGTTCCCTCCTTGCATAGCATGACGGCTGCGGGGATCGGCAGCTTACGGATCGCTCGCCGGCATTTGTTTCCCAACGCTCGCGAAATTGTCGTTGCTGACACTCCCGCCGCGAAGAAGAACCGTTCGGGCAAACGTTTCGGGATTCTGGAACCAGTCTTTCGTGACGACGAATCCTCAGCCACGGCAGAAGAGGAACGGGCCGCCCTGCGGAATTCCAAATATGTGCCGCAAGTTAAGCTGGCTCAAATCGACGAGGCGGTCAGCAAGGGGGTCGGCTGGATGACAACCAATTTCACAGTCAGCCACCCCACCGGCCACCCGATTTACTTCTTGTACGGACTGGAGCGCGGGGCGACTCTCTCTGAGATCACAGCGTTTGGCCCCCATGATTGGTATGCCGAGGGAGCCGCGCAACTGGTTGCCACACAATCCACCACTCGCAGCTGGAACGATCCCTGTGGGGAAATTCCCGCGACCGCATTCGGGATCCTGTTCCTCAGCCGTGCCACTTCGAAAATGGTCCGCCCAGGAACGCCGCGGATTGAATTCGGTGCCGGAATCCTGGTCGGAGGACGAGGGCTTCCCAACGAGTTGAATGCAGCACATCTCGACGACGGCAAAATCAAAAACAGTCAGAAGAAGAAGAACTCCTTTGAAGAACTTCTCGCCCAGCTCGAAAACACCCAGCAACCATTACCCGAGGCGACTCAGGCCGAAATTGTCGAACAAGTCGTGATTGGGAAACGTGAAGAATTGATCGGCCAAGCGGTTCGACTGAAGCAGCTGGCCCGTCATAAAGACCCGGAAATCCGTCGTACCGCACTGTGGGCGCTCGGCCGTTCCGACGATCTGCGGCTCGCCCCCATCTTGCTGGAAGGGCTGAAAGACCCCGACATTGATGTCTACGTCGAGGCCCGCAATGCACTCCGCTGCCTCAGTAGGCAAGTCGAAGATTTCGGATCAAAAGAAGAGCCTCTCGACCAGGCCACTCGCGAACGAGAAATCTTAAAATGGAATGACTGGTACAAGTCGATTCGGGCTTATGATGAACGGGATGACTTGGTCCGTCCCGGCGAATAGTCGAGTAATAGAGACCGTCTCCCAATATGACAATTCCCACTCCGACACAGCAACCTGAATTGCGAGTCACTCGCTACGACCAAGTCAGCTCCTGGCTGATTGCGGCAGTCGGCGGGCTAGGGGTGTCCGTATTCACGCTGACCATGGCCTGGCTCTCCATCGAGCCGGTCTCGGTCAAGCAGGCCGTGGCGGTGGAACTCGTCGAAATGAGCGGCGGTGTGGAAGACGGCTCCGTCGAAGAAACCCTGCGTCTCGACTCCCCCTATCCCGAAACCGAACTGGCGTCTCTGGCCAATGACAACGGAGGGGAACCGGAGATCCAGGAGACTCTGGATAACGTCATGGACGTGGCCGATGAGGCCACCACTCAGGCCGAGAGACAGTTCGAATTTCAGGCACGCAATGTGGGAATCAAAGGGAGTGCCAGCGGAACGGGCCGCCGGGCTCTCGGCATGGGGGCAGGCAAGGGGAGCGTCCAGCGCGAGCAACGCTGGTATGTCAGCTACAACGATCGCGAAACACTCGATGAGTATGGCAAGCAGCTGGACTTTTTCGGAATCGAACTGGGTCTGCTGACTGCCGAGGGCAAGCTGATTTATCTGTCACGACTCAGTCAGCCGGTGCCAGCCGCACGCACGACCGATACGGGTAAGGGCGAAAATCGACTCTATATGACCTGGCAGGGTGGGGCCCGTCGACGAGCCGATCTACAACTGTTTCAGCGAGCCAACATTGAACCCAAGTCAAGTGTCTTAATGCAGTTCTACCCGCCCAAAGTAGAACAGCAACTCGCCCGCCTGGAACTCGACTACAAGAAGCGAGCCTTACCCGACATCCGCCGAACCTATTTTTCGACGCGATCAAAAAATGCAGGGTACGAGTTCTTTGTCACGCGTCAGACGTACTTTAAGTAGCCGACAGTCTTGATCCTCGCTGTCTCTATCCCGAACTCGTGCGGGATTCCGGGAGGGCGAGGCTCCTGCCGAGCCGCTTGGTCTTTCGGCTCTCGGTGGGCTTTGCGGTTCGGCAGAAGCCTCACCCTTCCAAGAATTCGAACGCGCGACGAGATTCAAAATTCTCTTGAGAATCTCCGTTCAAAACCTCTCCTGGTGTTACTCAAGTCCCCCCAATCGATGATCTCGTCAGCATTTCGAGATTTTTTTTGCACTTCCGAATTTTCGAGCTATGTTTCTTGTGAACGGTGTCGAGGGGAACCGGAGATGATGTTGCCGAAACGCCACATCATTGACGGTCGGTACCGTGCCAGCTTGAAAGCCCTGTTCGAGACCGAGGTTGTTCTAATCCATGCGAACAGCTCAGGTCTCTACAGGGTGCTCAAGCCTGTTTAGTGGGCCATGAGAAATGATCTCTCCCAATCCCTGAACCAGTGGAGTATTGGTGGGAGTCCGCGCGATGTTCCGTGTTTTACGTCCGAGTGCTCATCAACGTCGCGGAGCGGCGCTTGTTGAGGCTGCTCTGGTCCTGCCCATTTTTTTTATGGTGGTGCTGGGGATCATTGAGTTTGGCCGGGCATTCATGGTCTGTCAGGTACTGCAAAACGCCGCCCGCGAAGGGTGCCGTAAAGCCGTGACGGGCGCTTACACCACGGCCGCCATCTCCACCGACATCAAAAACGACCTCAAAGCGGTCGGCGTGAACTCCGCCAAAGTCACGGTTTCCATCATTGTCACCGTCGACCCGACCAACCCGGCAGTCGCCAACAACGAAGTCTCTCTCGCCACCACCAAAGATTTGGTCGCCGTGACGGTCTCAATACCGTTCAAAGACGTGCAACTGATTCCGGGCAAGTACCTCGGCGCCAATACACTGACCGGCAAGAGTTCGATGCGCCACGAATAGCCTCGGGACAATCATCACGAAACGCCAGCGAATCCCCCCCGTTATTAATCAACAGGGCTGCAATCGCTGGCCTTTTGCGTTTGTCTCAGCGCACAAAAAAGCCCGGCCTGTGTGACACAGGCCGGGCTTTAAAAATTTCATTGCCAGCGTCGTCTTCGTCGAGCTTAGGCTGCGGCTGATTCTTTGGGTCGGAACAAGTTCTCGACGCCACGAATCACGCCGGGGGTCACGATGAACTTCTGACCCCGCTCTTGATCGGGCAGTTCGTACATGATGTCGGTCATGACTTGCTCGATCACGGCCCGCAGTCCGCGAGCACCGGTATCACGTTCCTTGGCGATACGAGCAATCTCCCACAGCGATTCCGTGGTGAATTCCAATTCGCACTCTTCCAGAGAGAAGAACTTCTGGTATTGACGAACGATGGAATTCCGCGGCTCGGTCAGAACTCGTACCAAATCCGGTTCTTGCAATTCTTCGAGCGTACTGATGATCGGCAACCGGCCTACGAGTTCGGGGATGAGCCCGAATTCCAGGACGTCGTCGACACACGTCTCACGCAGCAACTCCGAAGAAGTCTTTTTGCGGGCAGCCACTTGAACATCGGAACCAAAACCGATCATCTTGCGGCCCTGGCGTTTGCCGATGATGTCGTCCAAGCCGACAAACGTGCCACCACAGATAAACAGGATGTTGGTCGTGTCCATCTGAATGTATTGTTGCTCGGGGTGTTTACGGCCCCCTTGCGGCGGGACGTTGGCCACGGTCCCTTCCAACATTTTCAGCAATGCCTGCTGGACACCTTCGCCCGAGACGTCACGAGTGATCGAGACGTTCTGGCTCGTCTTACCAATCTTGTCGATTTCGTCGATGAAAATAATGCCCCGTTGAGCCGCTTCGATATCGAAGTCAGCCGCGTGCAGTAGCTTCAACAACAGATTCTCGACGTCCTCACCGACATACCCGGCTTCGGTCAGCGTGGTCGCATCGCCAATGGCGAAGGGAACCTGCAGAGCCTTGGCCAGCGTCTTCGCCAGCAAGGTCTTGCCGCTACCGGTGGGGCCGATGAGCAGGATGTTGGACTTTTCAATTTCCACATCGTTGTCGGCGTCACTGGTCAACATCAACCGCTTGTAGTGGTTGTGGACCGCGACCGACAGAATGCGTTTCGTGTAGTTCTGGCCAATGACATACTGGTCCAAGTGCTGAACCAGTTCCTTGGGAGCCGGAACGCGGTTGAACAGCGGCTTGGCCGTTCCACGACGACGACGTTCCTGATCGAGAATGGATTGGCACAACTCGATGCACTCGCCGCAAATATAAACGTCACTGGGCCCCTCAACGAGAGGACCGACTTCGCGGTAGCTTTTACGGCAGAACGAGCAGTTCGCGTGTTTTTTGCCGGTAGGGCCGCGATTGCCAGTGTTGAACTCTTTCCCGGTGGGCATCAGTGTTCCTTACATCGGTGGAGTTGCATGACGAGTCGGCGTGCCGTCGAATTGGCGCGATGCTGTGGACTCGGTCGCGTTTCATCCCGTCACGTTCACCACGCGGGTAATCGTCACACCATGAGATGATCGACTTTGTTTCAGCATAACTTTTGCAGTCACGGTAAAAATCGCATCCCAAAAACGACTTTTCAGGAGTTCATTCGACCCTTAACCTGCAAACTGTTGCCCTCCAAGTCCCTGGCAAACAGAAAATCTTAAGTACTTAACTAACTGGAGGATCCGTTGACTGTGGAGATTCCGGTGAAGCACCGTTTGAAGTTGATTGGGGAACCGTCTGAACGGGGTTAGCCGCCGTCGGGTGACCTGCCAATCGTTGACTGATCAATCGGTATTCTTCCTCTGACAACTCACCATCCCGCTTGAGTTGCCGGAATTGAGTCAACATTTCCTCCAGGGGCTCGTCAGAATCCTCAGATTCAAAAAACCAGCCCCGTATCCGCAGGATTAACCAAATTAACACCGCGATGGCGACCAGTGCGATCCCTGCCGTCGCGTAGACGTTCAGGCGATCCATGAACTGCGCTTCTAAACCTTTAGCCGCAAACATGCTCAGCCAGCCACCTTTTGAATTTACTGGAATTAATCTCCTCGTCGCCACTCACTTCAGTACGGCGACCAGCCCGTCACAATGTGTATATCCCTAATTATGGAAACGACAAGCGAAATCAACAAGATGGGGTTTCGAATTCCGAATAAGAGGCCGCAAGGAATTTTTCGCCAACTCTCGTTCTTCAGCGCCTGAAACTTCAACACCTGTACCGATTGAACGGCCTCGTGTGGGTCGCGTTCGACGATTTGGTTCGAGATGTCAAGCTTTTGTAACCAGGTCCTGAATTCCAGGTGATGGAGTCCAATGTTTAGCATCTCCTGTGCCATGATCGCCCAAGACCGATTCAAGTGGCCGTCCAATTCCTCACAAAAACGTCGCAACCATTTCATGTGTAGCGACTAACGTCACGCCGCACAGAGTTCATTTGACGGAGTTACGGCCACCGCGCAAGGAGCGAGATTGAGGCCGCGGTTTGAAATCTCTCCAATGGGGACGCACATTGACACAGCCGAATGTTCAAAAACACTCGATGGGTTGGATTCCGTGCCGCACACTGCACAGAATAAGCCGCTGGAATGAGCCGTTTCGGCCGCAGCCACCAGATCGCACAGAATGAGCCCGGGCCGCGTAGAGAATAAATCGAGCTTTTGGACAATTTACCAAAACCAGCCAACGAGTTGTGGCAGGGCAACGTAAAGCCGATTGCCGCAGAATTGAACGACGAATCGCGGTTTATTAATCCGAGTTATAGAGCCGTTTGTAACGTGGCCGATAAGCAGGCGAGTCTCCCCATGCGGACTGGCTTGATTTCAGAGAGAACTCGCGGTAACTGAGTGTTATTAAGAGTTGATTCGGTTGAAATGACAGTTTCTGCGTTTCGTTCCGCAGCCCGACAGTACGCAATTGCGAATGAGACACTTGGCTCGTGAATGTCAGATCGAGCCCGTCTGAGACGTAACCGCGTGCAGAATGATAAGTCCGAAGTTTTGGCCCACCGGCCATTTGCAGCGCGTCAAATCAAACAATAAACCGTGCCGTGTCTAGAAAATCAGGATTGATTGATGTCGACTGAACCCGTCATCCAGATTCGCAACTTGTCGAAGGTGTATCGTGACTTCTGGGGGCGCAAGAAAGTTCGCGCTCTGAATTCACTTAGCCTGGACGTCCGCCGGGGTGAAGTCTTCGGACTACTCGGCCCCAACGGTTCGGGCAAGACAACGACCCTCAAGCTGTTGCTCGGATTGTTGTTCCCCACCGAGGGCGAGGTCTCCATCCTGGGGAAACCCGCATCGGACGTCTCCAAGAACGAACGCATCGGGTATTTGCCCGAAGAATCGTATCTGTACCGCTTCTTGAATGCGGAAGAAACGCTCGACTTCTACGGGCGGTTGTTCAAGATGACGCCGGCCACGCGGAAGCAGCGGGCTGAAGAGCTGATCGAAATGGTCGGCCTGAAGCAAGCTCGCAAGCGTCAGTTGAAAGAATACTCCAAAGGTATGACCCGCCGTATCGGGTTGGCCCAGGCGTTGATCAACGACCCCGAACTGATTCTGCTCGATGAGCCCACCAGTGGTCTCGATCCGCTCGGTAGCCGCGACATGAAGGACTTGATCCTGAAGTTGAAGGCCCAGGGCAAGACGATCGTCATGTGCAGCCACTTGTTGGCCGACGTGCAGGACGTTTGCGATCGGATCGCGATTTTGTATCAGGGCGAACTGAAGGTTCTGGACCGCGTCGACGACCTGTTGCGTGACCAGGATGTGACTCAGATTCGCGCCTCGAAGCTGCCCCCCGATGCCATCAAGGAGATCGAAGCGATCGCCGCACGGTACGGGGCCAATATCCACGAAATCGGTCAACCTACAAATACCCTCGAAGAGCTGTTCCTGAAGGTCATCCGCGAGAGTGCAGAACGACCCGGCCAGCGTTTCGTCAACACGAGTGCCAGTTAGTTTCCCGACCAGCGATTTTAACCAGGCCACAGCCCGTCGCTGCAGCCTGGCTGACCGCTGCGGTTCCAGCAGCCCGACCACGATTTCTCATCGCGACCTGCGGTTCAGAGATGTCTACTCGGGCAGCGTGAGCTGATAGCCCATGGCGTTGTGTTTCGGTGTGTCCTTTTTCAGTGCCCTTGTTTCGTAATACGAATTTCGATTCTCCATGAATGATTACGATCCGACACCATTTAGCTGGCTTACGGGCTTCCAGACTTGGAGCGTCGTATGCGGTCTGCTGTTTTTCGGTGCCCTTGCCTTGGCGTTTGTCCTGCAAGTGCTCTCGCATACGCTGCAAGAGTTCGAAAACGTAGGCCCCGGCAAACCTCGTCGTAGTGTGTTCTACGGTCTGTGGAGCGGCTGCCGAGCCTTCTTCCTGGGGCTGTCCGAAGGGTTTCGCGACCTGTTCTGGATGTCTCCCCGCCGTGTTGGCGCTGTTTCGACTCTGGTCTTCCGCGAGTCGGTACGCCGCAAAACGCTGCTGGTGCTGGTGGTCTTCGCCATCTGCTTCCTGTTCGCGGGCTGGTTCCTATCCGACCCCAACCGCGATCCGTTGCTGCGAGTTCCGATTTATGTCACGTTCGTACTGACGGCCATCAGCTGGCTGATTCTGCCGGCCGTGTTCCTGCTGTCGTGCTGGGGGCTCCCCGACGACATCAAGGCCCGCTCATTACACACGGTTGTGACAAAGCCCATTCGCCGTAGTGAGATCCTGGTCGGCCGCATCCTGGGTGTAACCGCCGTCGGTACGCTAGTCGTGGGTGTCATGTCGGTCGTGGGATACTTCTGGCTCATCCGTGCTCTGCCGGAAGTACGCGGCCTGCAGACTCGCGTCCCCGTCTTCGGTGCGATCAAGTGGCTCGACCGCGAAGGTAAGCCGGCCGACAAAGGTATCAATGTCGGTGACATGAATATGTTCCGCAGCTATATCGAAGGCGATACTGCTGCTCGGGCGATCTGGAAGTTCTCCGGAGTCACCCCCAGCTTGCTGAACAAAGATGGCAAGCTGCTGTTGGAATCCAAGATCCAGGGCTTCCGCACCCACAAGGGTAATCTGGAACGCGGAATTATCTTCCAATACACGTTCGTGAACCCGACACGCAAGATCCGGGCGAAGTACCAGCCG
>JAZKFE010000212.1:18444-21153 GCA_040386595.1 Planctomycetota bacterium | reverse complement strand
ATCCCACCTCGCTACTGCGAGCGCGTTCTGTTCGCGGAGCGAACAACGACTATGAAACTATAATTCAAACGATTGAAACCGTTTCACGACTACAGGATCGTGGTCGCAAAAATCGTGTAAGATTGCCGCCATCGCCTCGGCGGCATCGTGTTCGCCATGAACGATGAAGGCCTGACTGATGCCTGAACTTCGTCCCAAGTGCCCGCACCACCAGCGAAAATCTTCGGCGTCCGCATGAGCCGACAGGCCGTTCAATTTTTCCACACGGGCGCGTAACGGATACTCACGGTCAAATATGCGAACGTAAGGCCGCTGCTCAATCAGCCGCCGACCGAGCGTGTACTCGGCCTGATAACCGATAATCAGAACGATGTTTTTCGGATCTGAAACCCCGTGCTTGAGATGATGGACCACGCGGCCACTTTCGCACATGCCGCTGGCCGCGATGATCACCATCGGCCCCGCCTGGTTGTTCAACGCCATGCTTTCTTGCTGAGTTCCAATATAACGCAAGCCGGGGAACATGAACGGGTCTTCGTCCGAGTGCAACATCTTCTGCGCATCCGCGTCCAGGATATCCACGTGCTTGCTATGGACGGCGGTCAGCTTACGCGACAGAGGGCTGTCGACATACACCGGAACCTTCGGCAGTTCCCCCGAGTTGTAGAGCTCGTTCAAGAAGTACACGACGTTCTGAGTACGGCCTAAACTGAAGGCCGGGATGATCACCTTGCCGCCGGTTCCTTGCACCTCACGCACGATCTTGAGCAATGCCGCCTTCAGATCACCGGGGTCAGGATGAATGCGGTTGGCGTAGGTCGATTCGGTAATCAGAATTTCGCAATCATCCACAAGTTCCGGATCGCGCAGCACCGGGAGGCTGCGGCGTCCCAGGTCTCCGGTAAACACCACCCGCCGCACATCACTTTTCTCGCGAAATTCCATCTCCGTAATTGCGGAACCCAGGATGTGGCCGGCATCTCGAAACCGAATTCTCAGCTCGGGGGCCAGCTCATGCCATTCGCCGTAGGCCAGCGGTTCAAACAATTTTGAAACCTGTTCCGCGTGCTCCGTCGTGTAGAGGGGCACGATCGGCGGCAGATTGGTCGCCCGGTGCCGCATCAGATAACGCGCATCTTCTTCCTGGATCTTGGCACAATCCAGCATCATCAAGTCGGCGACGTCGGCGGTGGCGGTGGTGCAGAAGATCGGCCCGCGGAATCCCGCCTTATACAACCCGGGAAGGTTGCCGCAATGATCGACGTGTGCATGCGACAGGATGACCGCGTCCAGGTCTTTCGGCTGGCAGGAAAAGGTTTCGTTCTTCTGCCGAGAATCTTCGCGATGCCCCTGAAACAAGCCACAATCCAGCAGCACGCGGAGCCCGCCGCATTCGATGAGATGTTGACTGCCGGTGACTTCTCCGGCAGCACCCAAGAATGTAATTTTCATATCGGAGCAGCACTTTCGTGGAGAAGGAAATCAGGCCAATGATCAGCGGCAGAAGAAGAGATAAGCTGATCGTCGCATCCGCGGGAACATAGAGAATAACACGAAGGCCAGGATTTTCCGATCCCGTTCGGGCTCGTTCACAACCAGTGGGTACCGTACAATTTCAGTGTCGAAACCTGCGCAGTCCGAATCTTGGCCGCAGCGTGATTCCCTGCTCCTATTGACGATGACGCCGAGACGCCCGCTGCCCGGCCCCTAAGGATGGTGATGATGAGATCTCTGCAGCATTGGCAATTCTGGACAGTTGCGGCTGTGTTGTGCGTTGGCATGGGGGCCGACCCCGCCACCACGACGAAGCCTGCGGCAACCCCCGTGGCGGAGAAGGCCGCGACACCCGGTAAACTGCGGCCGCTCAATAAGCAAGAAACCGTGTTGCTCGACGCCGCCGGCAAACGCTTGATACTGAAAGGTCGCGTCTGCTTAAAAAAGGGAGCCTTGGAACTCCTGTGCTGTTTGAAGCAGACCAAGGAACACGAAGCCATTCTGAGTGTCGACACCAAAGCCTATGTGGTCCATGCCGGCTTACTGGCATTGGGGGCAGAGCAGGGGAAGTCGGTCGAGTTCGATCCCACTTATAAACCACCTACCGGGCAACAAATTGATATCTTCGTCCAATGGACCGACCCCAAAGGCAAAGTCCATCGCGTGCCGGCTCAAGAGCTGATCCGCTATGTGACCTATCGCTTCTTTGCCGAGAAACTCGAAAAGCTGCCCCCGGATGTCAAAATCACCGAGCGGCTGGATGAGATGCGGTTCGATCCGAAAAACAAGGAGTTGATCTGGTACGGGCCGATGACTGAAGAAGTCAAGAATCGTTATCTGGCCATGACCCAGGACAAAGCCTTTCGCAAATGCATCGAACAGTTCTATACCCGCACACAGTCGCGGCAGATGGAGGCCCACTGGGTTTTCGCCGGCAGCAGCTACTACCTCGATGAAACCACGAAAGAAAATTACTATCGCGCTGAAGACGGTGATTTGATTTGCGTGGCCAACTTCGGCAGCGCCACATTAGACATCGCCACCCGCAGCGGGAACGGTTCTGAAGAACTGCTGTTTGAAGCCTGGACCGAACGCCTGCCCGATGTCGACACCCCCGTGACGATTGAACTGATCCCGGTCGCCGCCAAGGGGAAGACCACCGAGCCGCCCAAGACCGGCAAACCCGAAGTCGAGAAGAAGGCCGCAGCGGAGTAA
>JAZKFE010000212.1:15105-18434 GCA_040386595.1 Planctomycetota bacterium | reverse complement strand
GTGCAATTCATCGCTTTTATTGACATCTCCTGATATGAAATGAGCCGTTGCAGCCTGAAATGGAATCGGAATCGTTATTGATCGCCGAGCGATCACCTGATGTTCTTCCACAGTCCCGACAGGGACGACAGAACTTAGCCGTGGGCGTCAGCCCACGGACTCGTCTTTAATTGATCTAAAGCCCTGAATGGGCGGCACTTCCGCAATTGAGTGTCGCCCCTCCGGGGTACGCCGTGAAGGAATCTGGGAGGGTGAGGCTCCTGCCGAACCGCTCAGTCTTGCAAGTTCCTGTAGACCAAGTGGTTCGGCAGGAGCCTCACCCTCTCAAGGATTCGAATCACCAGGAATTCAAGATCCCTTGAGAATTTGCGAGCGAAAATCGTTCACGGCGTAGGCAGAAGGGGCCGGCCCCTTCCGGGGCGGAATGCATTAAATTCGTACGTTTTCTCGTTCCAGAGGCTAACACCTCTGGCTACCGACGACGGGCCCTCCGGGCCGAAATACGGTTGCCATTCACCCAGGCTTGCCCTCACGCATTCGCGCCTCTTCTTTGAATTCTTTGATCCCTTTGAATTGGCGTTCGCGACTTCCATTCCTGTTGTCAGGACCTATCTCCAGTCCCTCTTGGGAGTTAGGCGATGATATCGTGGACGACCTCGCCGTGGACGTCGGTCAGACGGAAGTCTCGGCCGGCGTAGCGGTAGGTTAACTTCAGGTGGTCTAGGCCGAGCAAGTGCAGCATGGTGGCATGTAAGTCGTGCAGGTGAACTTTGTTTTCGACGGCGAAATAGCCGTAGTCGTCGGTACTGCCGTAACGAATACCGGGCTTCACCCCGCCGCCGGCCATCCACATCGTATAGCCTTGAGGATTATGGTCGCGGCCGTCGGTTCCCTGGGCGACCGGCGTGCGGCCGAACTCACCACCCCACAGGACCAGCGTGTCTTGCAGCAGACCACGCGTTTTCAAATCTTGCAATAAGGCGGCGATCGGTTGATCGACCTCCATGGCGTTGTTGCCGTGGTCTTGCTTCAGATTGCCGTGCTGGTCCCATTTGTAGCTGTGGGTGCATTGTACGAATCGCACGCCACGCTCAATGAATCGTCGAGCCATCAAACACTGCCGGCCGAAATTCTTCGTCTTGGGATTGTCGAGCCCGTACAGCTTTTGAGTTTCTTCCGTTTCGTTGGAAATCTCTTGCAGTTCCGGAGCGGCGGTTTGCATGCGGAAGGCGAGTTCGAACGAATTGATACGGCCTTCCAGAGCCAGATCAGGGCCCGTTTGATTCATGCGTTCGGTGTTGATTTCCCGGAGCAGATCGAGCTCCAACCGCTGCAGATCTCGCGGCTGACCTTCGGCATTTTCGATGAACGGGATCTTGGCTTGCTCCGAAGGAATGCTGGCATTTCCCAGCGGTGTCCCCTGGTAGACGGCGGGCAGGAAGGCCGAGCTATAGGCGTTTACACCACCGTGGGTCAGCGTGGGGCACATGGTGATGAACCCGGGCAGATCCTGGTTTTCTGTTCCCAAGCCATAGGTCAGCCAGGACCCCAGACTGGGGCGGACGAAAGTATCGCTGCCCGTGTGCAACTCCAGCAACGCACCACCGTGTCGCGAGTTCGAACCGTGCATGCCGTTGATGATGCACAGGTCGTCGACGCACTTACCGACATGCGGAAACAGTTCACTGACCCAGGCTCCGGACTGACCGTACTGCTGGAACTTCCAGGGGGACTTCAGCAAGTTGCCGGTCGGTGCCGAAAAGACACGCGGCTTGGGGAAGGGCAGGGGTTTGCCATGATCGCGGTCGAGCAACGGCTTGTAGTCGAAGGTGTCGACTTGCGATGGTCCGCCGTGCATAAACAGGAAAATGACCCGTTTCGCTTTTGCCGGGAAGTGCGGTGACTTCGGGGCCAGTGGGCTGGTGTTGGGCGCCGGAGTATTGGCGTTTAACAGGCCGGCTAGCGCCATCTGTCCGAATCCCGCCGAGCTCATTTGCAGCATCTGGCGGCGGGTAAAGACCGGTGTGAAGGAATTGCACTGCATGGTAATCAACTCGCATTCAATATGGTGAGTTCTGGTTCCGTCGGCGACCGAAAGCTGACGACTGATTCGGGCGTGGCCTCGGTTACTCGACGTACAAGAATTCATTGGCTGCCAGCACGGCGCGGCTCAGGCTGCGCCAGGCTCGGGATTCAATTTCAGCGGCAGGAATTTTTTCACCGGCGGCCTGGCGGAAACGCTCCAGGTAAGCGGTATCCCGCTGGATTTCTACTGGGGTTGGCGGTCGACCATAGACTTTGAGATACAGCGCGCGAATTCGTCCCGCTGTATCTAGTTCAGGTTGTCCCAGAAGTTCGGTGGCGAGACGCTGCGACTGCTCCAGGACGAGTGCGCTATTCATCATAAAGAGGGCCTGCGGGGCGACCGTAGTTTGATCGCGGCGGCCATTCATGACGCTGGGGTCAGCGAAGTCGAACGCCTGGAAGAGCTCGTACAACGCACTGCGAATGACCGGTAGATAGATCGACCGCCGGTTGTGCTGATAAATCACCGGATTGATGTTGGCGGTACTGGTGACATACTGCCGGTTGCCCGTTGCCAGGTAAGTCCCCCCCATCTTGTCATCCAGGGCTCCACCGACGGCCAGCAACGCGTCGCGAATTTCTTCGACTTCCAGCCGCTGGCGATTCATCCGCCACCACAAGCGATTTTCCGGGTCTTGCTCGGCGGCCGCTTCATTGTAAGTTGTGCTCATTTGATAGGTGGACGACAGCAGAATCAGCCGATGCATTTGCTTCAGCGACCAGCCTTGTTCCACACACCGTTTGGCCAGCCAGTCGAGCAGCAGTGGATGCGTGGGACGTTCTCCCAGCCGGCCAAAGTTATCGGGTGAGCGAACAATGCCCTCGCCGAAGTGCCATTGCCAGACACGGTTGACGATGACGCGAGACGTGAGGGGATGGTCCGGGCTGATCAACCAGTTGGCGAGTTCCAGGCGACCGCTGCGGTCTGCGGCGAGTGGTGTCTGTTGGTCGCCAGCAATGACTCGCAGGAACTGCCGTGGAGTCTCACGCCCCAGAGTCATATGGCTGCCCCGAAGATGAATCTTCAGGTTCTCGGCCTTTTGTTCCGAGACGGCCATGACCTCGGTGAACTGCGGCAACGAGGCTTCGAGATCCTTCAATTGGTCACGTGACAGTTTGAGGGCCGCGACCGCTTCGGCGGGGAAACCCGATTCGGAATCTGCTGGAACTGCGTAGACGCCGGCGGGGTCCAGTGCTGCACGGCGGAAGGTTTCTAAGCTGGCGTCGGCCAGTTCGGTCAAGGC
>JAZKFE010000212.1:0-15095 GCA_040386595.1 Planctomycetota bacterium | reverse complement strand
CTTGCTTGGCCGGGTCTGCTTGTTGAGCTTTCCACGCGGTCAACGCTTCTTGAAACGCCATCTGATACCGTTGGCCGAGTTCATTCAACGAGGTGGGCTCAGCACTCCCCAACAACCGCGCGACCTGATTTTCCGGGGTCTTCTCGTCGATCACCAACCGCTGGTCGTTGCGGAATTGCTGCCACGCGGTCCAGATCGATTTGGGATCGGTCGTCGATTTCTCCAACGCGGTGGCGAACTGCCCCGTGACACCCATTAGTGGCTGATAGTCGCTCGCCGGCAATTCGACCAATTGCCCGGTGGCATTTTTCGCGGGGGTCAGTAACAGCTTGTCGATGTGCGGGAACGGCCCGGCATTTTCCAGGCGGATCATGTGCGACCCGGCACTCAGCCGGTAGATCCCTTCGACAAACCAAGTCTGACTATCCGGAGTCCACGAGCCCGTGGCTTTGCTGGTGACATCAGCGCGACGCAGCTTGGCGTCGACGAACAGTTTTGAGGGCCGAGCCGCTGCCGCTGCATAGCGGATTTCGAGTTGATAATCTCCGTCGGTCGGGACTTGCAGATCGTATTCGGCAAAGTTCGGTGTGGGGCCAGCATTGACCAGGACCCCGATACCTTGTCCGTACGTTTCGCGGTCTTTCATCACGTTACCGCGTTGGAAATCTTCAGCTTCAATCAGGATGGCTCCGGGGATCGTTTTCAGATCAGGAGAGTTGCCCCGGACCTGGGCCTGATCGAGCATCGCGGCCAGCTGTTGTTGACGGGTGGCCGCCAGCAGATAGAGTCCGACGTGTTCCCGTGCCTGACTGAGTAAGGCGTCATTTCCTTGCGTGACGAGAGTCTGCACGGCTGCCTTCTGGGCATCAATCCGTGTCTGGTGTGCCTGGCGGGCCACCAGCTGTTCGGGAGTCGCGATCGGACGTTCTTGCCAGCGAGCTACGACGGTGAAGTTCTCCATCGTCTTGGTACTTTTGAAGATTCCCGCCAAGGAGTAATAGTCGGCGGTCGGCAGCGGATCGTACTTGTGATCGTGACAGCGGGCACAGCCGATCGTTAGACCCATGAAGGCTCGGCCGACCGTGTCGACTTGTTCGTCGATAATGTCCATCTGCATTTTGACGGGGTCGTCTTCCGCCAGCATCTTGGCGCCCAGACACAGGAAGCCGGTGGCCGTCAGGCGATCGCGTTGTAAATCGGGCTGACCACTGTCGGGCAGCAAATCTCCGGCGATCTGTTCGACAACGAATTCGTTGAACGGCTTGTCCTGATTGAAGGCCCGAACGACATAGTCGCGGTAGTGATAGGCACTCGCGTAGGCTAGGTTTTCATCCAGCCCGTTGGAGTCGGCATAGCGGGCAATATCGAGCCAGTGCCGGCCCCAGCGTTCGCCGTAGCGGGGCGATTCGAGCAGCCGGTCGACGAGGCGTCCCAGCGCTCCGGGTTGGTCATCGGCCAGGAAGCCGTTGACTTCCATCTCGGTCGGCGGCAGTCCTGTCAGATCGAACGTGACCCGACGGATCAACGTGCGTTTGTCAGCTGGGGGAGCCGGCTGAAAGCCTTTGGCTTCCAAGTCGGCGAGAATGAAGCGATCTAACGGAGATTGCACCCAGGCTTCATTTTTCACTGCGGGTGGTTGCGGATCGGTAATGGGTTGGAAGGCCCAGAACGCTTTTTGTTCGGGAGTGATAACCGTCAGCTCGGATGCCGTCGAGGGGGCGGGAGTCGTGGTCGGCTTGGAATTGGGCCACGGAGCGCCGAGTTTCACCCACATTGTGAGGTCGGCGATTTCGGCTTCGGACAGTTTGGTCTTGGGGGGCATTTTGATTTCGCCCCGATAGCTGATGACATCCATCAGCAGCGACTTCATCGGGTCTTGGGGAACCAACACGGCTCCGCTATCGCCCCCCTCCAGGGCGGCTTCCCGGGAATCGAGGCGCAGGCTCCCCTTTTGCTTGTCTTCGCCGTGGCATTCGACACACCGATTGACCAGCACGGGGCGGATTTTCTTCTCAAAGAATTCCGCGGCCTGCGGATCATCGACGGCGGTTTCCGCAGCGGTCAGAGTCGCGACTCCGGACGTTGCCCACAGGGCCAGCAGTGTGAAAAATCTGAAATGCTGCATCCACGATTCCCCTGACAAGACTGATGTCGCGATGTATTACGGTCGACCGGAGCGGACTATTTTTTATTTTTAGTCCCTGCGCAAGCTGCACATGGCACCGGTCGGCTTCGAGCAGACGAAGACTGCTTATTCTGGCTGGTAAATTTCTGGCGGTTTGAGTTCGGCAAGCCCCGGAGAGCCTGTGACATCAGTCATGTGACCGAGACCACAGAGCTCACCAGGAATGTCGCATGCGTCCCATCGGGTGCGACGAACTCAAGGCGTTCGCACCCGGGAATATTGGGGACTTGCCCTTCTAACAAAACCGGCTGTAGGCGATTTCGAATCCTTGTATTTCATCAGGATTCGAAATAACTGCAGAGGTTTTGTTAGCGTTTACTAGAACTCACCGACGATTTCGGAACCGCTCTTGGTGCCTAAGGCTCCCCAGACACCATAAGGGCTAATGCCACTGGTGGGCGGAGCTGTGCTGAGGGCGCCTGTGTTGATATTTTCGCTGACAAATCGAGCCGATCCATCGGCCATCAGGATGTGCGTCCCACCGACGTGATAGCTGCTGGCACTGACTAACGCCCAACTGTCACCGTATTGATTATCCATGCAGGAGGGACTGTTGGGGGGCAATACGGTATTGAAGCCCCCGAAATGCGGCTGGCCGTGATGCCACATTCCTCCCTGGTGACGGTCTTTGGCCAGATTTGTCGTGGTGTACTTGCCACCGCTGGCTTGGGTGAAACAAACACTCGGATTCGATAATGCGGTCGTGACGCCGGTCGCACTCAAACCTTGCACATCGTTCCCGCCTGTGTAGATCGCCCGTTCGCCGACCATGATCGTATTGCTGGCCCCGTCTGTGAGGTCTCGCATCCGAGTGCTGGACCGATAGCCGAACATTCCACGCCCGTTGTAGGTAAACGAGTTGTTAACGGTATCGCCCATGCAAAAGGCATAGCTCCGGGGGGAAGCCCAAGGGTAAGCACCCGGTGCCCCTGTCGGATTGGACGGGCAGATGAGGACCGGCAGTTTAGCCTGCCACGGAGTATAGGAACCATCGTCTCGGGATGATCCCCACGGGGGATAAGTCCCCAGAGCGGAAGAGATTTGATTGTACAACGGAGCCTGATCCAAAGCGGGCAGCAATCCGACAAAGCCGCTAACTCGGTTTTCATTTCCCTGCCCAAAACCGGGAGCCACACCGACCGGATTATCATCCGGGCCGAGACCTCGTCCACCCGAGGTCCCACCGCACATATGCACGAATGTGCTAAAGGTGTCATGGTAGTTGTGCAGGGCCAGCCCCAGTTGTTTGAGCTGATTCTTACACTGCGAGCGTCGTGCGGCCTCACGCGCTTGCTGCACGGCGGGGAGCAGCAAGGCAATCAAAACGGCAATGATGGCGATTACCACCAGCAATTCAATCAACGTAAATCCACGATTCGGACGGCTGCGGGAGTCCATGGTACATCTCCAACAATGAGGGAACGAAACCGAAAAAGAAAATGGCAAATCATAAAGTATTCAATTGAACTGAGGCGCCTCAGTCGGAACCTCAGAAGATGACATTGAACGGTGCGAGAACATCGACGCTTCGACGACTGCGGCCGTGCTGCGAATGTGCCGGTCCATCGCCATGGCGGCTTCGGCGGGTTGGTTGTTCTGCAGGGCGCGGACGATTTCTAAATGCTCGGAGACTGCGATTTCTTGAGCCCGCAGGTCGTTGTCGACCACTTCCCGCACGACCTGGACCAGTTGGTTGTAGCGATTGATCTCGTCCATCAGCCGACCGCTGGCGACATGGGTTAAGATCATGCGGTGCAGTTCGATGTCGGCGACGACAGCGCGACGCGACCAGTCACTCGTTCCTAAACGTGAATCCATTAACTGCGTGAAGACTTGGTGCATGCGAGAGAGTTCGACCGGGGCAATTTTGCCGCAGGCTTCGTGTGTGGCTTCGACTTCTAATACGCGGCGGATCTGGTAGATCCCGCGAACTTCGGCCCGGTCGAATCTGCGGCAGACGGCACTGCGATTGGGCAGGATGTCCACGACTCCGATCCCAGCCAGCTCGACGAGCGCTTCCCGGATGGGGGTGGCGCTGACTCCCAGCTCTGCCGCGAGACTTTGAACGACCATGCGATGGCCCGCTGAAAATCGTCCCGCGACGATGGCTGACAACAGAGACCGAACAACCTGATGGCGGATCGTCCCGCGTCGAACCGGTGGCAGAGCGCTGCTGGTAGTCATGTGTGAACTTTCTTCGCGGCCAGATGTATTCAAGGACCTGCTTGAAAACAATATTTGATATTGATACATAATATCAAGTTTGTTTTGGCTTATGCGAGCCATTAAACTGCATAAAGGTCAATTTTGATTGAAAAATAGGTACGGCTGATGCCTCTGGCGCCGGAAGCCGACCGTACTGTTTTGTTGTAACTCCTTGGGAGTTAGCGTGATGAGTCGATTTTTTGTGGTTGCGATGGTCGCTGGCGGGTTTTTGGCGGGGTGTACGGGGGGAGCCGCGGTGCCGAAAACGGTTCCCACCGGCGGAGCCGTTCAGTGGAAGGGAAATCCACTGGCCAACGCTTATGTGACTTTCATTGCGGAAGACGGCCAGTCAGCTGTTGGGCAGACTGACGCGCAGGGGCAATATAAGTTGACGTCACATTTCGGCCCCAAAGCCGATGCGAAGGGGGTTGTTCCGCGAAACTATAAGGTGACCGTCTCGAAGTTGGTCCCGCCGGGAATGATGACGGAGGAAGAGTACAAGGTGATCCTGACCGCGGCCAACGAGGCGATGGCCGCCGGCAAAGTCGTGGCGCGGGACAAGAAGCCGCCGCAGCTGGTTCAATTACTGCCGGCGAAATACTCCGATACGGCGAAGACCGAACTCAAAGCGACGGTCGGGGGCGAGCTCAAAGAGTTCAAGTTCGATTTGAACTGAGCTGCCGGACAATGCCGGACTCTTCTCCGCAGTAACGAGTGCGTCTCCTTCGAAATGAGGAGGGACGCGCTCGTTGTGTTTTGGACTGATCGGTCGTGCCCTATACCCGGCGGTAGTTGGCGACGCACGCCGTCAATTCAACCACGATCGCCCGTCGCACAACCACCAACTCAACTCGAGCTAGAGCGGTTTAAAGGAATTTTTCTTGGAGCAAGCCAGGAATCGTTGTCTGATCTTCAGTTAGCAGGCTTGGCAAATCTCAGTTCCCCGAAGGGGATACACAACAAAGCCCAGGGTCGCCGAGTACTCACGGCGCACCCTGGGGACACGGTTCAAAACGGGGAAAGAACCCTGAATGGGTTCCACTTGTTGCGAGCCATTCAGCAGGTGCAACCCTTACAGGGTTGGAGACTTGTGGAGCTCATGTCCCAGGGGGCGCTCGACATACCGAGCGACCCTGGGCTATGTTGTTCTTCCCTTTCAGGGAAGTTGTTTGCGAACCCGAATTCACAAGCCAATCACATTCTTGCGGTCAGCATCTTTGATGCATTGACGAGTATGGTTCGTCAAAACGCTCTAAGCCCGAGCCGGTTGAGTCAATGCGGCCAGGTCTTCGAAGAATCGGGGATAGGTTTTCGCGGTGCATCCGGGATTCGCGATGAAAATCCCCGGAGTTCGCAGCCCGATCAGCGCGAAACTCATCGCCATCCGGTGGTCGTCGTAGGTCGCAATCGTCGCCGGATTCATCGGCCCGGGATGGATCGTCAGGCCGTCTTCGGTCTCGTCCACTCGCAATCCCAATCGTTGCAGCTCTGTCACCAGGGCCGTGATGCGATCGGTCTCTTTGAACCGCATGTGCTTGACGTTGTAAATGCGGGTCGGGCCTTGAGCGAAGGGGGCGACCACGGCCAAAGTCTGAGCGGTGTCGCTGATCGCATTCATATCGATTTCGATGCCCTTTAAGGGCTTGCCGCGAACGGTGACGGAATCCTGCTCGTAGCGGATATCGCAGCCCATCTGCTCCAGGGCTTCGACGAAATGAATGTCGCCTTGTAACGACCAGCGAGACAGTCCCTCGACGGTGATCTCACCGCCGGTGATGGCAGCCAGAGCGAAGAAATAGCTGGCGGCAGACGCATCGGGTTCGATGTCGTATTGATTCGATTTGTAAGCCTGGGGCTGGATGCAATAACGGCCGGATTCCGGCGTTTGGACCTGCACTCCAAACTTGGCCATGACCCCCATCGTCATGTCGATGTAAGGCTCGGAGACCAGATAGCCATCAATGTGGATATCGAGCGGACCGCTGGCTCCGGGGGCGGCCATCAGCAGGGCACTCAAAAATTGGCTGGAAACGCTGCCCGGAACATGAGTCACCCCGCCACGCAAACCAGAAGCCCGCATCACGACCGGCGGACACTCGGTGCCGAGCTCACATTCCAGATCTACGCCCAGCTGTTGTAAACCTTTCACAAGTTCGCCGATCGGGCGTTCCCGCATCCGCTCGTTGCCATCCAATCGATACACGCCTTGGCCGAGAGCACACATGGCAGTCAGAAAGCGGATACTGGTGCCGCTATTCTCCAGCCACAAGTCGGCTTGTGAATTGGGAAACTGGCCTCCGCAGCCGGTGATCTCGACCGTGCAGGCGGCCACGTCCTGCTGCACCTGCAAGCCCAGGCGTCGCAGGCTGTCGATCATGACTCGCGTGTCTTGACTGTCGAGGACTCCCTGAAGACGTGATGTCCCCTGCGCCAGCGCAGCCACAATCAGGGCGCGATTGGTCAGGCTTTTTGACCCGGGAGGACGAATTCGCCCCTGGACGGGGCCCGCAACAGGGATCACCTCGATAGCATCCGGCATACGCAACACTTTCCTCTCCAATATGCAGTCCTTCGCACCTCCGCGGATGCGAACGACTCATCCTACACAATGCGAGTCGTTCACGAAACCGCACACACGGTGCCCGGAAAGCCGCACCACAAAGCAGGTTAGCACGAGTCAATAATCGATCAAGCGATGGGAAATTTGCGGCTGAATGTGACAGAATTTGATCGCAGATGAATGATTGCGGATGTGTTTTTGAGGTCGCGGTCGAAAAAAGTGCAATTTTTGTTCCGCGGATAGGCTGTGCCTCGAGCCAGATGCGACGTTCTCACCGACTCCACTTCAAAGAACTTCGATCTGTTTTAAGCCCACATCCCGCTGGCGCGGAGCAGGGCCTCGTGGACGATCAGGTCGTGTTCGGGAGAAAAGTCGGGGCTTTTCTGCTGCGTAATCACCGCCGCGAATTCTCGCAGGTCTCTGATCTGCAACGTTGCCGCCGGTAGATCGAGATGCTCCCAGCTGGCTCGGTCTGCGGAATAGACATCCAGGGGTTGTGTCTGATGATTTCCGAGGTGTCCGCTGCCCAAATGGGGGAGGACACACGTGCCCGTAGTGCCGTAAACTTCAATACGCCGAGCATGCGTGGCGGTTTCCAAGGCGGGGACTTCGATGATTCCCCAGCCTTTTTGCAGCGTGAACACCGCGACGCCATTGTCGGTGAAATTGCGTTCGATGCCCAGTTCGCTCCCCGTGTGATGATGTGCCAGGAAGGGGGTCACAGCCTGAGGTTTGCCCATCAGAGCCACCATCAGATCAATCAGATGGCCTCCCATTTCGAAGAAGATGCCTCCCCGGTAACCGCTCAGTTCGCGCACAAAATCATCGTAATTTGCCAGATCTTTCGGCAGGCGACCGCGAAATTCATAGATGTGACCGAGGTCTCCGCGCTTCGCCCGGGCCAGGATTTCCTGGATCGCCGACATATAGCGAAACAGATAAATCAGCTGCACATGCAGATTCTTCCGCTGTGCCGTGGCAAGCAGCGTTTCGAACGGTTGAAAGCTATTTCCCCCGGGCTTTTCCAGCAAGACCGGTCGGCCACTGTCGATTGCTAACTGTGCCCACTTCAGATTTTCATGCACCCGCCCCTCGACGATGACGCCGTCGAGTTCTTCCTTCAACACAGCCTCTGCCGAGGTCTGCCACTTAAATTGCGGGAGCAGCGTCTGCCACACCTGCTGGCGCTGCAAGACCACCTGCGGTTCGGGATCAAAGCCCGCGACGAGCTGAAATTCATCCGGATGCGCGGCGATCTGCGATACGAGACCAGCGGCGTGGGTGTGCCACATCCCAATGATTCCTAGCCGGATCGGCATAACAGCGCTCCCTGACGGTGGATGAGGCAAAAGCCTTGAAAACTCTCACAGAAATGGCCAATGATTTTCCAATCAGGATCCAAAATCTGGCCCAGCTCTGGGGCAGCAGAGGGGATCCCATCATCTTCGCTCCGTGAAGTGCACGAATTATCGTCAATTCCGTACGCTGCGCGGGTACGATATACTACCCAATCGCAAATCATCGGGGAAAGATTGAGCAGTTTCATCGGAAAGGTTCGGACAGCGCTGTATGGATCACGAGCAGGAACAAGAATCAGAACACTCGTTTTACGAGTTTGACCTGGCCGAACCGATCGTGAAGGCGATTCGTGAGACGGGATACTCCATCCCCACGCCCATTCAAGTGCAAGCAATTCCTCTGATCATGGAGGGGCGTGACGTCCTGGGGTGTGCTCAAACGGGTACGGGCAAAACAGCGGCCTTCGCACTCCCGATGATTCATCGACTGACCCAATGCCGTCAGCCCCCCAAGAATCAAATCCGGAAAGTCCGGGCTCTGATCCTGACCCCCACCAGAGAGTTGGCGGCGCAGGTCGACGAGAGCTTCCGGACCTACGGCAAGCATAGCCCCTTAAAGCACGCTTTGGTGTTCGGCGGTGTCGGAGCCGCACGTCAGATCAAAACCATTAAGCCGGGCGTAGATATCCTGGTTGCTACTCCTGGTCGGTTGCTGGACCTGCTGAAGCAGGAACACGTCGACCTCGGACATGTGGAGATCTTGGTTCTGGATGAAGCCGACCGGATGCTCGACATGGGCTTTTTGCCCGACGTCACTGAGCTGATTCACGAACTGCCTACGGCTCGCCAGACGTTGTTCTTTTCCGCCACGATGCCGGCTGATATCGTCGACTTGGCATCCAGTATTCTGATCGATCCGGTCGAGATTCACGTCGCGCCGGAACATCCCACGGTGGAAGCCGTCGATCAGTACGTCTACCACGTGGAAAAGCACAACAAACTTCAGCTGTTGATGCACTACCTGTTGTCACGGCAGGCCAGCCGCGTGCTGGTCTTCGTGAAGATGAAACATCACGCCGACCGCGTTGCGGGGCAGCTGGTACGACATGATATTAAGGCCGATGCCATTCACAGTGACAAGACGCAGTTGATGCGTGAGAAGGCACTGTCCGACTTCAAGGCGAATCGGGTCAATGTGTTGGTAGCGACCGACATTGCCGCTCGCGGCATTGATGTCGATGGCATCACCCATGTCGTGAATTACGATGTGCCTCGCGACTGTGAAACCTACGTGCATCGCATCGGCCGGACAGCCCGAGCCGGTAACCGGGGTATTGCGGTCACTTTCTGCGAGCCCGAAGATCAAGATTCGCTGCTCGCCATCGAGCGGTTTATTCGCTGCGTGTTGTTAGTCGAGATCGACCATCCCGAGTATCCGCCCGCCCCGAAGCGTGCCCCCGAGTTGCAGCGCGAAGCCCCCAGTGATCGCGCCAGGTCGCGTCATCGTCGTGGGAAACCCAAGACGGAAGAAAGCAAAGAGACCACGGCTCCCCGGTCAGCAGTCGGGCAGGACATCAAACCCCGCCGACAGCCACCTCGGGAAAAGCAATTTCGCTCGGAGAAGCAGGGCAAGAAACGCTCCGGCCAAACGCGGAAACGCGGTTAGTTGCCAATGGTGGAATGCCGTGAATCAGGCGAGCGTCCGGCGTGAGCCGAATGGTTGTTTGCCGCTGTCGGCAATCACCACCTCTACCTTTTGAATCACGCAACATTTGCGTGGACCGTGAAGGGCTTGGGAGCGCAAATCCGCAAGGGACCTTGGATTCTTGGTGATTCGAATTATCGGGAGGGTGAGGCTTCTGCCGAACCGCATAGTCTTTCGACTCTCAGTAGACTAAGCGGTTCGGCAGGAGCCTCACCCTCCCAGATTCCTTCACGGCGTTGCTTGCTACTGCGTAGGCAATACCTCAGGACAGCTTCTGATCCGCGGCGACGATGACTTCATACGTCGCTTGCGGATCGTCGGTGGCTCGTAGTTCGTCTAAAAATCCGGGCAGCTGAATCATGCGTCCCAGGCGTGCCAGAATTTGCAGATGAGTTCTGGAATCGCGGCAGAGGACCAGAAAGAAGACGTCGGACAGAGCACGTTTGGGGGCTCCAAACGGGATCCCCGAAAACGTCCGTCCGAAAGCAATCACCGATTCCCCCAGTGCGTCGGGCATCGGGGTCCGTGTGTGCGGAATGGCCACGCCATTGTCAAAGCCGGTGGAGCACGCCGTCTCACGCTCCAGCATCGCCTTCAGGATGGCCGCTGGTTCCCAGACCTGCCACGTCCGGCCCGCCAACTCCAACAGCGATTCCATCACCGAACGCTTGGTGCGGGCCTCTAATGGCACTTGCACCAATTCCGGTTTCAACAGGCTGGTCACGGGGAGCTGCGGATCCAACTCGGTGGATCGTTGAGCTCCCTCGACCTGCACGAGTTCGGCTTCGTTATAGCCGCGGATCTCTTGCTCCAGCCACTGCGTCACCTCCGCCGGATGGAATTGCCATTGGTCATTGACCTTGCGGCCTGGCAGATTACCACGCTGGACGAGTCGTTCGACTTCTCGACGATCGCGCCCCAGCCGGATGGCCAATTCATCCAGGTTGAGCAATCGATGGTCCATAACACTCTCCAGGAACGGGGCAGTTCAGATCCTGGATGTTACTCGGTTAGCGAGCTGTCGCCAACTCCTCGAACGTTCGCCGTGTGGACCGTAGCACTTCTGAGTAGTTGCCTTTGCAAACCGTGGACATCAACGGGACCTCGTAAAACCCGCGATAACCCGCGACTTCCAGGGCATCGACCAGTTCTACCACGGGCAACGTACCCGTCCCCAGCAGGCAGCGATCCATGTCGCTGGTCGGCTTCTGCTGGCAATCGCTGAGTTGCACCAAACGAATCCAAGGCAGCAATTCCGGAATTCGCTGCAGCAAACCAGGGGTGTTGCGCAAGTGGAATAGATCCAGATTCAGACCAATTTGCGGATGCCGGCAATCGGTCAGAAACTCCAGCATCTTGTCGAGCGAATCCAGGAAGCAGCCATCTCCGGCGAACGCCTTGTCGACGGGCTGCAGAGCGATCTGCACGCCCCGTGCTCCGGCCACGTCCGCCACGCGTTGCAGCGCTTCAATGATCATGCGACGGCCATGGTTCACCGTGTAAGAACCACGAGTCCCAGGCAGGACAACCAAGCATGAGGCATCGAGAGTCTGGGCCATCTTCACGGCGCCAAAAGCGTCGGCAATGGCCGCTTCATAGGCCTCGCCGTCGGAGTAGGCAAAACCGCCCGCCCAGGACAGGCTGGAGACGGTCAGCTCTTTTTCTTTCAACAAGTCAAAGGCACGAAACTCGCCAAAGTCTTCGACCTTAAACCGCCAAGCACCGAATGCCCGCGCGCCGAAGTGGCGATAGGTTTCAACATCCTGCTTGAATGTCAGGCGCTGAGTTGTTGTCTGATGAAAAGCCAGCCGTTCGAGAAGGGGCCAAGTTTCGCAAACCGGTTTCACTTGTGTGGGCAGGAATGATCTACGGTTAACGAGCGAACGTTTATCTCGAGCCAAGATGGTCTCACTGTGCTGAAGGAATTGATCCAGGTTTCGAGCGTTTCGGCCAATACTTAAGACCGCAGATGGTTCTGGAATTCAAACCACCTACAGCTCGGCCACTGCCCCCGAGCCTACCCCTACATGAGCTTCGAGCTGACCAAGGTCACCCAAAGAACTGCCTCGTGATTTGCAGAATAGGTTTGGCACGTGTTTCGCGAATGCCGTGCCATGATTTTTGACTTTTTCGAAAGACCGAAGTCTCAATCAGACCACCAGATCTGAGGTTTGATTGAATTCGGCAGAGTCAACTTTCCCAGCACATCAACAGTTGACTCACTGCTGCCAGAGAACTGACAGCTGCCATCACACGGGACACTCGGCGTTTCGTCGCAAGACTTCCCCAAGCCTTGCGGCGTCACGCTGACGCACCGTATTCGCTTAGCCCTTAGCATTCAAGGGAAGAGTGGAATCATCGGCGATATTTACCCACACATGGACGTGAGGGGTACCGCGGAAGTGCCAGACAAACGCCGGGCCTTCCAAACGCCAGTTGTCCCAGACGCCATCATTTCCCAGATCGCCAGATTTGTAGAAGGCGAGGCGACATTGATCGAGCCCCCCCTTGGCGTCCAGGCACTTGCGAGCCTCTTCCTGATCGGAACTGCGATACGGCTCCAACAAGGTTTTCAAGACTTCCTGAGCATGTGCCTTCTGGTCGGCAGACAAGTCCGTGACTGGTAGCCCGGGAATCTCTTCTCCCTTACCGCGGAAGGCAACCTTGCTCTCGTGTGGTGCGGTCTCAATCAGCGCCTTGTCACGTTGCTTGCCATCGAGCATTTTGAAGAGGCCATTGGCCTTCAGTGCCTGATGCCAGTAAACGTTCCCTGCATGATCGGCGGGCTCGTTAAAGTCGCTGGCTGCGTGACCGTAGAAGATCGGTCCACCGAATGCCACATTCTCGGTGGTATTCCCGTCGCAGCGAATGGTGAGGTGGCGACCGGTCATGACGAATTCGAACTTGTCGCTACCCGGTGTGCCGAAGAGGGCGATCGTCTGAGCCTTGCCATATCCGCCGGCATCGTCCTGCAACTGCTTACGCAGGCGGTCGTGCCATTCAGGATTATAGAGTCCCCAGAAGAGGGCCTCGATCATCCCTTGTTGATCGTTGGTGAAGTGCTTCCCGCCGACATTCCAGGAGGTCTCGGTGATATTCCAGTTATTGGAGACATGTGTCCGCAGCAGTCCGCGATCGTCCTGATGATTCCAGTCGAAACAGATCTCGGCCTTTTGCTCTGGTGTCAGAGACTCGTACAACTTCTTCACCAGATTCTCAGGCGTCGGCTTGGTCTCGTCCGCAGCGATGATCACGCGGGGCAAGGATGCCACTGCAGCAGTCGCGGCAGCGGTCTTCAAGAAACGGCGACGTGAAACATCAGCCGCGCTCTCGCTCGGGGATTCGCAATCAGGACAACGATCAGACAACATATTCGACTCCTGTATGGGGCTTGGAAGTCGCGCACGGCACCTGAGTGCCGCCACTGCGTGCTGTTATCAGTCAATTGCCGATCATTTTCAAGAGCAACAGCCTCATCTCAACGCGCTTCGTGCCAAGAGATAAGCTGGGTAACCACGAATGCCTTCCTGGTTTTCTGGAGGGGAACTCCCTACGCATCACACAACAGGCGGTTCCCATCGAGATTGCTCTTTGCGACCATATGTGGTCTTAATGTCACTAATCAATAGAGATCCCACGATTGGTCAATTGGGCCACCAACGATTCAGCTGTCGTGAAGACTTCAGCCTGCAATCCATGCTGCCGCGCGGCTTCGATGTAGGGCGGGATGTCGTCCGTATAAAAGCAGCGTTCGGGTGGGCAAAGGATCTTGCTCAGAGCCGATTCGAAGATCGCGGGCTGCGGCTTCATCGCTCCGACTTCATACGACAGAACCAGGTCATCGAAGTTGCTCAGAATGTCGTATTCACGGCGTACAAATTCAATGTGCGAAATACTGGTATTGGACAGCAACACCAACCGCTTGCCTTGCCGCCGCAGCGATTTCAAGATCGGCACCATCGGCGTGTTGAGAGTAAAGATGTCGGAGGCCGCGTGGATCAAGGCGGGTTGATCGATCGGACGTTGAAAATGATTCTCGAGACGTTCGCGAAATGTCGACTCGGTCAGCTCACCACGTTCAAATTCGTTTTGCCATTGCAGATCGAATAAGAGGTGACGGATCTCGTCCGACGTGCTCCCGCACACCACTGCGATTTGCTCGCACATCCGGGGATGAGAGAAATGGACGAGAACATTTCCCATATCAAATAGAAAGGTCTCTATCATTGCGCGGGATCTCTATAATACGGAGAGCGTGCTGGGTGACGATGCGGATGCCGGCGAGAGCTTGGTGCCGCCAGTTGCCATGGACGATAACCGCTTTTGACGCGGATGAGAATTCTGCGATCTCCCGGCAACCCCAATTGACGGACCGTGTTGATTCGCATAAGACACACCCATCAAAAAACTCCGCGAGATCCATCAAAATTTTGACCCCAGTCGCTGGCGTAACGGAGATTTTCTCCCGCTACGCTTTGCGGTGGGAAGTCTCGAGGCTAAACCGGGCAGGGTTTTATCGATTGCTGCTGCCTCGCGGTGTTGGTACGAACCTTCAAGAGGAATCTGGAATGAGCTTTGGCGATGACGAACACACGGATGCCACAACCATGCGAGGCCGCGACTGGCCCAGCTTGCGGCAGTTTTGTGTGTTCATGGAGAACCGAGTCGGCGGGCTGTACGACTTGCTCCGGCACTTGGAACGTAACGAAATCCGTGTGGTTGCCCTGAGCGTGGCGAATTCCGTCGACTGTGCCATCATTCGCGTGATGGTCAACAATACCGACCGCGCCCGGGAAGTTTTTCAACTCTCCCAATTCGCGTTTTCGGAAAGCGATCTGGTGGGCGTTGAACTGCCCGACGATCCGCAACCGTACCTGAAGATCTGCATGGCACTGCTGGCCGGCGAGATCAATATTTCCTACACCTACCCGTTGCTCTATCGGCGACAAGGTCGCGGAGGCATCGCCATGTATGTGGACGATGTCGAAACCGCCTTGCGGATCTTGACCGAGCAAGGTCTGACCGTCATCACCGAGAACAATTTGCTGGACGACGACGAATTCTTTTAGGCCGCGAAGCAAACGGGAGGGTGAGGCTCCTGCCGAACCGCTTGGTCTATCGAACCTCAATAGACCAAGCGGT
>JAZKFE010000211.1:0-9441 GCA_040386595.1 Planctomycetota bacterium | reverse complement strand
ATCTCTGAATCGTCATTCCTCAATCCAGTTGCCCACTTAACCATACAAGGGGAGAGAAGTCAGCGGTTTCCCGCGCAGCCCACCGCCTATTGACTGCGGCCTCGCGAATGGCATTCAAGGTCGCCTTCTTTACCCGAGGAGCAAGTCCCCCGTTCAAAAATATCGGCGCGTAAAAAAAGGCCGCCTCTTGAGGCGACCTTTTTATGATCGTTGACTGCGGCCGACATAATGCGGCTGCGGTGGAATCGCTGATTAGGCGATTGCTGGGCGAGCCTTGATCGTTTCCAGCGACTTGGCCACCATTTGGCGTGCATCGCGGGCTTCCAGGATTGTTTGGCGGAAAATGTGGGGATACGGGATGCCCGACAAGGTCAGGATCTCTTCGTTGCCCTTGCCGCCAATCAAGACGATGTCGCCGGCTTTATAGAACTGCTGGCCGGGTTGCTCGCGAACGACGACGTCGGTGACGTCGGCTAGCGAGACTTGCTTCACCTTGCGGTTCCCCAAGGCGTGCCAGATCTGCATCGAGCGATTCGTCAACGTGTACCGCACGCCGGTCGCTTTTTGCAGGAAATAGAGTCCCGCCGCGATCGGTGCTGTGGGTAGCACGAACAGCAGATTGGAGAGTTTGACACCCATAATCCGCAACGGAATGGACTCATAAATCGATCCGAACGTACGGCCTAAACCATACGCTGCAATCGAAGGGTAGACCGTCATAATGACGGCTTCCGTCGAGGCTGACACACCGGAAATCGCCGCCGGCTTCCTTCCCGAGGACATGCGCAAACTCCCACACAGAAAAAAACAACCGCGAAAAACAATCGCCACACCGTCACCCCAGCCGTTCGCCGGGACAACCACAGGGCGTTTTCAAACCTGCATTACGATATCGCACTTTAGCAGATCGCCTCAAATGATTCCAGTTTCACGACGTGTGGCTCGTTGACTTCATCTCGTAGCACCTGTATTCTCGCCTGTTTGCCATTTATGAGAAATTTTTCAATGGGCACGGTGGCCACTCCGGGCAAAACGTTTTTAATAGGTTTGAATCGGCCCTGCCCCGCATGCTAACCAAGTCGGTCAAGCATTTGGGTGCCCCGACCTGCATCACATTTCCAGACAGTCTCAATCGATCTTTCGGACTCGAATCAAGGAGCGCTCATGGTTCGTTCTAGTGGATCCGCGCGTATGCTCGGACTATGCGGTATCTGGACACTGTTGGCGATCATCGGTTGCGAAGATCAAAAGGTGCCCAACGGGGCGAAGGCCCCTGCGGAAGGTGCAGCTCCCGCGGCGGCGAAAGCTGCTGGTGGCGTCCGACGCATCATCGTCATGACGAATGGTAACTCTCCCTTTTGGGATGCAGGCCGCGCTGGTGTGGATCAGGCTCAGATTGATCTCAAACTGGACGATGCCGGACTGAAGGCCAGCCTGGAAGTCAACGACGCCACGATTGGCGGGCAGATTTCCAAGTTGCGGCAGTACGGCAGCCAGACCGATATCGCTGGAATCGCCGTCACGGCGATCGACGCCAAGAACGTCAATCTCGCCGAGGAGATGCGGAATCTCAAGAAAAAGGGGATCGCCGTCATCACGTTTGACTCGGATCTGGATCGCGAGAAATTCCGTGATGCCCGTACCGCGTTCATCGGCACCAACAACAAATTGGCGGGTGTGGAACTCGGCCAGTGTGCCAACCAACTGCTGCCGGACGGTGGCCAGTATGTCACTTTCGTAGGCCTGTCGAGCGCCGGAAACGCTCAGGACCGCATCTCTGGATTGGCCGAGGGAGCCGGTGCCAAGTTTAAATCGGCCGACGCCATGGCGGACGACTTTAACCCCACGCAAGCCAGAGAGAACGTTCGCAACGCCATTCGGAATCACCCCGAGGTCAACGTTCTGGCAGGCATCTATTCTTACAACTCGCCGGCCATCGTGGATGTCGTCAAGGAACTGGGGAAACGGAAAGAAGTCAAAGTTCTGGCCTTCGATGCCGAACCGCTGACCATCCAACAAATGGGTCAAGGCCAGGTCGATGCCATGATCGTACAAAATCCCTACCAGATGGGTTATCAGTCGGTGCGGTTCCTGAAAGCCCTGATTACGGACGACCAGGCGACCGAAAAAGAAATGTTCCCCAAGCTGGGCGAAGCCGATGGCGACATCTTTGACACCGGTTTGAAGATCGTGGTTCCTGACGCCAATAGCCCGATCAAGAACCAAGGCTTCGGTCCCAAGACCGAGTATCAGACGCTTGATGTCTTTAAAGCCTGGTTGAAGGCCAACAACCTGACGACATCGTAACGCAAGCCTGCCAGAGAAAACTGCGTGACTTTCCGCCGCTCCAAGTGGATGTTCGAAGCCCGAGGTCTACCAATCAATGTTGCGACAGCGTCATGAATTGGGGTTGCTGATCGCGATTGCGATTTGCGTGGTGGTTACCGCCGTGCTGGATTCTCAGCACAACTATTGGGCCAATCCGCGGTCCAGTGCGATTGATATCATCCGGCAAACATCGTTGCTGGGGATCTTCGCCCTGGGAGCGGCGGTCGTCATCATTGCCGGCGGCATCGACCTGTCGAGTGGCTCGGTGATCGCGTTTGGCGGGACCATCTGCGCCACCATCATGTATATGCTCGATAAAGAGAACATGGTGGCGGCTCAGCCTGTCAGTAAAGTCGTCATTGCGACTGCCATCCTGGGCACGATGTTCGTTGGATTCCTGATCGGGAGCCTGCACGTCTGGCTGATCACGGTGATCGGTTTGCCGCCGTTCGTGGCGACGCTCGCGACGTTGGTGGGCTTGCGCAGTTTCGGCCGAGCCATCGTCGAGAACGTCACGCAACGCAGTACGCAAATTCCGATTTACGATGAGGATTTCCGTTATCTCGCGACATCCGTCTGGATTCCTGCGCTGATCTTTCTGGTACTGGCCGGAGTGATGTGGCTGTTGCTCAGTCGCACCGTCACTGGCCGCCATTTGTATGCCCTGGGGGGCAACGAACAAGCAGCCAAGCTCAGCGGCATCCGGACCGATCGGATGAAATGGCTGGCTTACTGTTTGAGTTCGATGCTGTCGGCCATGGCCGGCATCCTCTACATCGGAGACCAGGCAGTCGCCGATCCGCAAACTCTGGGACGGGGCTATGAGCTCAACGGCATCGCCTCGGCGGTCGTGGGGGGCTGCAGCCTGCAGGGTGGCGCTGGAACCATTCCCGGTACCGTGCTGGGGGCCTTCTTCATGCGAGTCGTGGTGGACGGCGTGGCCAAGATCATCAAAACAGGTGCCGACGTCTATGAAGGTCTCATCGTCGGCGTGGTGGTCGTCGTCGCGGTCGCCTTCAACCAATTGCGAGCCGGTGGTAGCCGCAGAAAAAAACTCTTCCCAGGAGCTCTCGGAATTGTCAATATTCTCAACCTGTCGCTGCTGACCGGAGCCCTCACCGCCCTGATGGGTCCCAAACTACTGGGAATCATTTTGCCCGTCGGGTCCAATCTGCTGGGGCTGGGGGCCGGAGTGGTGGCCCTGGCGTTATTGGCGACCGTCGGCGTCATGGAACGCCGATAGAACTCGCAAGTCTTACCAGGGGATTTTCAATGTGAGAATCCCCGGCAATCCTGCAACCCTTCAACAACTCGAATCGCACTTTAAGGACAGACACATGGCTGCAAGTCAGATGCTCGGACATATGGTTTACTTCACGCTCAACGACAATTCCGAAGCTGCCAAAGCGACGTTGATTGAAGCCTGCCACAAGTACTTGAAGGGACATCCCGGAGTCTTGTTCTACGCCGCGGGAACGCGTGTCGGCGACCTCAACCGCGAAGTCAACGACCAGACCTTCGACGTGGCCTTGCAACTGGTCTTCGAAAGCCGCGAAGCTCACGACGCCTACCAGACTCACGAACAACACGTGAAGTTCATCGCCGAGAACAAACCCAACTGGAAGCAAACCCGCGTGTTCGACGCTTATGTCGCCTAGTCGCGGATTGTCTCAGTAGGATGGGCATTCCTGCCCGTCGGTATTGGCTTTTACGAAGAGACGGGCAGGAATGCCCATCCTACTGCAGATTCTTCGACACGCTTCACTGACGCTGGAACTCGTGTCCTGCCAAGCGATTGAAATCAACTTGCAACAGAGGCTCGCCCGTCGCAACTCTGGCATTCAGTACGACTCTCATTCGAGGTACCTTTCGTGGCCGTTCAGCTTAGCGATTTTTCGCGTCAACTTACGGTGGAAACCGCGTTCTCCGTCCTGGCAATTGCCAAGCAATTGAAGGCGGCCGGTAAGGACGTTGTCGAATTGGAAATCGGCGATAGCCCCTTCCCCAGCACGGCATCCGCCAAGCGTGAGGGGATCAAGGCGATCGAAGCCGACCAGTCTCACTATTGCCCCTCGCCCGGCTTGCCGGCCTTCCGCGACGGTGCTGCCCGGTTCGTCAAACGCGAGTTCAATATCCCCGCCGAAGGGAAGAACATCGTCGTGGCTCCGGGGGCCAAGGTGTTCGAACAATTCTTCTGCGAAGCGTTCGTCAATCCGGGTGACGGCGTGCTGGTGTTCAGCCCCTATTTCCCGACCTATATTCCGAACATTCAACGCCGCAATGCTCGTGCGGTCTTGTGCCCGTTGCGTCAAAGCAATGAGTTCCGCCCTGAAGTCGATCAGATTGAAAAGTTCATCAATACTGATCCTTCTCCGAAGGCGATTTTCCTCAATTCGCCGCAAAATCCGACCGGCGGCGTGACCACCGAGCAAGACCTGCGCGATATCGCCGACTTGATCCGCGGCAAGAACATCGCCGTGTTCAGCGACGAGCCGTATTGCCACATGGTGTGGAAAGGCCGACATCGTTCGTTGCTCGAAATGCCTGGCATGATGGACCAGTGCGTCGCCGCCTACACCTTCAGCAAGTCCTACAGCATGAGCGGCTGGCGGTTGGGTTTCTCGGTCTCTTCCGCCGAGATCTCTGACGCCATCAGCAAGATGATCAACACCACCTTGTCCTGCACCCCGCCCATCGTCCAGCTGGCGGGCTTGGCTGCGTTGGATCAGGACGATTCTGAACGCGATCAGACCATGCAGTTGTTCTACCAGAAGGTCTTGTTGTTGAATCAGGGATTGAACAAGATCCCCGGATTCAAGGCCATCGATCCGGCCGCGACCTTCTACGTCTTCCCGAATGTGGCCCCGGTCTGCAACAAGCTGGGAATCACCAGCCACGGCTTGGCGTTGTACTTGTTGGAAGGTGCCGACGACCAGTTTGGTGTCGCGTGCCTCGGCGGCGAGTGTTTTGGCGAAGCAGGGGGCGGTTTCCTGCGATTCAGCTGTGCCGAGCCGAACGACCGTTTGCAGAAGGCACTGGACTTCCTGCCGGTCGCCATCAGCCGCACCGATCGCGTCGCCAAGTATTTGGAAACGCACCCGCAATTCAAATTGCAAAAGCCGTATTCGGAAGAGTAGTTTTTTATTGCGAATTACGATTCGAGAAGGCGAAGTCGGAGGGCAATCCCGAGCCGTTGCCCTCGATGGTCCTAGTCCCGACAGGGACGGCAGAATCTAGCCGTGGGCGCAAGCCCACGGACAGTGTTTAAAAACGAATTCCAAGCCCCGGAGGGGCGACACCCGCATTAGATATGACTGCGGAAGTGTCGCCCCTTCAGGGCTTTAGATCAATTTGAGACGAGTCCGTGGGCTTACGCCCACGGCTAAGTTCTGTCGTCCCTTTCGGGACTTAGGAGGCATCTCTTGGGGCGGGGATGCATCCCCTTCGGGACTAGGAGGCCCCCTTCCGGGACTTAGGATAACGCCCTTTGGGGCTGGGGCGATGACGAGCTGACTGGTGCTCTCCGCCGGCGCACCCGGCCAGCTGGCTACATGGTCATTTGAACAAAAAAACTCTGATCCCAATCCTGATCGAATGCCGTTGCTTGTCGGTGTCAATAAAACCAATAAAAAACGCCCCGTGGCTCTCTGGCAACGGGGCGTTTTTTATTGATGACGCGATTCGCTTGGACGCTTAACGTTTAGATCCCGAAGCGGTGCTTCGACAGCAATTCGGCGATCTGCACGGCGTTAGTTGCAGCTCCCTTACGCAGGTTGTCGCTGACGCACCAGAAGTTCAAGGCCTTAGGATGCGACAGATCTCGGCGAATGCGGCCGATGAAGACTTCGTCGCGGCCCGTGCAGACGGACGGCATGGGGTAATGGCCGGTCTGGGGATCATCCGCCACCACAATTCCCGGAAATGCGGCGAACAGTTTGCGAGCTTCTTCCGGAGTCACGACCCGCTCGGTCTCCACGTTGATCGTTTCGCTGTGGCAGTTGGCCACGGGAATCCGAATGCAGGTGGCGCTGATCTGGATCGACTGGTCTCCCAGAATTTTCCTGGTCTCATACACCATCTTCAGCTCTTCGCTGGTGTAGTCGTCTTCTTTGAAGCTGCCAATCTGCGGAATGGCGTTGAAGGCAATCGGGTGAGCGAAGGCTTTGTAGTGATACTTGCCGCCTGACAGAGCAGCGGCGGTGCCTTGCTCCAGATCGACATTGCCCTGCAAGCCGGCGCCGCTGACGGCCTGATAGCTGCTGACGATGACCCGGACCACCCGAGCGGCATCATGCAGAGGCTTCAGAGCCACGGCCATTTGCGTGGTCGAGCAATTGGGGCTGGCGATCATGCCCTTGGCGTTGATCGCGTCCTGAGGATTGATCTCGGGGATGACCAGCGCGACGTCGGGTCGCATCCGGAAGTATCCCGATTCATCAATCACAGTCGCGCCCAACTCGACGGCCGCCGGCAGGTACTTCGCCGCGATATCGTCGGGTGTGCTGGCAATCACGAGGTCGCAACCCTTGAAGGCATCAAACGTGAGCTCTTCAATGATGTGCGGTTTACCCATGAACGTGACTGTCGTACCGGCGCTGCGGGCAGAGGCCAATAGTTTGAATTTGGCAGCCTGAAACTTTCGCTCTTCCAAGAGTTTCAGAATGATCTGCCCCACTGCTCCGGTCGCGCCAACGACCGCCACCTGCTGAAACACGTTCTGGTCTCCTCGATGAAATTGGAAATCTGGTCGCCAAACTCAATCACATCACACGGCTGAGTGCGATGCGTCAAATGGCCGATCCTTCACTATATCGTCCAGAGCTCACCTCGGGCAATCACACAGGGGCGAGTGGCCGGAGAGTTCCCCCACGACTTCGGAACAGTAACAGGACCAGAACCCCATGCCTGGGGTTCGCCAATCAGGAGCAAATGCCAAATTGGCAGCTTTTCAACAAGCCAGAGTGCGTCGCAACCATTTGCTATCAAATACATTGCGCCGCAAAAAACTATTCCGGAGTTCTGGCACGCTGTTTGTTCTACTTCTCCCTATTCCGGCCTCTTCGGCCAAATTTGCGAAACACTACAACTCGACCAGTTCTATTTCATAAGGGTGAAGCACGATGTCGTCTGTCGCAGAGAAGCAGGAATTCACATTTCAGACCGAAATCAAACAACTGCTGCACCTCCTCTCGCACTCGCTGTATCAGAACAAAGAGATCACGATCCGCGAGCTCATTTCGAATGCCTCCGATGCACTCGATAAACTGCGACACGTCCAGCTGACGGACGAGAAGGCTCGTGACGGCGAAACTTTGCAGATCACCATCGAGCCCGACAAAGAGGGCAAGATCCTGACCATCCGGGACAACGGTATTGGTCTGACTCATGATGAGCTCGTCAAGAATCTGGGCACGATCGCCCATAGCGGATCATTGGAGTTCCTCAGCAAGCTGAGCACTGACAACAAGAACGCCGTGTCGTTGATCGGCCAGTTCGGCGTGGGATTCTATTCGGCGTTCATGCTGGCTGATCGCGTCGAAGTGCTGACTCGCAGCTACGCCGACACGCAAGGCTGGCGTTGGGAATCCGAAGGGACGGGAAATTTTTCCATCCAGCCGGCTGACGACGTGCCGCGTGGAGCGCAGATCCGGTTGCACTTGAAGGCCGATCTGGTGGAAGATTTCACCTCGACCTTCCGCCTGAAGCACATCATTCAAAAATATTCGACCTTCGTTCCGCACCCAATCCATCTCGAAGGCGAAAAGCTGAACGAGATGACGCCAATCTGGGTCGAGCCGAAGAGCCAGGTGAAACCCGAGCAATACGAAGCCTTCTACCAGTACATTTCGCATCGGGCTCATGAGAAGCCGCTGTGGCATTTGCACCAGGCGGTGGATTCTCCCCTGCAATTCAACTCGATCCTGTATTGCCCGTCGATGAACTGGGAAATGCTGGGAATGGGGCGAATGGAGCACGGGTTGCACCTGTGTGCCAAGCGTATCCTCGTGCAGGACGATTGCCAGGAACTGCTGCCTGACTACCTGCAGTTCATGTACGGCATTGTCGACTCGGCAGACCTGCCGCTGAACGTCTCGCGTGAAACTCTGCAGGACAACACCGTCTTGCGGAAGATTCGCAAGGTACTGGTCAAGGGAGTGCTCGATCATCTGGCCAAGCTGGCCGATAACGAGCCCGAGACCTTCAAAACCTTCAGCACGCAGTTTGGCCCGATGCTGCGTTCGGGTGTCAGCACGGACTTCGAGAACAAAGAGAAGATCGCCAAGCTGCTGCGGTTTACCTCGTCGAATTCGACTGATCCTCTGGTGCTCACATCGTTGGACGAATACATCGGCCGGGCTCCTGCGGATCAAGAACAGATCTACTATCAGGGTGGCCCCAGCCTGTCGTCGATCGCCAAGAATCCGAACCTGGAAATCTTCCGCCGGAAGAAACTGGAAGTTCTGTTCCTGACTGATCCGGTTGACGAGTATGTCCTGTCGAATCTCCAGACCTACAGCGACAAGAAGCTGATTTCGATCGACGATCCCGAGGTCAAGTTCCCGGAATCCGCGAAGGACTCGGAAGAGACTCCCGAACAACCTGAGTCGACGACGGGCACCCCCGCGTTTGAAAAAGTCCTCGACCTGTTCCGCACGGCGTTGGGCGAAAAGGTGGAGATGGTTCGCGAGTCCAAGCGACTCACCGACAGCCCCTGCTGCCTGGTCAATCCGAGCGGTTCGTTCAGCACTCAGCTGCAAAAAGTGCTGAGCATGAACAACAAAGATTTCGAGATGACCAAGCGGATCCTGGAAGTCAATCCGGCCTCACCGCTGATCGTGCGATTGACGCAGCTCAGCACGAATCCAGATCAGGAACTCTTCATTCAGGACGTCGCGAATCAATTGTTCGCGAACGCCATGATGCTCGAAGGGTTCGTGCCGGACGCTGAAGATGCAGTCAGCCGGATGCAACGCTTCATGACTGAACTGGCCAGCAGCAAGTCGTAGATCAGGACGTGATCGACGGCGTGCGCGGCTTGTGAATTTTGGGAGGGTGAGGCTCCTGCCGAACCGCTTGGTCTTTCGGAGCCCGTTAGACTTAGCGGTTCGGCAG
>JAZKFE010000210.1:11120-16617 GCA_040386595.1 Planctomycetota bacterium | reverse complement strand
ATGCGTTATGTTCGCGGAGCGAACAACGACTATACGGCTCATTCAAAAGCCCCTTGCCAAAACCATTGCCCACTAATTAAACAACGAAAGATCCACAGCTGCTGGCCGTGCTCGGTTTCAACCCGATAATAGTCGCGTTGAATATCGTGATCTCGCCACCACCCGGTCTCAATCCGTTCCGGCCCCCAAACTCGGGTGATTTGCAGTTGCCGGTCTTTCCACCACAGCCGATGCGGAGGCCCGTCCGGCACGGCAGCGATGACTTGCAGCGGCTCTGGAGACGCCAACAGCCGTGACGGCCGCGACCGAGCCAACCAATCCTCCCACAGACTCGGCGGTGAACTTTCTGAACCCTCAAGCGACTCCCCCCAAGTCCGGAACTCACAGGCGCGTTCGGGTTGAGGATCCGGCACCGTTCGCGATTGCAGCACGGCAGCGGCCCCCAGCCGACTGCTCATTCGCTCGACAAGCTGCTGAAAGGCCCGAGCTTCCTTAGCCCCCGGTTCGAGATCAAACAGTGTCTGCTGCTGAATCCGGAGCGGGGCCGCGTCCACGATCTCCAACCGCACGCAGGTAACTCCTTCGGTTAAACAACGAGGAGTGACCCGCGACTTCTGAAACTCGGCATCCTGTCGCTCCCATTGCAGACGCAGCAGGCTTTCGAGATGCCGTGATTCGGCCGTTGCCTGCACCAACCGCAGGGTTAGTTCAAAGGCATCCCGACGCCCTGAGAACCGCCACTGCAGCTCGCGAACTCCCATCCGACGTGAGGGTAATTCGGCCAACACCCGAGTTAACAAGTCTGAGGCAATTAACTCCAGAGTTCCCCGGTCAGTCACGGCATCTTCCAGATTCCAAACGGCAAAAATCGGTTCTGGAAGGCGTACCGGCGGGGGAAATTCATAGACGACTCCCCAAGCCTGATCCAGGCGTTGTTGCAACTCTTTTCCAAACCGGGCGGGCAACGTAGTCCGTGGTAAGCGTTCAATTTGTCCGATGGTATTGAGGTCGAGCTTCTGTAACGTCTCCCGAATGAAAAGAGACAAACGGAGCCCGGCGATCGGCAACGCTCGAAGGCAGGCGACGTGTTGATTTGCGGGGATCACCGTGATGGACTCGGCGGCCGTAGTTTTAAAAAGAGCCACAGCCCACGCTGCTCCGACCGTGTCGGCGACGCCAATCCGCGTGTGATAAGCCGAGGCCACGAACTCATCCCGTAATTGGCCCGCTAATGCCTCTTCTCCCCCGAAATGAGGGGCACAGCCTGTAATGTCCAGAAATAATGCTTCGGGGACAGAGGTCTCTTCCAGCCCCACCAAGGGACTATAAGTCTGACACGCCACCGCCAAGCTTTGCAGGACTTCCTGATCTTCTACTGGGTCCGAGCGTTCCGTCACCAACGTTGCTGGCGACTTGCTTCCCACCAAAGGATGTCCGGACAAACTGCGAGCTTCAGCCAGCGGCATCCCGGGTCTGATGCCCCAGTCGGAGGCTGCCTCAGAACAAGTCACGATGTGCAGCCCCCGCGCCGATTCCGCAAACAGGACCACAGCCTGCCCTTTAAGCTCGGGCCGCATGCCAACCAGTCGCTGAATCGGCCAACGCGGCAGCCACACGCACAACACCCGCCTCATCATCACACTCCAACTCGAGACGTCCTCGGGTGATCCCATTGCGGCAATAAATCTGTTCGACTCGCAACCGCCGCCCAGCACATTCTCGACTGGCCAGCGGAGTCACCTTCCATCGGACATCGGCCCAAGACGCTTGCCGCTGTGCCGCCGTCGGGCGAAACAAAACTCCTTGCCCCGTTCCCATTGCCGCCGCGGCCTTCCACCGCTGCAGAGTTCTCTCTGAGGCCGACTCCACCCACTGCCAAGCCACCGCCACCCCCTGGCATCGCAGAGCTTGCTCAAACGCCCAGGCGGCATCTCGCGCAGTAGCCGGCCGCACAATCAGCAATTTCTGCAACGACACTCCCCAACCTGTAACCGCAGGGGGAAAGAAGTCACCACGTCGATCCACCACGACCCACCAGCCCCCCTGCTCCAACGCCGCACGAACTCCCGCCACCGCCAAGACCACAGCCCCCGCTCCGGTCTCCTCGGTCAGCCACTCCACCATGCCGCCTCGAGGAATCCCCGCGTGAGGCAACAATCCATCCAACGCAGAAATACCAGTCGAGGTGACCTCAACGACTTCCTCTAGGGTGGCATCGTCACCAGAAAACTTCTGCAGCTGTCGCCGGAGAGATTCCAGTTGTTCGTCGCGACTGGTGACACACATGATGGGTACTCTCGAATACTGGCCGTGGGAGCAACACAGCTCCACAACCTCATTGTCGGCGACGGCATCTCACAGACTCGATTAAACCAGACATCCATCTGGCATAATGCCATAGATAACACAAACTCCTATCGGGCACAACCATTTTTCAGAACAACATCCGCCTGAAGGGTGCAATCTGTTGTTAGACCCTGACCGGGAAAAGATATGGGAAGAAAGAAAGAAACATCTCACGCAAAGGCGCCAAGACGCAAAGTTCCGGAGCTCAGCCGAACAAAATGCTCTTCTTCCTCATTTGCGCCTTCGCGCCTTTGCGAGAGATTCCCCCCCCAAAAAAACCTTCACCCGCGTGATCTCAGATTTGACCGAGCAACGGGATTGGCTGGCCAGCATTTGGTGCGGGTGTCGCTGGCAGTGATTGCCTCAGACTGCGAACCAACGCCAGTTGCCCCTCAAGATTGTTGTCGGCCTGCTGCTGGGCCGATTCCATCGCGAGCCGTTCGCGGGTCAATAAAAACAACTCTTCGGCTCGCGCGAGATGCCGCTGGGCTCCCACGGCCGAGCCTTCCCGCACTTTGACTCCAGCCGCGGCCAACTTGATCAACCCCTTCACAAAATCCGCCACCAACCCCGCTCGGCCCACTGCAATCCAGACACCTTCCCATGCCTCGTGAGCCTCCCAGTAATACCCCGCGTTGAACAGTCGGCGGCCGTGTTGAAAGAGGTCGCATTCCAGCAAACTCGGCCAGTCGGGGGCGGGACACGCCGCGTGGACCTGTCCGAACGAATGCCCTTGAGGATCCCCCAACGGATGCGGGGTCACACCCGGAATATGGGTGTAGGCAGGCAGCGGGACTTCTGAATCAGGCGGCGAGTGTGTCATTTTCAAAGGGATCTCGAATTCCTGGTACTTCGAAGCGTTGGGAGGGTGAGGCTCCTGCCGAACCGCTAAGTTTACGGGGACTCGCAAGACCAAGCGGTTCGGCAGGAGCCTCACCCTTCCCGCATCCACAGCGGCATCTCAGACAAAGCGTAGCGGAATTCGTAAAATTCCGAAGCGCAACCATCAACGACGGAACACATCCCAATTCCACCACACAGAGGGTTCCCGCTCTACGCTGGATGTTTTTGAGGCGTCTCCCGACAATGCCTACGGTAATATTGTCAAAAGCCAAAAATCACCCGCCCAAACAGTCCTCGATCCCATTTTAAAAAATATGACTTCCCGTCCCCCGTTGATGCTGACCCTGGAATCGTCCTGCGACGAAACGGCCGCCGCCATTGTCGATAGCGACCTCAATATTCTGTCGAGCATCGTGGCGACCCAGGAAGAACTCCACGCCCGATTTGGCGGCGTGGTCCCGGAAATTGCCGCCCGAGCCCATTTGGAACGCGTGCTGCCAGTCATCGACGAGGCCCTCCGCAAAGCCCAGGTCACCCTGCAGGACCTCAGCGCCATCGGCGTGGTCACGCAACCCGGATTGGTGGGCTCGCTGCTGGTCGGCTTTACCGCGGCAAAATCCTTGGCCATGGTCCTCGACCTGCCACTGGTCTCGGTGAATCATATCGAAGCTCATATCTACGCCTGTCGCATGGCGGCCGGACGTGAGGTCTTCCCCGCCATCGGCCTGGTGGTCAGCGGCGGTCACACGAATCTCTACGATTGTCGAGCTCCCCTGGATTTTGAATTGCTCGGAGCCACCACCGATGACGCGGCGGGAGAAGCCTTCGACAAAGTCGCCAGCATGCTCGGCCTGCCCTATCCCGGCGGCCCCGTGCTGGAAAAGGTCGCTCAGGGAGGAAACCCCCGGGCTTACGCCTTCCCCCGGTCCTTCATCCACGAGGCGCGGCTGGAATTCAGTTTCAGCGGCTTAAAAACCGCGGTCCTCTATCAGATTCAGGGGCAGCCCCCTCATCGTCGCGATCCCGCCACGGTGACTCCGCAAGTCATTGCCGACGTCGCAGCCAGCTTCCAAGAAGCGGTCGTCGATGTGTTGATTCAAAAATGCCGCCAAGCCCTAAGGCAACGAGGTCGAAAAACCTTATGCGTGGGGGGAGGGGTCGCCGCCAACGGACGATTCCGGGCCGAATTGCAGAAGCTGGCCGCCCAGGAAAAAATTGAGGTACTCACCCCGCCCCTAAACCTATGCACAGACAATGCGGCGATGGCTGCCATTGGCTGGGAAGCCCTTAAACTTGGCCGGACGATCACGCTTGACTCAGACGTTGTCCCCGGTCTCGTCCGTTGAAATCGTCTTCATCTTCACACACAAACGGTGTTGCCTGCTGGTTATTCCGAAGCGGTAGTGCGAGCGGGCAACGACATTCCAAAACACGGTGAACCGATTTCAGAAAAGTGAACCGGCACCTCGAACGTAACCGATCAGACGGAAATGAGTTGACACATTTCTGGCGTGAGCTAGTATGGAGATCAATCCGGGCCAGAAGTCGATGGTGCAGTGCCCCTCGAATCCGACCTTAAGTCTCCCCGGTGCAGGGCCAATTATGCTTGCCGCAGCAGCTCCTCAAGTCGCAATCCAAGATGGCGTGACCGTCGTTTCGCTGGTCGGGGCTGAATATGAAAATCTCGACGAGCGACTCTTAGACGGGATCCGCACGGCGCTCCTCGACATTGCCCAAACCACCAACCCACCGTTGATGGTTCTGGATTTGTCGCATACCAAATTCTTCGGATCGGCGTTCATCGAAATTTTGTTTCGAGTCGCCAATCGGATGAAGACTCGAGGGGGAAAATTCGCCCTCAGCGGCCTGACCGAATACTGTGCCGAGGTGATTCACATCACGCACCTCGATTCGCTATGGCCCGTCCTGCCCGAAACGGCAGCCGCCGTGGCACGCCTCAAAGCGTAGACATCAACGGCAACACAGAGCAGTAGCGCGGGCACGCAACGCATTCGCGACGGTTGATATATAGAGCGGTTTCACCTACCGCCTACGACTCAAATCGACGCAGTCAATGGTGCCCCCAGATTCTCGAATCTGGATAAGCGAAGCGAACCAGAAGTTCTCGTGTTGCCCGTGTTGAGGGTCTGCACCCTGAAAGCGCCACGCACGATGACGCGATGAGAAATTGGTGATCGCGAATTCTCAACGGGGCCTGGAGCAAGAGGGGTCGGGCGTTCAAATTTCAAAATTGGCCAGTCACTCGATCGACTTCATGGGTTGATTTCGGGCCAATTTTGAAATTTGA
>JAZKFE010000210.1:0-11110 GCA_040386595.1 Planctomycetota bacterium | reverse complement strand
CACCCGACCCCAGAACCCTCACATCTCGCATCACGCGCTGGCGTCATTGGCATGATCAACTGGCGGAATGACGCCACAATCACGGCCGACTCTGCCAGCTTCTCGACGGGTTCAATTTGATGTCTGGCGGCATCCCGTCAGAGACGGCCAACAGGCCAGGCAACTCGATATATGCCGCAATTGGGTTTCAGGTAAAATCCACGGCGACTTGTATGGCACACCAACGCAATCTCGGTGTTATCCGCCAATCGAAATAGCGTGTTCACACATCAACCCCCAAAGGGAGTCCAATGAGAAAATTGCGCCTTTTTTCCGCTGCGATTATTGTGTGTGCACTGATCCCCAATCTTAGCTACGGCCTCATCATTCCCTTTGGGCAAGACGAGATTGCCAAGGCCGGTGTCGGTTGTGTTGGGGGACACGCCTCGAATCACGGAAGCGGCGCTTACTTTCGTGGTGACACGGCCATGCTCAATGCACGGTTGGCCGTTCTCGCTAGCGAGAACCCGGGGCCAGGCTCAATCAAGGTGGTACTGCACGCCGGCGCCTACACAATCGACGATCTCGAGGAGGCCCTGCTAGGAATCCCAGAGTTCGCCCCCAAACAAATTGCCGTAGATTGGTTGGTACGACAAACCTGCCCATTCGACAAGATTAGCAGTGGGACTTGTCGGTGCGACAAACGTAACACCGTCGTTGAGATTTGGGTGGCCAATAAAATCAAGTTAGCCGACTTGAAGGTCCCTGCGAATTTCACGGTGGAGTCCGCAGCCGAGATTGAGAAGTTTGTGAAGCATCACTCCAGCAAAAGACAGTAAAGTAAGGTCTGTCAGGCTGTGCCTGACGCGTCGTCGCTTCGACTAAAACTCTATCGTTAAAATGATATCGAGGTTCTCGCCGGAACTATTGAAAACGCCATCGTCAGGTACAGCCCGACTTATATCACTGAGGAGGCAACCAGATGCTACGTATGATTGGTAGCTCCTACAATATTTTATCGAATGGGCCGCCCGCTACCGCGGACGAAATCGACGCACTCATCACTCACTTCCGCGGTGTTCCGCAGGAGTATCTGGATTTGGTGACAGAGGCGACCGAGCTAGAACTTCAACACAATTGTGGGCAATATGTTCGCATCTGGGGACCAGTAGGCTGCATCGAAATGAATGAAGGTTATGGAATCCGTCGACGAATTCCAGACGCGATACCGATTGGTGATGACGGTGGGAGCCACGTCGTGTTCTATTCAAATGGAAATAATGGAATAGGGTTGTATCATGCCGGCTACGGAAATCTTGATCAGGACGATGCCGTTTGGATTGCCGCGACACTGGATGAATTCTTAACTCTGGGTACAGGAATCAAATCGTTCTAACACAGCAGTGCCAGTATGAATGGTAGTATTCCAGGGATGATTGAAGTTGAAGGACGAGAGTTTTTCTATATCGAGTCTCTGCCTGGGGAGGGATTCAATCAGATTGTTGACGAAGCATTGAACGGATCGCCTCACGTACCTATGCCCAAGACGGGCGGCGTTATCGAAGAGAAAGTGCATATCGTTCTTGATGGTGGCAGATCTCTCTTGGGTATCTCCTACAAAGGTGACTTGGCAGGGTGGAGAGCCAAACTGCTGGCATATTGCGCGGCGAAGCATCGAAAATGTGGCATTGCATCACACCGGATACTATCTCTTTCAGACGGAACCGAGTTAGCTCTGGGCGACTGCAAGATGGTTTTTGACCGATAACAATGGGCGGCCAACTTCATGAGAGGCTTATGAACGAAGATACTGACTTCCATATCAGTAATTGTGCAGATCTGGTGACACTTGAGGACCTAGAATCATTTCCGCTGGCTCTTCTCACGGACGTCGCATCAGGCCAGTGGATTGCGGTGGAAAAACTTTGCACACGACTTGGAATCCGTTTAGAAAAGCCTTCAAGGCCCGAGTATGTCGTGTCATGGCTCGATGAACCATTCGGTGACGACAATTATGTTGTCATTATTTTCTATGATTCCCTGAACGTGGAATCGTTCACCGCACTCTACAACAGGAGGCGGCTACAAAGGGGCGCATCTCAATGATCCCAGGGAAGATTCACCCCAGATCCCTGCCCGAAAAAGACCTGTTATCAAATCGACGCCGTCGATGGGGCGCTCAGACTCTCGAATCTGAATGAGCGGAGCGAACCAGAGGTTCCCGTGTTGAGGATCAGCGCCCTGAATGCGCCACGCACGACGACGCGATAAGAAATTGTGGATCGCGAATTCTCGATGGGGCCTGGAGCAAGAGGGGTCGGGCGTTCAAATTTCAAAATTGGCCGCTTGCTCGATCCACTTCACTGGTCGATTTCGGGCCAATTTTGAAATTTGAACACCCGACCCCAGAACCCAACATCTCGCATCACGCGCTGGCGTCATTGGCATGATCAACTGACGGAATGACGCCACGATCACGAAGCCTCTGGCATCGCCAGTGGTGCTCGAATCGGTAAAACTCCCCTGAATTCAAGTACCACAGACCTGTTATGGATGACGAACCGACCCGCTCGATCAATCGCGGCGATGTGTTCTAGGTTAAGGCGGACGATTCCGACTTTCCTCCCCCTCACGTCGTCGTTCAGCAAGGTAGGCCAGACTGTCCCGTCTGAGATTCGAAAGATTGCGTTGGTGATTTAGAAGAGACATTCACGGTCAATATGGATTGTCAAAACTTGCGATTTCGTTTCGCTACTCGTTCAGCAATTCCACAATATCACTTCTTCCCCATTCGCGAGCAAAAGCGAGAGCATCCATATTTCCCATCGTTTTAGTTGTGTATTGAATGCGCGTATCAATTCCACTCTCAATTAAAAACTTAGCTATGGATGTATGGCCAATACAAATCGCTCCAAATAACGGATTTCTTTCCGATTTGCTGACATCTAAGTGCGCGCCACGATCCGTCAAGTACCTGACAATATCCAAGTGGCCGTCCGAAGCGGCAACATGGAGAGCTCCACCACCTGCAATCCCTCCCTCTGCGTTGATGTCTAGTCCGTTTTCAACCAGCCATTTCACAATCTGGAGTTTTCCCTGTGCCGCAGCAACATGAAGCCATGTTCCAAATGGTGTCATCATGTTCAATCTCGACTGATCTGAACCAATTAAATCTGCAACTCGCTCTAAATTGCCTTGTTTAATCGCAGCGCGAATATCTTTATGTATTTGAATATCCATAACAATCTCCTAGCCAACGATTTGCTGCTACAGGGCCAGCCTAACCGACTTCACTGGTACCGGTTGTATTTGCTTCGAGGTTCTTGCCTGCAAACTAGTCAGGCGGCAATAGTGGGGCATACTTGACCAAGAAATATGCTGGCCCACATTTCTTGCACCCACACCGAGTGAGAATATGAGTCGGGCATGACGGACTATAGTCCTCAGAGATCCATTTACCACACGGAAACTGGAATATCACATGAACCGTCTCAGCATCTACATCCTTTCCCGAAATTTCACCGGGAAGGATTGTGACCTGCGATGGACGTTGTTTAATAGTAAAACTGCTGGCGGGCTGCTCAAATCTGTCGATCACAATACTCATGAGCTCATGAGCTTCGATTTCCGTCAGTGCGTAAGTGACAACATCTGGGCCACGTAGAACTTCAAAAACGATCGCCTCTGTCTGCTCAAATCCATGCATTGTTCAATTTCTCCTAAAGCCTGCCTGGTACCGTTGTGTTGCTCCTGCAAATCAATTCAGCGGCAATAGTGGGGGATACTTGATCAAGAAATATGCTGGCCCACATTTCTTACATCCACAGCTTGTAATAAACTGATCAGGGTGCGACGGCCTATAGCCTTCAGAGACCCATTTGCCGCATGGAAACTGGAATATCACATGAACCGTCTCAGCGTCGATATCAGTGCCCGCAATTTCACCGGGAAGAATTGTGACCTGCGATGAAAGTTGTCTGATAGCAACGCTGCTAGCTGGCTGCTCAAATCTGTCAATCACATGACTCATAATCTCCTGAGCGTCGATTTCCGTCAGTGCGAAGCCAGCAAGCTCTGGGCCAAGTAGAATTTCAAAGACGATCATTTCGGTTTGTTCTAACCCGTGCATTTTTCAATTTTTCCCAAGCTGGGGCATGTCCAACGAATCGTTTGATGTCCGTGCGAAGACATTAACCAGATGCTTGGCCTTTGGCGACACTGAACTTGGGAACACAAGATGAAATCGCCGCCAACTCAAGAATCTGTGCTGCGTTTTCTGGAACAGCATCAGCTGATGACTGTGATTTATACGAGGAGTTGATTCAGCAGTACGAGACTGTTAGATGCTATTGTAGAGATAATCCCGCTCCAGAATTTATTCCACTACTGTTGAATTCATTCGGTAATGGGACAGGCTGGGGAGTTTACCAGTGTGTCGAAGACGCATTCCGTTCTTATTCATCGAACGAAGTCATTCCGCATTTACAACAAGCACTCATTTCACCAATTCGCAGCGTTAGATATTGGGCCGCAGAGATTGCTGCCAATTTTCCGTCCTCGGAACTGCTATCACAGCTGACGGATCTTCTGAATGATGAAAATTCTGATGTCCGAATAGCGGCACTTATTGCATTGTCACCATTTGATCCGCAAATCATAAATCCCATATTTCTCCGACATCTTGAAATTGAGACAGACAGTGATATCACCGATCTTATCAAGAACCAATTATCAGGATTCGATTTGTAGAATTCTCATAAGAGTATGAAAAAATGCCAAGAACGAATGGCAATCCCGCACGCTCGTGTGCCAGTGTCTTTGTCGGCGACGGAGCAATTCTGATGAATGGGCACCTTGGTGCAGTCTGCGAGACATTCTGGCATCCCCAGACGCACTGAAAGCGGTAAGATTCACCAAGGCCACCTCGCAGAGGAAGACACGCACCGGATCCAAGTACCACGAGACCCGCTATGGATGACGAACCGACCCGCTCGATCAATCGCGGCGATGTGTTCTGGGTTAAGTCGGAAGATTCCGATTTCCCTCACCCTCACGTCGTTGTCCAGGACGATCTCTTCAACCGCTCTCGCATCACCACGGTCGTTGTCTGTGCGTTGACTTCAAACCTGAGCCGAGCGTCAGTGCCGGGCAACGTACTGCTCGATGTGGGCGAGGCCAACCTGACCCGGCAGAGCGTCGTCGTCGTGGGGCACGTGACCTCGGTCTTAAAAACTCTACTCGGCGAGTTCATCGGATCGCTGTCGGAAGCCAGGGTCGAGGAGATTCTGGCGGGAATGAGATTTCAACAGGTGTCATTCCTTCAGGGGCGTTAGCAGCAGCACCTGCATGAAGCCGCAATCGTCACTCTGCATCTGCGAACTCGCTCATCCCACAGACTTTCCGCCGGTTGATCCAAGTTCTAATTTCTGGGGAAGTGCAGCGACACGGAGGCCGAGACTTCCCGACGTTCGACTTGCTGTATGGCTGCTTCCCTCGGAGAATATGAGTTGGGAAGACAACGCGCACCGCGGGTGCGAATTCCTCGTGAGCGGAAGTCAGAAAACCAAGTCGCTTCGCTCACACGGGTTCAAAACCTGTGTCGCTCAGCGTGACCCGAGGGTATGGGAAAATCATGAAGATCAACGACCTGACTGAAAAATAAAAACGGGGCCGCGGCCCCGTTTCCTAGCATCGATTCCACCCCAGGGGACTTGCCCCACCCAATGGAGAAAAACCATGTCGAAAAACATCAAGGCTGTTCCCACTCAGGACTACAACCACGTTATCGCGACTGTCAACAAGTATGTCGAAGGCTTACGAATCGGCAGCCCCGACGAAATTGCGAAAGCCTTCCACAAAGATGCTGTGATGTACGGCTTCACCAACGGTGAGTTGCTAGGTGGCTCGATCAAGAATCTTTATGACTTCGTACAGAAGAATGGCAACGCCCCGGAAATCCTGACACACCTGGACGTCCTGGCCATTACACCGACCACCGCCGTCGTGCGTGTGGACATGGAAAAAGACGCCATTGGCGCCAACTACAACGATTACCTGACACTGATCAAGATTGATGGCGACTGGAAGGTTATCGCCAAAGTCTATCACCAGTTCGCAGGTTGATTTACGCAGGCAGGCTCCGCCGCAATTCCTTCGTTCCCCGCGCTGCCCAAAGCTGTGACAGGTGCGAACTTCTCATGAATTCAAAAATGAAAAAGGGGCCGCAGTTCTTTTAATATGAGCCGCGTCCCCTTTCAAATCCCGTGAAAAAACTACTTTCCTTCTTTGCCGGGGCGTGGTAGGGAAATGGTACCTTTTCCGGTGGTCTGGAAATCTAACACGAGGTTGGAGTTCGCTTCCTTGATCTCAATCACCAAGGGCGTGACCGACGGTACCGGCTTGAATTTCCCATAATCAGGACCAATCGACACCGAGTAAGTTCCCTTCGGAACGCCATCGTCCGGGGCATAAGTTTGCAGCCGATAGGTCCCGTCGTCCTGGACTGTGCCGCTGGCTCCAGGAGGTCCTGGGGGTGGGGCTTTTCCGTCGGCTGACACTGGTGCAGGCGCCGGAGCTGCGGCACCCGTGCTGGAAACCGGGAAGAGTTGTAGCATGGCGCGATTGCTCGGCTTGCCATCAATCTTGACTGTTCCGCGGACCGAAACGGTTGGCAGCTGACCGTTTTCATTCGATCCCGAACAACCCGACAAAAAGGCCCCCAGCAGTCCGAGTACCGCCAAGCGACACAAGCTGAAATATGAACTCAGTCGATGTTTCATCATTGTTATTTAGTTTTCCTCAAAACATACGCATTAGTAATTATTTGTATCGCCGCTGCAGGAGATGATAGAGACGTGCGGCGACCGTCTGCGTTTGCAAAGTCAGAATGGAGCCCCCCTCGCTTGGGCGAAGGGGGCGGTGCTCTACGGTGCGGTGTGCGCTGGAGATTTAGAACTCGCCCGCAATTTCGCCACCGGCCATCGTGTTAAGAGCCCCCCACACGCCATATCCGGCTGAATGACCATTGGCTGGTTCACCGGGCGAATAGTTCATGTTTTGACTGAGGAATCGTGCCGAACCATCCGCCATCAAAAAATGCGCGCCGCCCGTGTGCCGACTGTGTGCACCATGCTGATGAGAGTTCAGTCCGAAGGTGTGGAGATAGGTCGGCTTGTAAGGATATGGAGCAGTCGGCCTCAGCGCCACCCACTGCGTAGCGGGATTCGCCGAGCCATCTGGCTGCGGGTAAGAAGTTGCCGGATTACCAGTCGATTGTGAGTCGGAATACACCACAGAAACAAATGCCGGCCGGAACCAGGCACTTCCGACAGGATTGGGACGGCCGACACCGTTTTGATATTGCCCACCACCGGTGAAACCGGTCGAGGTGACTTCTCCTACACAGATGGTGTTCGACGTCCCATCCGCGATATCGCGGATGCGCGTATGGGAATTCAGCGTAAAGACGCCCCCTAGCGAATTTCCACTGCGGGGCCACCAATCGAAGCCTTCCGCTCCGGCATAGTTCGTAATGGACATTCCATAAGTCGCACCGGGCGAGTCAACACCGGGATCTGTCGGACAGGTGAGAACCGGCAACTGCTTCCCCATGATCGTTTGATTCCAAATGGGGGCGTTGAAGTTCGTTTGCATGTACAGAGGGGCTTGATCCATTTGCGGCAGGATTTGTGTCAACCAGCTGAAATTTCGCGGTTGCCAGCTGCCGACAGCACCATAGGCCCAAATGCTTTCAGGTGGGAACATCTGGGCAATGTCGTGGTAATTATGCAACGCCAGCCCGATTTGCTTCAGATTACTCTTACACTGTGTTCGGCGTGCGGCTTCTCTGGCCTGCTGCACGGCCGGAAGTAATAGAGCGATCAGTACCGCAATAATTGCGATGACTACCAGGAGCTCAATGAGGGTGAAGGCTGAACGCCGCCAAACAGGTCGAGTCGCCATAATGTTTGCTACTCCAAAGAATGTCGTTGGCATTTGAGCCCAACGAACGACAACGAGAAAACCACAACAAGAAATGGATTGTGCAGTACGCGAAAAAAGGTGCCGCGAGAAGGCGTGCCGCGTCGAAATGCCAGATTGTCAAGTAATGACCGTCGAGACCGAAGAGGATGACTTCAGAGGTCCGACGTTACTAGGAATTGCGTATATTCATGAACTGAATCAAGAAGATTATTATATATCGTCGGCCGAAAAGCAAACTGGCATTAAGAATGGAGGGATCTACTAACTGTATACAATCGGAATATTCCAACAATTTGCAAACACCACAACGAATCAAAATATATAAATACAACAACCATTCTCTCGTATAGCCACTGCAAAACCAGGCATTTTATATAAAATGACAGTGAATTCAGGCAGTGAAAAACTATTCACTTCTGACACCCAACCCTGCAACCTTCTCCAAACGCAGGGTGGCGTTATTGCAAATGCGTCAGGCACAGCCTGACCTACCGGTCCGTCCATATTAGGATGTCAGGCGGATGGCCGGAAACGCTGGCAAGGGTCGTGGCGAAGATAGCGGTTTTGCCGATGCGACCCGCAATTTTTGGCGAGGCTTCCAACGTGCGAGCACGAGCCAGCAAAGCTCCTCTTGTGCCACGGCCGGGCAGTTGGAGACGAAGCGATCGGATCGAGAACTTTTCGGGGCTGCCGATAGGCAACCGGCGTAAGCACGCCCGACCTGATTCAATTACGATAGAGCGTTAGACGGGAAACTCATGAGCAGAATCCCCGGGGCCGCCAGCTGACGGCTCCGGTAGAGCATTTCAACCTTAAGACGTCGTCAATTCCCGGAGTACGCTGACCATCAGGGTTGCGATTGGCTTGTCAATTCAGGTTTGCAGAAAACATCCACGAAAGGGTTGTCCTGCTGAACTATTCGCAACAAGTGGAACCCTTTCAGGGTTCTTTCTCTTTTTCGGGGCCTGTACCCAGGGTGCGCCGCGAGTACTCGGCGCCCCTGGGCTCTGCTGTGTATCCCCTTCGGGGAACAGAGATTTACCAAGCCTGCTAGCTGAAGATCCGAAAATAATTCCTTGCTGGCCCCACGCAAACATTCAGTTAATCTGAGATAGCCCCGGGTAGATCCAATGCTTATTTCGACTCCAGATCGAAGTCGATTGCGCTGCCGTCTGCGGCCACTTTTGCCGTCAGCTTTGTCTGGGACGAATTGCTGTACTTGGGGGGCAGAGAATCGATCATGATTCCCCCTGCTCCGCCAGCAGGATCATCATCCACGATCGGTTTCCCGTTTCTCATATAGCGATTGATGACGACCTTGTACGTTCCCGGCGGAACTCCCTCGGCACCGCGGATCTGCTTCGGCGAGTACGTCCCCGATTCGTCGGTCCGTCCGATGCACTCAATCCCCTTCGTTTCTCCCGTCGGAATAAACGTGACGACGGCCCCTTCAATGAGTTCACCGTCCAATTTGACGGTGCCACTGACTGGAACAGTCGGCGGCAAAGTCACCGCCTCGTCCGCACCGTTACACCCCCACAGACCAACCAGAACTGCAACAGAAAACAGCGTTCGACACATTCAGGAACATCTCCGAAAACTTCAAAAGGAGGACGCGTGCAGCCCCAGAAAGGGCACGCAGAACGGAGGTAAAGCCCCATTACCACAGTGCGTTCAAGATTCCCGCGGGGCACCGCAGCGCACATAAAGAAAACGGGAAATGTTACATCGAACATTTCCCGTCATGGATTCGAAACCCCATAAGGGGCGGCAATCGACGTACGACCTAGAACTCGCCGAGAACTTGACCGTCACCGATATAGGTCAGACGGGTCCGGATTGAAACGTCGACGTTTTCGCTCAGAAAACGCACCGCACCGTCGCCGAGAACGATGTGCATCCCGCCCACATGCATGCTGGCAGGATAGGCCCAACTGCCCGATGTCCCTCGCGGCTGTATCGGTTCCGCCGGCAGCCACGGCGTATTCCAATTGTTAATGGTGTAGTCGGCCAGCCACACACCCACCATGGTGTGTCCGGCATAGCCCCAACCGACACCGTGCCCATTACGAACCGAACGAGTGATCTCGCCCATGAGCGCCGTGTTACTGGCACCATCCGTCAGATCCCGCATCGAACAATGGCTATTGTCACCGAACGGAGCACGAGTGGTCGTTGGGACGCTCCCCCAAGTCGCACAACTATTCCAGCTGCCTCCAGAGATGGCAGTGACGAAATCATAGTTCGTCTGCCCACCCCCTGTAGCGCTCGAAGTGCTGGGATTATAAGCGGGGTGTGTGGTGATCTCTCTGCCGCTGTCAGAAGGACACAAGAAAACCCCCAGCTTTACCGACACCACCGCGAGATTGCCATTGGTGGCCGGATCCCCGGACCAGGTTCCAACGGCACCGGAGTTGGTGCTCATATCTACTTCGTTATTGCTGAACGAACCATTGAAATTGCACAGGTTGTACAGCGGCCCCTGATCCAAGTAGGGCAACAGCATGACCTTGCCTGTCGCGTTCAAATCCGGAGTCGTGCAGCGACCAAGATTACCCGGCGGAAACACCTTGTATGTGTCCAGATAATTGTGCAGGGCCAGGCCCAGCTGCTTCATGTTGTTTTTGCACTGCGACCGACGAGCGGCCTCACGCGCCTGCTGCACTGCAGGCAACAACAGAGCAATCAAAACGGCGATGATCGCAATCACCACCAGCAGCTCAATCAGCGTAAATCCACGTGAACGGCGATTCGTAACCATACAGTCCCTCCGTAACGAAGAAAATGAATTAAGGTGACATTCGGCCTATATTTTCGAGGAGCGCTGACCAGTACTTTCGCGAGAACTTCGCATCAGAACATACAGATTCTCACACATAAAGAAACTTTAATCAACGGCGATTGCAGAAACTTTTCGTACATCGTCCGTAAGCCGAGCGAGATTCTCTTCAACGCGACAGACGACGGAGGATTGAAATCGGATGAATCGCAGGCCGTGGCCAGGCAGGCAAGCGCGGCGGCAGCCCAATGGCACTTACTTTACGGCGCGATTTGTGAGCGGCACGGCGCTAGCCGCCGGCTTTTCTCAATGTTTCTGATATAGAAGACCCGGTGGCTAGCGCCGTGCCGCTCACAAAGTAAAAGCCAT
>JAZKFE010000209.1:0-21393 GCA_040386595.1 Planctomycetota bacterium | reverse complement strand
GTCGAACGAGTGACCGGCCAATTTTGAAATTTGAACGCCCGACCCCGCCTACGCCAGCCGAGACACTGGCACTGCGCGTGTGGGGTGTGATTATGGTGTCATTTCGCCAGTTGTTCAGGTGAATGATGCTGGCTCATGGCGCGAGATTCCACCGGTAGGTAGATTCGCGAACTTCGTCGAACGATCCTGTGCCCGCCGCTGACTATGATCGAATCCCTCCGTGAGGGAAGTTCGCTCGTGGCCGTCTGTCCGTCCGAACAAAGACCCAACTATTGGCTCACAACGCTCTCCACCAGCTGACGTAGGTCGCTGATGGTGTCGGGGGAGTTGTGTCCCTCGCGATTGATCCAGACGGCTTGTAATCCGCTGGCCTGTGCGGCGATGACGTCGTTTTCGAGATCGTCCCCGACCATCAGGATTTGTTCTGCCGGGCAGCCGGCGACTTCAATCAGATGCGTGTAAAAATGAGGGCTGGGTTTGTGCCAGCCGATGCAGGCTGAAATCACCCGTTCTTGAAGCAGGGCGAGTTCCGGAAGTTCATCGCACAGAGGATGGAGCCGCTCGTCGAAGTTGCTGGCGACCACAATTTTTAGGCCCTCGGCATGCAGCCATTGCAGCGTTTCGGCGACATCGGGAAATGTCCGCCAGGCAGTGGGTTGGGCAAAATGAGCATGCAGCGCTTCGAAGCAAGCCTCGGGGTCGGTGGCATCAAACAGGACTTGGCTGACGATCTGCCGCCAACGTTCTTTTTCTTCACCTTCGCTGGTCGAGTAGTCGCCCCGTGTGCCTTGAGTTAACGACTGAAAGGCGTGTTGAAAACCGGTCCGCACTGCATCTAGACTCAGTTGAGAACCGAATTGCTGCCCGGCATTCCAATACACTTTCGATACGGATGGTTCGGGATAAATGAGAGTCCCGACGGCGTCGAACGCGACGCAACGAATGGGGGCTCCCCCGGTAACAAGTCTGGTCAATGTATCACTTCGCCTTTTCAGTACACCGTACAATTGTCTCAGTGAGACGTCGTTATGAATCACTCAGACTACGTCGGAACTTAATGTTTATGACTTCATCGACGCAGTCGATGGGTAGCCCAGATTCTCGAATCTGGGTGAGCGCAGCGAACAAGAGGTTGCGGTTTTTGAGAGTTTGCGACTTTTTATAAATTGCTGGGAAGCAACCAGTGACTTAATTCTCTCTCGGTTATTCTTCATTTTTATGGATAGCTCTCAGTCGGGAAACCCAACTGAGAGAATGACACACTGGGAGTCGAATGAGCCCCAGCCTCTTGTTCGCTCCGCTCACCCAGATTCAAGAATCTGGGCTACCCAAGTTCCTGCCGAAACACTTGGTCTACCGGGAGTCGGCAGACTACGCGGTTCGGCAGGAGCCTCACCCTCCCAGGGGGCGTCATCACTCAGGTGAGGATTTCTTTCACTACGCGGCCGTGGACGTCGGTGAGACGATAATACCGGCCTTGGAATTTGTACGTCAGCCGTTCATGGTCGATGCCTAACTGATTTAACAACGTTGCTTGCAGGTCATGCACATGGACCGGTTCTGTCGCCACGTTGTAACCGTAATCGTCAGTCGTTCCATAACTGATTCCCGGTTTCATTCCCGCACCGCACATCCACATGGTGAAGCAACGCGGGTGATGATCGCGGCCATAGTCGGTGGCCGTCAGCTTGCCTTGCGAGTAATTCGTGCGGCCAAACTCACCCCCCCAGACGACCAGGGTATCGTCCAGCATGCCGCGTTGTTTTAAGTCGGTGATTAACCCGTACGAGGCGCGGTCGACATCCGCACATTGCCGCTTAATCCCGTTCGGCAGGCCACCGTGATGGTCCCAACCAGGATGATAGAGCTGAATGAATCGCACATCTCGCTCGGCCATCCGCCGGGCTAACAAACAGTTGGCGGCAAACGTCCCGGGAGTCTTGGCTTCCGGCCCATACAGATCGAAGACGGCTTCGGGCTCTTTCGAAAAATCCATGACATCGGGGATGCTGGTCTGCATCCGGAAGGCCATTTCGTATTGTGCAACGCGCGAGCGGATTTCCGGGTCGCCAATGGCTTCGAATTCCAGCTGTTGGAGCTCGGCCAGGCGGTCGAGCATTTTGCGGCGGCCGACGGTCGAGATCCCTTCGGGGTTATCCAGATACAGCACAGGCTCGGGGCCGCTGCGGAACTGGACTCCCTGGTGAATGCTCGACAAAAAACCGTTCCCCCACAGGCGGGAATAGAGAGGCTGGTCAATGCGATCTTTCGAAATCATCACCACGAACGCGGGCAGATTGTCGTTGGCACTGCCCAGGCCGTAGCTCAACCAGGCCCCCATTGACGGGCGGCCAGCGAGCTGTGAGCCGGTCTGAAAAAAGGTAATGGCAGGATCATGATTGATCGCTTCAGTATGCAGCGATTTGACGAAGCACAGTTCGTCCGCGACCTTTGCCGTCCAGGGGAGCAGATCACTGATCCACGCACCCGACTTGCCATGTTGTGCGAACTTAAACAGGGAACCGGCGAGGGGCAACGTGGATTGGTTGCCGGTCATGCCGGTGAGGCGTTGGCCCTGACGGACGCTTTCGGGGAGGTCCTGGCCGTTCTTTTCATTGAGCAACGGTTTGTAGTCAAACAAGTCGAGCTGAGACGGGCCACCGCTCATAAAGAGGTAGATGATCCGCTTCGCCTTGGCCGGAAAATGGGGCGCCGCCAGAATCCCTTGGAACGGATTTTCCTCGGCCCCCTGGCAGTCGCGTTGCAAGAGGTTGGCCAAGGCCATGGTCCCCAGCCCCAACCCCGATCGGGACAGGAACTGACGCCGGTTCGTGTGCATGTCGAATTTATTGAATGCGTTTAATGATGACATTGGATGGGCCTTGTCGGGGCGAATGTTTGGTTTGTCGCGCTACGTGGCACAGGTTTTTGATCCTGTGAGCGGAATGGCGCTAGCCACCGGTTCTTGTGTATTAAAAATGTCAAAAAGCCGGCGGCTAGCGCCGTGCCGCTCACAAAGCTAAACCACGCTACCCGCAATTGTCCCTGTTGGAGAATTTGATGTTTCTCATCGTCTCATCACTGCTTCGTCGAGATTCAAAATGGCCTCGGCCAGAACGGTTCCCGCTGCGAGTTCGACCACATCGAGCTGCGCGTCATTCTTGGCCTCGCCCACCGCCAGCAGCTTGGCCGCTTCCGCCCGCTTGGCCGCGAACAATTCGCGTTGCTCTTGTAGCAGTTTGACCAGGATGGCGGTCTCTTTGGTGGAAGGTTGCCGGCCGGTGATGGTGCGGAACAGCCAGCTCACCCGAGCGTCATCGGTGGTGCCGCCGGACTGCAACATACGTTGGGCGGCTAAGCGGGCCGCTTCGACAATCTGCACGTCATTCAGCAGGGCCAAGGCTTGCAGCGGTGTGCTGGTTGATTGGCGTTTGGCGACGCAGACGTTGCGTTCGGCGGCGTCGAAGGTGACCATCGCCGGATGCGGCACGGTGCGTTTCCAGAAGGTGTAAAGGCTACGTCGATGGAGATCATCACCATGTCCCTGATCGTAATTCGGTTGCCCCATGGCAATGGACCACAACCCGGCGGGCTGGTACGGCCGGACGCTGGGGCCCCCCGTTTTTTCCACCAGCAGGCCGCTCGTGGACAATGCCGAGTCCCGTAACATTTCTGCCGTTAACTTCTTCGCCGGTCCGCGTGCCAGCCAATGGTTGGCAGGATCTGCCGCCAGCAAGGTGGCAGGGGCCAGCGACGATTGCTGATAGGTCGCCGACATCACGAGCAATTTCAAAAACTGTTTGACGTCCCACTTTGTCTGTGGGTGAGGGCTTCCCGGTGGCGAGCCTTCCGCGAATTCCAACGCCAGCCAGTCGAGCAATTCAGGGTGCGTGGGCTGAGCTCCCTGGCTGCCGAAGTTATCGCTGGTCTCCACCAAGCCTTGGCCGAACAGCAGCTGCCAGTATCGATTGACTGTGACTCGCGTGGTTAACGGATGCTGTGGATCAAGCAGCCATTGGGCCAGTCCTAAACGATTTCGCGGCTGATCGGCCGGAAAGGGAGGTAGGGCACTGGGAGTATTTGCCGTGACCGCATCACCGGGGGAATCGTAGGCCCCACGCTTGAGCAGATAGGCCGGCTTGGGCTGCGGTAACTCTTTCATCACCATGATCTCGGGGATCGGATTGACCAGCGTGTTGTGCTCACCGCGGAGTGCGTGGAGGGTCTCGCGGGCCGTTTTCACGGGGGGAGAAATCTGTGCCAGGTAGTAGTCCTGCAAGGCCTGTCGTTGAGTTGTATTCAACTGGTCGGCTGCAGTCGTCCAAGCACGTTCGAAGTCATCACGTCCGGCGAGCCGCTGGATTTCCAATGCCGGCAGTTGGCGATTGAAGACTTGGAATTCATCAACCGCACCTCCCTTGAACCCGTTGTCCCGGAACCGGTAGCCGATGGCCAGATCGGGCTCACCGCCGTAGGTAATGTCCTTGAACAAACCATCGCGGATGACTTCGAGTTCCACGAGCTCACCATTGAGATAGATTCGTACTCCGGCCGCTTGGCTGGAGCCATCATAGGTCATCGTCACGTGCGTCCAAGTGTCGATGGGAACGGCCGTTTTGGTTTTGACTTTCAGCGAATTCCCCGGCCACATGTAGTGCAGACCGACTGCGACTTGGCCTTGTTCTAATAACAATTCATAACCGCGGCTGCCGGCATCGATGGGGGCTCGACTGTGATGCGCCACGACCATCCGCGGGGCATGCGTGGGTGTCTTCAACCACAGACTCAACGAGAAAGGATCGACGCGAGTGAAGTGGCCAGTGCCGGGGAAGGTCAAGCCATTCTCGCCGTTGAGGGTCAGACCCTTCCCCACCTTGCCGTCAATGGGCTGCGGGCCCTCCACCGCATTGCCAGGCTTGGCGGAGTCGACGGAGTTGGCGACCTTGTTGGCTTCCAGTTGTTCGAAGTTGAATGCCGCGACCGGGGCCGAGGCGGGCAGGGCCGGTTCACGAGTCGCCAGCCAGGCTTGAAACGCGGGTTGTGCGGCGGTCTGTTCGTCGTGCAGTTTTTGACGCTGGGCCGCGATCTGTCGCTCGAGATCGGCCAGGCGGGTGTCAGTCGCATCGTCCGTGAGCATCAACGTGGGGACCGGCATGGCAGCCGTGAAGTACGAGGTCTGGCCCGATTCGTCAATGTTCTGAAAGAACGAAAACAGCGAGTAAAAATCCTTCTGCGAAAGCGGGTCATACTTATGATCATGACAGCGGCAGCATTCAAAAGTCAGGCCGAGAAAAGCCGTTCCCATCGTGTTGACGCGGTCGGTGACGTACGCGACGCGGAATTCCTCTTCCACGACGCCCCCCTCTTCATTTTGCATATGCAGCCGATTGAAGGCGGTGGCCAGTCGCTGGGCTTTGGTCGAATTCGGCAACAAGTCCCCCGCCAGTTGCCAGGTGAGGAATTGGTCAAACGGCAGGTTCTGATTAAACGCTTGAATGACCCAGTCGCGATACGGCCAGACAGGGCGAAAGCGATCCATCTGATAGCCGTGCGTATCGGCATAGCGCGCGATATCGAGCCACTCGACAGCCATCCGCTCACCAAACCGGGGCGAATCAAGCAAGCGGTCGACGAGCCGTTCGTAGGCCTGGGGCGTGTCATCAGCCAGGAAGGCGTCGATTTCAGCGAGCGTCGGGGGCAGGCCCGTCAGATCGAATGTCAGCCGCCGAATGAGGGTTGTCTTGCTGGCCTGCGGCGCCGGTGGCAAACCTTGTTGCTCGAGCTTTTTCAGAATGAACTGGTCGATGCCATTGCGTACCCAATCGGTTTGCTTGACCGTGGGGAGGGCCGGGCGCTGCGGAGGGACAAAGGCCCAATGCGTGCCCCATTTCGCACCTTGATCGATCCAGCGTTTGAGCAAATCCTTCTGTTGCGGCGAGAGGTCCCGGTTCGCCGATTTAGGCGGCATAACTTCTTCGGGATCGGTGGACAGCACCCGGATCATCAATTCGCTGTCGGCACTTTTGCCGGGAATAATGACGGCGGAACCATCATGGACACGGAAGGCCCCTGCCTTGGTATCGAGCCGCAGTTCGGCCTTACGGCTGGGTTCGTCGGGGCCGTGACAGTGGTAACATTTGTCAGACAGAATCGGCAGGATGTCCCGCGAGAAATCGACGGGGGTCTCGGCGTAGACGGGCAACGCACAGGCCCAGATGCCGCAAAACAAGATCCAGCGTCGTTTCATTGTCTAGCTCGCCTGTTGCTGTCGATCTCTGATGATGTGCTGGCCGATCACTCCCGCCGGGTGATCGAATCGCTGCTCATTGATTCATTTCCATCATATTCCATCAGCCGGTTCGCGGGCAGGGTACCTGTGCCGACTGGGGGATCTCATGTGGTCCATCCGCAACAGCCATCTTGACGCATCAAGAATCTCCTTGGTATTGTCGATGCTGAATACAGAGACATTTGCGACGTTGTCGGAGTTTGAGCATGCTGCAGGTGCAACAGAGGCGAGGGCTTTCCAATTGCCAGGGTATGGATCGCCGGACCGCCATTAAGGCCGGAGTGTTGGGTTTGTCGGGCCTGTCGCTCGCCGATTTGATGAAGCTGCGCGCCGAGGGGACGGCTCGAAAGAACGATAAATCGGTCATTCTGATTTGGTTGGACGGTGGTCTGAGCCAGTTGGAAAGTTACGATCCCAAGCCGGAATCGCCATCTGAGTATCGTGGTCCGTGGGGGGCCATTCCGACGAATGTGCCGGGGATTTTTCTCTCCGAGACACTCCCGTTCCACGCGAAACATGCCGACAAGATGGCGTTTGTGCGGTCGTTGCATCATGGAACTGGCGACCATTTTGCCGGGGCACATTGGATGCTGACGGGGCGTTTTGGATCGACGTCAGCCAGTTTGCCGCAAAAGTTTCCCAGTGTGGGGTCATATGTCTCGCGGGTTCGCGGGCCTAATAAACAGGGGCTGCCGGCATATGTCGGATTGCCGGCGGCGGAGAGCGTGTATCTCTTCCCAGGCTATCAGGGGGCGGCCTATTTGGGCTCGGCGTATAACCCTTTTGATGTCGATACGGAATCGAAGTATCTGCACTATTCGTATAATGTTGCGGTGGGGCGACCGCGGTGCCTGGATAGTTTTACGTCGGTCGAGGCATCGCGGGCGGAGACTCGAAAGAGTCTGCTGACGGGTTTGGATGGGATCGAGCGACGCGTGGACCAGAGTGGGGTGATGAACGCCTTGGACCGCTATCAGCAGGATGCGATGTCGATGATCCTGGGGGGCCAGGCCAAGCGGGCTTTCAATCTGGATCTGGAAGACCCTCGAGTCGCCGACAAATACGGTCGCAATCCGTGGGGCCGTTATACGTTGATGGCGCGGCGTCTGGTGGAGGCAGGTGTGACATTTGTGACCGTCGACATGCCTCATTGGGACGATCACTCGAATATTAAAGTGGGACATGGCGGCAAGCTGGAAGTCGTCGATCGAGCCATCGGAGCGCTGATGGATGACCTGATTGACCGCGACCTGCTGGATCGGACACTGGTCCTGGTGATGAGCGAATTCGGTCGCACCCCACGCATTAACACCGGGCAACCGGGCATTCCGATTCCGGGCCGTGATCATTGGGGCGATGCCATTTCGGTGATGTTGGCGGGTGGCGGAATCAGGGGTGGGACTGTCGTCGGAGCGACCAACTCCAAGGCGGAATTTCCGATGGAACGGCCTCTCAAACCACACGATCTGCTGGCGACCGTCTACAAGGTGATGGGGATCGATCCGCAAACCTCATTCAAAGATTTCGCCGGCCGGCCAGTGCCGATTCTGACCGAAGGCGAAGCGATTCACGAATTGCTGTAGCGGGGGCTCTGGCCCGGATTACCCCTACTGAAGTGTCGCGAGTGCCGCTGGGGCGTCCGGTACTGCCAATATCGGCTTCGTGAAGGCAAGGCCTTTCCAATCTGCAGGTGTCGACGTATCCTTCTGTGACTCGTTTCAACGGGTATTGAAACGGTGATCGCGGTTGCGATAACCATGCGCTGCAGCGCACCGAACTGCTGGGAAAGGCTGCCATGAACGAATTCGAATCCCTGGAATTGCTGCTCGCGACGCACCAATTTCCCGGTCCCTATATGTTCAAAGTAATCGGTCGTGACACCGATGGATTTCAAGCCCGCGTGTTGCTGGCGATTCGTGAAGCCTTGAAAATTGAGCAGGATCCGCCATTCCGGACGCAGCCGTCGTCCAATGGCAAGCATGTGTCGATCACGCTGGAACCGCACGTGTTTGAACCGGGCGAAGTGATCACGGTGTATCAGCACTTGCGACAGACTGAAGGCGTGTTGATGGTGATGTGACCGCGACTGGCGGTGATTTTTATTGAGGCTCGGTACGTGCTGCGGTCGGTTCGGCTGCGGCTCGGCGAGCAATCATTCCGGCGACGTAGCCTGCTTTAAACCCGCTGTCGATGTTGACCACGGTTACATTCGACGCACAGCTATTGAGCATGCCCAGCAGGGCTGAAACCCCACCAAAGCTGGCTCCGTAGCCTTGGCTCGTGGGGACTCCGATCACCGGGCAGGCGACATACCCGCCGACGACGGACGGCAGGGCGCCTTCCATTCCCGCCACGACGATAATGGCATCTGCCGAGGCCAACCGGTGGAGTTGGGCCGGCAGCCGGTGCGGTCCAGCGACGCCGACATCCACAATGAGTTCGACGTCGGAACGCATCCAACGCACGGTTTCGAGAGCTTCTTCGGCGATCGGCCGATCGCTCGTTCCGGCCGTGACGATGACGACCTTCCCGCGAGTCGGGGCTGGCGTGCCGACATCCAGGCACACCGTGCGGGCCACCGCATTGTGCCGTGCCTGGGGATAGGCGGCGAGCAGGATGGAGGCCTGTTCGGGAGAAACTCGGGTCGCCAGACAATCTTGTTGATGCATTTGTAAGGTCCGAAAGATCTCGACGATCGCTTCGGACGTTTTGCCCGGGCTGTAGACGACTTCGGGATACCCGCAACGAGTCCGGCGGTCGAGATCCACCGCCGCGTCGGGCGTGTGAGCGGTCGCCGGGTCCGTCAGTTGCTGCAGCGTTTGTTGCAGATCGAGCTGCCCCTGTTGAAACGCGAGTAGGAGTCGGGCAAGTTCGGAGTGATCGAGAGACGTCATTACGGGCCTAAACTTCACGCAACTGAATTTGCAGTCAGAAGCAGACTGCAGGGGGCGAGCACATTAACAATGCGGAATCAAAATTGTGAGGGCTGCCGTTGTTGTTACGGTTCCTGGGAGGGTGAGGCTCCTGCCGAACCGCTAATTCTACCGAGAGCAGAATGACCAAGCGGTTCGGCGGGAGCCTCACCCTCCCATGGGCAGCGGGCATTAGGTCAGAATATCTTTTATCACCTTGCCATGCACGTCAGTCAGGCGGAAGTCACGGCCTTGAAAACTGTAAGTCAGGCGTTCGTGATCGATCCCCAGACAGTGCAGAATCGTGGCGTTGAGATCATGCACATGGACCGGTTTATCAGTGACGTTGTAGCTGAAATCGTCCGTCTCACCGTGGACCATCCCCGGTTTAATGCCGCCGCCCGCGAACCACATGGTGAAGTTACGCGGATGGTGGTCTCGCCCGTAATTCTCTTTGGTGAGGGTTCCCTGGCTGTAAACCGTGCGGCCGAATTCACCGCCCCAGACCACCAGGGTGTCTTCCAGCATGCCGCGTTGCTTGAGGTCCTTGATCAACGCGGCACTCGGCTGATCGGCGGTTTTGACCAATTGGCGGATGTTGCCGGGCAAGTTGCCGTGATGGTCCCAACCGCGCAGGAAGACCTGCGTGAAGCGGACGCCGCGTTCGGCCATGCGACGGGCCAGCAGGCAGTTGTAGGCAAACGTGCCCGGCTGAGTGACCTCGGGGCCATACATGTCGAGAATGTGCTTGGGTTCCTTCGATGTATCGACCAGGTCCGGCACCGAGGTCTGCATCCGGAAGGCCATCTCGTATTGCGCGATGCGGGCAGCGATCTCGGGGTCACCTTGTTCGGCCAGGTGTTTCTGGTTCAAGGCGGCGAGACCATCGAGCATCTTGCGGCGGATATCGCCCGAAACGCCTGGAGGATTGGAGAGGTACAGGACCGGATCTCCCACCGAACGCAGCGCGACGCCAGCGTGCTTGGTCGGCAGGAATCCCGAGCCCCACAAACGCGAGAACAAGGCCTGCGATTGCGACCCGGCCGCCAGGCGAGAATGCAGCACGACGAACGCTGGCAAATCGTGATTGGGACTGCCGATACCGTACGACAACCAACTGCCGGCACTGGGGCGGCCGGGGATTTCGCTGCCCGTCTGGATGAAGGTGATCGCCGGGTCGTGGTTGATCGCTTCGGTATGCATCGTCTTGACGATGCAAATGTCGTCGGCAATCGACGCAATCTCGGGCAGCAGTTCGCTGATCCAGGCCCCGTGCTTGCCGTGCTGATTGAACTTGAAGATCGACGGGGCACAGGGGAAGCGTTGCTGCCCCGAGGTCATCGTGGTGATGCGTTGGCCGTTGCGAATCGACTCGGGCAGATCCTTGTCGAAGTAGTCCTGCAGTTTGGGTTTGTAGTCATACAAATCCAGCTGCGACGGGGCATCGGCCATGAACAACCAGATAACTCGCTTGGCCTTTGGGGCATGATGCAGGATCTGCATGTTGCCAAATGTTTGCATCGGATCGCTGGCCGCGGTCGTTGCTGGTTCGCCGGCAAACAGCTTCGGATTCATCACCGAAGCCAACGCCGCACCACCCAATCCTGCTGCCGAGCGGCTGAAAAAGTAGCGGCGAGCCTGCAACAAAGCGTGTTCACGAATCGGATCCATAGTGAGCGACCTTGTGGATATCCAAAAAGAGCCGGATGTCTGTTGTCGAGAAATTTTTAAGAGTTGTCGTTATTGAGCCGTGAAATCAATGTCTGCGTACAAGTCGACCAGAGGTAAATCCCAACCTAACGACCCTAGCTTCACAACGCTGTTCAGGCCCGTGAAGCGTTCGCTTTTCCAGCGTCCATCAATCTCACGGGAGAACCGTTCCACAATTGCATCCTGCTGCGAGATGAGCAGGTATTCTTCAAGTGAGGCGATTGTTTTATACAGATCGAACTTACGGCCTCGATCAAATTGTTCGGTTGAGGGTGACAAAATTTCGAACAGGACAGTGGGATTCAGGACGGTATCCAATCGCTGCGATTCATACTCGCCCGCACCCTTAATCACGGCTGCGTCGGGGTATAAATATGCGAGAGGATTCGCCGTCCGCATGCGCGAGTTCCCGCAGCAAATACGAAAATCCGGCTTACGGAAATTGGCCTTGAGCAGAAAGTACAGATTGCCGCAGATGTCGTTGTGGGGAGTGCTCCCTCCAACCATTTCCAGGATCTCCCCATCTACATATTCGTGCTTGTGCTCCGAAGCCATTTCGACTTCGAAGTATTCCTCTACGGTATGGCGAGACATTGCTGTCGACATGATGCATGTTCCTGGGAATTTTTTTACGGTTCGAGCCAAGTACGGTCGCACTCTGAGATGCGTTGTCCCTGGCGTATTCGCCGTCCGGCAACCTTACGGCTGACGTTTCATTCCACCTTTCCTCTCAAACGATCTTCAATCAGGATTTCTCCGCGAGTTTTGCCCTTATTTTTGGTCCAGCCATTGCGACGGGGGTTCTGGCAGCAGGGGCTGCCGCACATTTTTAAATTGTCGCAGTTGCAGGCAAAGTGATGTTCCAGCTCGGGGTTGGGGCGGCCGGATAATTGTCGCGCAATACGACGTGCCGTGACCTTTAAAAACTCCTTGGTTGTTCGTCGCTGGGCTCTGGTTCTCATCGTTTTCTCCATGGCGTTGAGCCTGGATCATGAGGTAACGAATTACTCTTTCGTCACGGCTTCATCTAAGTTCAAGACCAGATTGGCCATCATCGTCCAGGCGGCCAATTCACTGACCTCCAGTGTTTCATTTCGCTTGGAATCACCGTAGCTGACCAGTTTCAGGGCTCCATCTTTATCGGCCTGATAGGCGGCGAGTTGTGCCTGATACAACGGGACTAATACTGCTAGTTCGTCGGCTGTGGGCCGGCGTGAGGTCGTGATGCGATAGGCATAGCTGAGGCGCTCTTCCGGGGTGGCGCCCCCTTCGAGCATCAACCGCTGTGCCATCGCCCGGGAAGCCTCGACATATTGCTTGTCGTTCATCAAGGCCAACGCCTGCAGGGGGGTGTTGGTTCGTGGCCGACGTACCGTACAGTTCTCGCGGGACGGAGCATCAAACGTCGTCATCGACGGCGGTGGCGAGGTCCGTTTCCAGAACGTGTACATGCTGCGGCGGTATAAGTTTTCTCCCTGATCCTGTTTGAAGATCGAGGTGTTACTCCCCTGGAAGGCGACCGCCTCCCAGACTCCGTCGGGTTGATACGTTCGCACGCTCTTGCCGCCGACTTTCTCGATCAGCAGGCCGCTGGTTGCGAGGGCCGTGTCACGGATGACTTCCGCATCAAATCGGAATCGGGGACCTCGGGCCAGCAGTTCGTTCGTCGGATCACGCTGCTGCAAGTCGGAACTCACTTGAGACGACTGCTGATAGGTATTGGACATCACCATCAGTTTCAGCATGGCTTTGACGTCCCAGCCGTTGCGAATGAATTCCGTTGCCAGCCAGTCGAGTAACTCGGGATGCGTTGGCCATTGGCCTTGGGCTCCAAAGTCTTCCGACGTCTTCACAATTCCCTGTCCGAAGATCTGTTGCCAGAAGCGGTTGATGGTGACGCGTGAGGTCATGGGATGGCTGGGATCAATCAGCCATTTTGCCAGGCCCAGCCGATTCAGCGGGGCACCGTTGGGAATGGGAGGGAAGATCGCCGGGACACCGGCGGTGACCTTATCCCCCTTCTTGTCGTAGGCGCCACGAATCAAGGTAAACGTTTCACGAGCCTGGGCCATGTCGGCCATCACCAGCGTCGTGGGGATCGCATCGTCGAAATCTTTCCGAGTCTTCTGCGCGTCAGTCAACTGCTTGCGGAACGGCTCCAGGATGGGCTTGCTCTTGGCATAAACGTTCTCGACAAAGTAGTCCCGGACAATCTTCTTCTGATCATCGTTGCGCTTTTCGGCTTCGACTTTAAACACATCTTGAACCGGCTGCGGCAAGGTCGATTTCGTCTGAGCTTTTTCATAAGCCTCCCACACCACGAGCGAATCAAACGACTGGCCCGCTTGAGGCGTCCGCGTAACACTACCGGCTTTGTCCCAGTGCACGGTTCCGGCATGTTGCGTGAAGGCCCAGCCATTCAGAGTGGCACCAGTCTTCAGGCCGACTTTCTCTGCGTCCACTTCCAGTCGCACCCATTCGCCCACTTTGGGCAACGGTCCGGCTTCGAAGCGGGCAGCTGTATTCTCAGCACCCCAGGGAATCACATTTTTCTCGCCCCAGTAAGCACGATGTTCCCAGGTCCCATCATTGAACTGCAGCATGACCGCTTTCGGCGGATTCTGTGGATCGAGATAAACATAAGCGAACAGTTTGTCCCCTTCGCCAATCTTCAAGCCGGTGGCCGCGCCCGTGAAAAAGTGCTGGCTGAGGTCGGTTGCCGTCCGCGTGGTCGCCTTCTCACCACTGAAGACGGGGAAGTCGGCCTTGGTGATGAACTTCCATTCGGTGTTCCCTTGCAGCTGGGCTCCGGAGGGCGTTTCGTCCTCAATCCAGACGTATTCCTTCGGCAGCAGGGCGGCGGGATCACCGACGTCAGGCGGTTCAGCGTATTCGATCTTGGCCAACTCTTCGGTCAGCTTTTTCTGAGCTTCCGTGATCTGCACGTCGAACGCGGTCAGCTGGGCTTTCTGTTCCTCGGTCGAGGTCTTAATGACCGGCGGCGGAGACAGGGCGTTGCCGTCCATCGCATTATCGGCGACTCCGTTGTAGAAGGCGAAGACCTGATAAAATTCCTTCTGCGAGATCGGGTCGAACTTATGATCGTGGCAGACTGCACAGCCGAGCGTCATCCCCAGAAACACGGTGGAAATGGTTTCCACGCGATCGACGGCGTACCGCACGAGAACTTCATCATTGATGGAGCCCCCTTCGCTGGTCGACACGTTATTGCGATTGAAGCCCGAGCCGACTAACTGGTCGAGCGTCGGGTTGGGGACCAAGTCCCCCGCGATCTGCTCGATTGTGAAGTCGTCGAAATGCTTGTTGGTGTTGAAGGCCTTGATGACCCAATCGCGATACGGCCAGAGAGAACGTTCATTGTCGAGGTGCAGGCCGTGGGTATCGCCATAACGAGCGGCATCCAGCCAGACGCGTGCCATGTGCTCGCCGTAGCGGCTGGATTGCAGCAGTCGGTCGACCACTTTTTCATAAGCATTCGGATCTTGATCGGCCACAAACGCGTCGACTTCCGCCAGCGTCGGCGGCAGGCCGGTAAGGTCAAAGGTGACTCGGCGAATGAGCGTGGTTTTGTCGGCCGCCTTGGTCGGACTGAGCCCTTCCGCATCGAGCCGTGCCAGGATGAAGCGATCGATCTCATTCTTGATCCAGGCTTCGTTTTTCACTGCCGGAGGAGCAGGGACCTGTGGCTGGATGAAGGCCCAGTGCTGCGACCATGTGCCCCCTTCGGCAATCCACCGCTTCAGCAGTTCCAATTGTACGGGGGTGATTGTTTTACCCGAACCTGGGGGGGGCATTTGCTCGTTGGGATCGGTGGAAATGATCCGCGCGATCAGCTCGCTCTCATCGGCTTTCCCGGCGACGACCGCCTGCATTCCCGATTCCAGCTTGGCCGTGCCCCCTTCTTGGGTATCGAGCCGCAGCCCGCCCTTGCGTTCTTTTTCATCAGGGCCGTGGCACTTGAAGCAATTGTGCGACAAGATCGGCCGGATGTCTCGAGCGAAATTGAGTGGTCGCTCGGCCGCTGGCAGCGGTGCACTGAGCAGGGTCAGCACTGGAACTGAAAACAAAAAACAGATCCAACGCGGGCGAGGCACGATCATCGGTGGGACCTTTCACTGGCGGATAAAATCAATGTTGTATTATATGTCCCCTGCGAGACGGCAAGCCAGCGTAATCTCGTGAAAATCGACCTCGTGAAGAACCTCGTGTGTCGCCGGGCTCTCTGCATTGGGTGATGTACGTTGTTCATGCAACGGGGCTGGCTATGAAAACAGCCGTTGGACTGCAGAGTGCAATCCAACGGCTGAAGATCTTCTATAGATCCGAACTACGCGGCGAAGTTCGCCGAGCAATTAGGCATCGTAATCAACGACAATCGTCCCGTTGCGATTGGAGTAGATGTCGATGGCGTACTTGCCGAAATCGTACCGGGTGTGGCGGCCAGTTCGGCTGACCTTCACCTTGGCACAACCGCAGGGGGGAGCACAGATCTTGACCTGTACGCACTTGGTTTCGCAGTCACACTTGCGTGAGCAAGGATCCAGAACGCTGACGACCAAGGTCTCGGCACAGGGAGCAATCTTGCGTTTGTCCTTGTAGCAGACGCGGTCGTAGAATTCGCAGCCGCAATTCCCGACTGGCACCGGAGCGCCATCCAACTCGGGAATAATGCTGGTCCCACCGGGAGCGGGGACCACGACGGCACCACCTGTTGCCGGCTCGGGGAACGGTGATACACCTACGCCAGGAATCGGAGTGACGTCCTGGTAGTTTTCCGGGCCGGAGAATGCCGGACCGCGGAAGCTGGGGGCTGGGAACTGAGGCCCTTGAGCCATCGCGATTCCCGCTACCAGACACAAGCTGGCAGCCATCAAACAACTTCTGATACTCATGACAACCGTCTCCTATTTTTTGTTGGAAGCCGCTGGCAGCGCTCCAAGTTTTCCGCACCGCAAAACGACAGGCCTCCTGCCGACCGCAACTCGCGCGGTGTTCTCCTGACGAAGTTTCTGCGATTTCAAGTTTTCATTCAAGTTTACCACGCAAAGTTTACCTGGAGCCCCCAACGTTAAGACATCCGAAGTTCTCGCGAGGTTCGAGGTGATGTCTTAACGACAGGGTGAGATTTCGCAGCAATTTCGGTTCCGTGATATTTTGGATTGCGGTGGTGTCTAAAGTGCTTCTTGCAAAGACGTTACGTAGCGCATTGTGGCCACGTGAAACTCAGATTCCACGGTCTTGGGTGGAGGGCGAAAACGCTGCGCCACAGAAGGAACCGAGGTTGGGTTTTGCAGGATTGTCTGGGGATTCTCAATTCAATGAAATTGACTGCGAATTGATTCCCCTCGGGGTGGTGCTCAAGGGATTGGCTGGCATTCGACCGCACCGGCAACACCTGATGCGATCAGCCCGTCATGGTTCACGGACTCGATTGATTTGTGAAAGTTGGTCGATCCTGCCGATTTTGAATCGCATCTTGCATCCCAAGGAACGGGTTTCGATAATGGGGCGACGGTGAGTCTGTTGTCAGTTTCTCCGGATCGCCAAGGCTCAGACGTACTCAATATGACTCCCGTGATCAGCGTCTCGCAGTGATTACGGTGCCAGATATCGTGTCGTTCGCCGCGAGATTGCTCGTCGGTGACGCAAGGGGATTTAGATGACTCGGGTCAACGGGAACAAGTTCGGCAGCCTCCGTCAGCACTCTCTGACTTGGAGCCTTGCCGGGGGATTGGGTTTGAGTCTATTTCTGGGGTGTACGCGAACACCTGCTCCGGCTCCTGCGACGAATCAAGCGGAACCTGCTGGTGGCTCCGCAAAAGAGTCTCCCGTGAAGTCGAGTGCGGCGTCTGATGACAGTGCGGTGCAACGTACGACCGCCTCCAAACGGCCGATGGTGGGTGATATTCCCGTCGACGTGTGGCTCGATAATCCGATTGGTGAATCCAAAAAGACCGGCGCTGCAGTCCCCGCGGCCGAGACGAAACCGGCTGAAACGGTTGCTGCTGCGAAACCGGCTCCCATGGCCGACCCCGAGCCTGCCGCTGCTGCTCCTGCCGCAGCCCCGACCGGAGCAGTGGATTGGGCGAGCATCATCTCTGCCGAAGAATTGCAGGCCGAGATTAAGAAGATTCGGCTGGAGCTGAACGACAGCCTGTCAGCCATCGGCAAGTACAATGCCCACTATAAAGAGATCGCCATGGAAGGGGCCGTGTTGTCGGCCCTCGCCGGGATTGCCATCGTGCATCCTGAAAAGGTGAGCTGGAAAGACAACGCCCCTCACGTCCGTGACATCGCGGCAGAAATGGCGAAGAAGTCCAAAGGTCTGGGACAGAAGCCGTTTGACGACACCAAGAAAGAGTTCGAGAAATTGGATGGTTTGCTGTCAGGCAACCCTCCACCCGATCTCGGTGAGGCTGTCGCCGACGTTCCCTTCAGCGAAGTCGCCAGTCGTCGCGGAATCATGCAACGCTTGCAGATCGGTTCGGACTACTTACGCGCAAATTTCCAGACGGAAGCGAAGCTGGAAAAAGGCCAAGATGACGCCGCCCATGCGGCGTCGGTGGTGGCGGCGATTACGACCGTCATTGGGACCGAAGGCTATGGCAGCGCCGACGAGGATGAATACAAGGCCTTCGTCAAATCGATGGTCGATGCGAACCTGACCATGATGAAGGCGGCTCGCGATAAGGATTTTGCTGCGTTTACTGAAGCGAATGGCAAAGTGATCAAGTATTGCAATGACTGCCATCAAGCCTATCAAAGTAGTGGTACTTAAGATCGCGGCCTAAAAAACATTGTTTGGAACAGTTCACCCGCCTTCTCTGGCAACTGAAAGCTGATTCATGAAATCTCGCTGGAGTTTGATTCCCTGCCTCCTGAGCTGTCTGGTGGCTTTCGGTTGGGCTCTGCCTGCGGTGCGGGCGGACATCATTGAGTTGCAGACCGGACAGAAGATTGAAGGTGACGTCCTGAAGGAGCGTCCTGAGGAACTGGTGATCGACATCGGTGTGGACGTCATCCGTGTGCCGCTGGCCCAGATCAAACATCGGACTGTCAGCAAGCCCGTTGACACCCAGGCACCCAAGGGGAAAGAAGAATCGCTCTTCATGACGGCCGATTTGCCGCACAAGAGCGTCAAGGATCTGACTCAGCAGTTCGGTGAAGGGGTCGTGTTGATCCAGACTCCCGGTGGGCTGGGGTCGGGCTTCATTTTGAATGAACGTGGCTTCTGCGTGACGAACTACCACGTCATTGAAAAAGAAACCCGGATTGCGGCCACGATTTATCATAAAAATGACCAGGGTGAATTTACCCGCCGGCGGATTGATGACGTGAAGATCATCGCGTTGAATCCGTACTTCGATCTGGCGCTGGTGCAGATTTCCGAGCAGAAGGATCTCAAGTTTCGACCCGTCTTCATCGCCAAGAATCAAGATTTGCGAGAAGGCGATCAGGTGTTTGCGATTGGCAATCCGCTGGGTTTGGAGCGATCTGTTTCACAAGGTATCGTCAGCACCCGGAATCGCAATTTCGAAGGCCTGACCTACATTCAAACCACGACGCAGATCAATCCCGGTAACAGCGGTGGCCCGTTGTTTAACCTGAAGGGGGAAGTCGTCGGCGTGACCAACATGAAGCTGGTCCTGGGCGAGGGGCTGGGGTTTGCGATTCCCGTGGCCTATTTGAAGCATTTTTTGAGCAACCAGGACGCGTTTGCTTTCGACAAAAACAACGCCAACAGCGGCCAGAGGTATCTCGACGCCCCCCGCCGCCGCAACACTCAACAACCGCCGAGCCCTTCGATTAAAGCCAAAGACGCAAAGTAAGTTTTTAAGGCGAGCGTTCGACGCCAGTCGGATGGCTGTTCTTTCCGACTTGTTGTGGTCTTCGTTGATTTCCAGCCCCAAAGGGGCTTTCTAGGTCAGCCCAGGGCATCGCCCTGGGAAAACGGACTAACACGGGAATTAAGCCCTGAATGGGCGCGCCCATTCAGGGCTTAGGCTTAAATTTGTGTCGAAAATCCCAGGGCGATGCCCTGGGCTGACCTAGTACGCCCCGGTTGGGGCTCAGCACGGTCGTCTTTCAAACCAAGCCCATAGGCGAACGATTTTCATCAAAGAGTCAGGCTACGGCTGCGCGGGATCCCGGACGGGTACCCTCGCGACTCGCAACAGGAGCTTCGGTGGCCTGACCGCATCTGGCTGTTGATCAAGCCGTCGCATTTCGTCGAGCGCGAATAGCGGCCAGCTCAGTGAGCGTTCGGCCAGAGGTACGTAATTCTCACGCGCCCAGAGTCTCCACTGGGTTTCTTCGCTGGCTGTACTCGCAGCAAGTTCGCGGATCTGTTCATCGCACATGGCCCGGTCCACCGTGGAATGACGCAACACCAAGGGGATCTTCATTGGTCTCGTCTGGCCTGTTGCCAAATTTCAACAAACCGATTCTGCCTGGAATGATCGGGGTTTCCGTTGCAACCGCTATGGTTGTTGTTTTTGGTCAGTGGAACCGCATTTGCCTGCGGTGCTTTTGGCGCAATCGTTAAAGTTGGTGCGATTGCTGGAGCTTCACATCCCGGCAGCCATTCCGATCTCGCTTGTGGTGAAATGCCAACATAAGTTTGAAGGCGGGCAGATCGAGCGGGGTGCCGGAAGTGGGCTCCTCCGACGACGTGGTTCTCTCAGGGAGTGAGCAGGGCTCGGTTCTCGATTCCGTTGGAACCCCATGGCGATTTTTCCCTGTGAAGATTTGATATCCTGATGGCCACGACTTTCTCCGAACCTGCGCCGCTGTTGGCAGCCGAAACTCCGGAACAGGAGCAGGCTGATATGGTCCTCGTGGAGCGTTTGCCGCCGTATTTGCGGATGTCGCGCGGGGCCGCACTGCTGACGGTTTTCCTGTCGCTGTTCTTCTGGCGACTCTGCAGCCGTCCGCTGTTTCACACCGACTTGTGGGGACATCTGGCTTATGGCCGCTGGATCTGGCAGCACGGGGCTCTCCCGGTGACAGAACCATTTTTGCCCCTGGCGCAGGGTGTAACCTTAGTCGATACTTCCTGGTTGGCTCAGCTGCTGGGGTTCGGTGTCTTTTCTGCTGCGGGAACGGCTGGCTTGCAATGTGCCATGGCCGTGTGTGTGACGGGAACGCTGGCTCTGATTGCCTATAGCCTCTATCACCGCACGCGACGCGCCAGTATGGCCTGTTTGGGAATTGGTATTTTCCTGTGGCTGGCGATACAGCAAATCTGTGTCGGCTGGGGAGAAATGCCGACCCTGATTCGTCCTCAGGTTCTGGGGGTTTTGATCTATACCTGGATTTTCTGCCGGGCGGCGAGCGGTGCTCCGCAACGTTGGGATTGGATTTCGATTCCGTTGGCCACCTGTTTGTGGGCCAATCTGCACGGCTCCTTTGTGATGGGACCGTTAGTGCTGGTGACGCTCAGCGTGGGGCGGGCATTGGACCTATTGCTTCGCACCGGCAGCTGGAAAGCGGTCTGGCGCGATCGTCGAGCCGTCAATTGGTTTTTGATTGCCGAACTGTCCGCTGTCGCCGCGTTGCTGAATCCTTATGGCGTGGGGCTGTATGCCGAAGTCCTGACGTTCGCCAGCAACCTCAATTTGGCCGATTTGTTGGACTGGGAACCGCTCACGTTGCGTAGCGGCCAAGGCCAGGCGATTGCGACGGTGGCTTGCCTGTTGGTGATTTTGTATCGCCTGACTCCGCGTCGCGTGAGTTTAGGCGAATTCCTGCTGCTGGCGGGTTTAGGTGCCTGGGCGTTGTGGGCCGGACGCATGCTGATTTGGTTTGCCATTCCTGCGGCCTACTTTGCCGCCGTGCAGTGGAATGCCGTTGCTCGTCGTGGCAAGAAGCCCGCGATCGTTCCGGCCAGTCGGACGGGAATGTGGACCGTTGTCGCGGTCGGTGTCGCGTGGATTGGATTCGCCTTATCGCCTATCGGCGTCTTCGCGATGCATCGCAAGCAGCTGCCGCTGAAGAATTCGGTATCAGCCGACACGCCGATCGGGGCGGTGGAATACCTGCTCAAACAGAAAGAGCCGCTACGAGGCCAAGTCTTCAATTCCTACGAATGGGGCGACTATTTGTTGTGGGCCGGGCCCAAGAATTTGCAGCTCTTCGTGAACTCGCACGTGCATGTGATTCCGCGTGAAGTCTGGCAGTCGTATCTCACGATCAGTCGCACCGGATCGAATTGGGACGATCAGCTGGATCGCTACGGCGTGAACTACATCGTGGTTGACCATCGCGTGTTGGCAGGTTTAGTCGCTCAACTGAAGAGCGACGAGCGTTGGCGTCTGGGGTACGAAGACGGCATCGCCACGGTCTTTATTCGTAAGAAATTGATTTAGGACGAAGTGGCCACAAGGCGAACATCCGCAAAAGATTTTGGGAGGGTGAGGCTCCTGCCGAACCGCTAGGTCTACCGAGAGTCGAAAGACTAAG
>JAZKFE010000208.1:0-3247 GCA_040386595.1 Planctomycetota bacterium | reverse complement strand
TAGCCCAGATTCTCGAATCTGGGTGAGCGCAGCGAACAAGAGGTTGTGGCTCCTTCGACTCGATTTCGACGATGTCACAGACCATCGGATTCCAAATTCGGAGGACCGATTCGCACGTCCCCAGTCATTTGAACATTCGACATTCTTTCGTCATTCGGGCTTCGTCATTCGTCATTCACAACCGTGCCCGCAACCTCCCGGGACTGCTCAATCACCCCTTCACGCAGCATGGCCTGCACGAGCTGTTTGGCTAACGGCCCAGCCATCTTGCCCCCCGAACCGCCCCGTTCCAGGACCACCACGAGAGCATACCGCGGCCGGTCAGCCGGCACGTAACCGGAGAACCAGGCGTGATCCGGACCGCCACGTGACTCGGCCGTGCCGGTCTTCCCCGCGATCGCGACCTCGGGCAAGCGCACGGTTTTGAATCCAGTCCCGTGAGGATTCGCGACGACCTGTTCCAATCCACGCCGTACCGTGGCCAAAGTCTGCGACGGCAACTCCGGAATCTGTCGCGACTGGGGAGCATCCAACAACGTCGAGGCCGACTCCGAGATACCATCCTCATTGACCACTGCCGAACCCGAGCGACGTGCCAGTCGCGGCGTCAGTAGCTCGCCGCCATTGGCAATCGCTCCCATCATCCGCACAATCTGCAACGGCGTGACGGTCAACGCGGCTTGGCCAATGGCGACACCCAGATGATCGCAAGGCATGGCCGGCAAATTGCCCGCAGATTCGTTCGGCAGATCAACGCCGGTCGGCTGTCCAAAACCAAACTGAGCGGCACTCGTCAGCAATCGTTTCGCACCAATTTGTTCGGCACCACTGAAAAAGTAAACGTTGCAGGACTGCGCCATGGCCAGAGACATATCCACCGCACCATGGCCGACACCCCGATGCACAAACGGCAGACAACGGCGTTTATTGGGAGAATGCAGATACCCCTGGCACTCAAACAGATCGGTGGCCCGCACTTGACCTGACTGCAACATGGCCGTCGCCGTTAACGCCTTAAACACCGAGCCTGGGGCCAGCATCATCTTGTGCAATCGCGGATACAGCGGAAATTTGGGATCGGCCTCAATCACCTGCCGCTCGGCAGTGGTCCCATTGAGATACACATTGATATCAAATGTCGGCCAACTGGCGGCAACCAGCATCTCACCTGTGCGAACATCCATCACGGCAATGCAACCACTTTTCGCCGGAGTCACCGGAGCGGGAGCATCATCAGCTCCCTCGGAATTGGCCGCGGGCACTGAGGATGGATCTACCGCCTTGCGTAAGAGTTGTTCGGCCAGTCGCTGCAATTCCAGATTCAGCGTAATCTCCACATCCTGCCCCGGTCGAGCCGCTCGAATCTCGCGTTCTTCTACGACCTCGCCCTGAGAATTCAGCCACAGCTTCCGCTGCCCCCGCACCCCCTTCAAGTGCCGTTCGTGAAACCGCTCGATCCCGGTTTGGCCAACTCGATCACCGGGCAAATAGCCCAACGGATCCCCCTGCGGCAACCGGGCCTGACGAGCTTCCCATTCCTCTTGAGTCAGCGGCTTGCGATATCCCACCACATGTGCGGCCAGACTGCCCAGCGGGTACTCGCGATGAGTCACATCCACGACCCGCAAGTTGGGATACAACTCGGGATGCGTTTTCAATTGAGATCGCAATGCCAACGTAATGTCCGAGACCAGCGAGTAGTACGACAACTCCTCTTTCAGCACGATCGGCTCGGGGGCCTTGGCTTCGGGGGCCTGAGCCACCCACTCCACGAACAAGTTCTGAGCGATCCCCAGCCACGTGGTAGCCGGTGCCAACGGAGGCAGAGGTTCCTGCGCCGCCAGCGCACGACGACGTTCCACCCGCTTCTTCATGCTATCCACGCGATATTGAATCGCCGCGCAACGTTTCGTCAGCTCGGCCACCGGCACGTCAGTCACCTCGGCGAGTTGCTTCCACAGCGCTGTGCGTTCCGCCAGAAACTCCTGCGTTTCGGCCTCGATGCGTTCGGGCTTACGACGTTCGGCACGCGGGATACGAGCCAGCACTTTTTGCTTCAGCCAGCGCGGATCGGGTGGTTCTTCGATCCACCGATAATGCACCTGAACTTCCAAACCAGGCACATCACCAGCAGCGATTTGTCCGTCCGACGTGAGGATACTTCCGTCGAGACAGGGGATCTCTTCAATCTGTTCGGTGAGCCGCGAGAACTCGCTCGCATAAACCCCGGACATCTCCATCTGCAATTGGCCCACACGCCAGCCAACCACGACCAGCGGACAGACAATCACCGCAAACAACAACGCCAGCCGGACGAGCGGATACCGATCGAATTGCCAGGCAAAGCCCAGCATTCCGGTCCCTTCGTCCTCATGGTGCAGCGAACTGTTCGGGCGGTTTAGCATGTCGTAACTGGATATTTTGAGGGACTAGTTGGGGAATGACGAAACCAGAATGACGAAGGAATGACTAATGTCCAAAATCCGAATGTCGAAACAAATTGCTCGATGGAAAATTGACGAAACGCACCATCCCAAAGCGCAGGCGAGCCGGGCGGCGTAAGCCCCCGGATTCTTCGTCAGTGATGTCACTGTTGCAATTCACCCGCAACCTCACGTGTGGTCATTCGTCATTGAGACATTGGTCATTCATTCGACATTCTGGTTTCGTCATTCGTCATTTCGCCCCGTCCTACGAGTTCAGCCGATGCCAGCGTCCCAACGCCGGCTGATGTCCCGAGTCCGTCAGGCGACGCCCCCAGAAGATCATCCCCAGCACAGGTAATGCCGCCAGTAACGCCGTGTAGAACGCATCTCCCAAAGCCGTCAGGCACCATCGCAAATAGACCGCGGAGGCCGACCCCATCGCGGCAAGTTCATGATTCAACGTTCCACGCAAGCTGATCGTCGTCACTTCCACGAGCAGCGTGATTAAGAACACCAGCCCCACCAACCAACCGGGATGTCGCACCAGTCGCGGCGGGCAGACCGCCTGCAGAAAGATCGCGACCGCCAGGAAGCACAGCATGTCGTTCCCCAAGCTGCGAGTCGCCAGACAGTCCGACAACAACCCCAACCCCGTCGCAGCAATCAGCGCCGTCAAATCAGACAGCGTCCACATGACGAGCAGCAACGCCAGAGCCAGAAAGTTCGGCGTATACCCATTCCAATCCAGCTCCGGCCGCAACGCCGCCTGCCAGACAAACGCCAGGTATCCCGCCAACAGCAGTAGGTAATGTTTCGTCATG
>JAZKFE010000207.1:0-10127 GCA_040386595.1 Planctomycetota bacterium | reverse complement strand
GCGTGTCGCGCACTGTCCTTACTGCCACGGCTACGAATTCGGCGGCGGGGCGCTCGGCGTGCTTGCCGCCAACGGCGCGGTGGCGCTTCACCACGCCATGCTGGTGCGCGAATGGGGTCCGGTCACGCTGTTTCTCAACGGCAGCGAGGTCTATCAGCGAGCCCTCGAACCAGACAATCAACGGATGTTCGGGCTGTTTCATTTTGTGAATGCCACCGGGGCTCGGGTTCGAAACATCCACTACCGCGGCAACTGGCCGCAGGTACTTCCGCCTGTTGCCGAGCAGGAGTTGGCGACATCACCCGCTTCCCGCGCGGCGTTTGGAAAGACGGATTTGCCCCACGAGATTACTTGGAATGCGAAAACGGCAGCGGCGCAGTCGCTCATTCAGATCGTTGGGGATTCTAAGTTGGTGACGTCGACTCCTGCAGGATTAAAGATCAATCTGGCCGTGGGACAAGAGAAACCGGGTTCCGTGGGGTTGAAGCTGAAGACCGCCATTGCAGGTGATTTTGAGATTGTGGGAGTCTTCTCAGGACTGAAGTTGGCTTGCCCTGAGCAAGAGCCTTCAGAAAGGCAACCGCGGCTGGAGCTGAGTCTCTACCAGGCAGGAGCTCACCCCAGTTGGCTCAAGCTGGAACGGAAGACGAATCTGGGGCTCCAACCCGTGGTGGCAGCCGTGCATCGAGAAGAGTATGCCACTGACAGGCTGCTCTGGCACAAACCGGAATTTGTGTTTGGCGCGGAGGCTCAGCGGCTGAAAATCGCACGCAAGGGATCGGTTGCCTACTTCCTGATCGCCCCGCACGACTCGGACGATTATCGTCTGCTCGAGCAACGTGATGTGGGAATTAACCCCATTGAAGCCATTGAATTCAGCACCAGTGCCTTTGCCCCCGAACAAGGTGTCGAGGCAACTCTCGAAGAGCTGACGATCCGCACGCCACAAGCCCTGACGGCGAAGTAGCGCTTGTCATTACCACCTCATAGTCGTAGTTCGTGGAGCGAGTCACGACTATGAGGACTCCAGGCAACCAGTTAGTTTGGGATCCGTCTCGTGCTTGAATATAACCTCGACTTGATTGATGATTGATTGTTGGGTAATCTAATCTCGTGTAGAAATTGCGGCCGCCGATTGCACGATCACAGGCTCGCCGCAATTTTAATCGCGATCGAGTGACAGAACTCCCATCGTCACGATGGATCGATGTCTCGTCTCTTTTCGCGTGGCCGCATTGGACCTCCAATCACTGCGGCGTCTCACAACCAGGCTCAATTTCTTTAGCTCTCGTGAGCCATTCCCAGTCTGCTTGATGCCAATCCGCGTTCGCCTTTCGAGCGCTGGACTTCATCACTCGTGTCGACGTTGAATCACGCATCTCGCGGTCCGTTGAGGACGGCGGCGCGTACGTACGCTTATCGATCGAGTGAGAGGGATTTTCGACCAAGCTATGAGTCTCTCCAGCCCATTTATTCACCGCCCTGTGGGGACAACGCTGCTGACGCTGGCGATCTCGCTGGCGGGGGCGATCAGTTATTTTCTGCTGCCTGTCTCACCCTTGCCGCAAGTAGATTTTCCGACGATTCAAGTCAGCGCGTCGCTTCCGGGGGCCAGCCCCGAAACGATGGCCGCGACGGTCGCTACACCCCTGGAACGGCAGTTTGGCCGGATCGCTGGGATTTCCGAAATGAGCTCCAGCAGTAGCATGGGCTCGACATCAATCACCATGCAGTTCGATTTATCACGCGATATCGACCATGCCTCGCGCGACGTGCAAGCCGCCATCAATGCGGCTCGCGGTCAGCTCCCCGCCACTCTGTCCACGAATCCTTCTTATCGAAAATACAATCCATCGGACTCGCCGGTCATCGTCATCGCGCTGACTTCTGCCACTTACACCAAAGCGCAGATGTACGACGTCGCTGCCACAATTCTGCAGCAAAAGTTGTCGCAGGTGTCGGGCGTGGGACAGGTCAACGTGGCGGGAGGATCTCCGCCGGCGGTACGTGTTTCGGTCAATCCGACACGATTGAACAGCCTGGGCATTGGGATGGACGAGGTTCGTACCGCGCTGTTCAACGCCAATGCCAATCGCCCCAAAGGACAGATTTCCGACGCCGATCACGCCTGGACAATCACGGCGACAGATCAGCTCTTCACGGCGGAACAATATCGCTCGTTGATTGTCGTGTTTCGTAACGGAGCCCCGGTGCGGCTGCAAGATGTCGCCAACGTGGAAGACTCGGTCGAGAACATCCGCACGGCGGGAATTTTTAATGGCGAACCGGCGATTACCGTCGAAGTCTATCGACAGCCCAACGCCAACATCATTGAGACCGCCGATCGAGTCCTGGTGGTGTATGTGTTTCTGGGGGACGTCCGGTCGACTTTAATTCCCAGCGTCGCGGTTCCCGTTTCGCTGTTGGGGACATTCGGCGTGATGTACTGTGCCGGATTTAGCCTCGACAATCTGTCGCTGATGGCATTGACCATTGCGACGGGGTTCGTGGTGGATGACGCAATTGTTGTGATGGAGAACATCACACGCTATCTGGAACGTGGTTACTCGCCGTTGCAGGCGGCCATTCGCGGGGCCCAGGAAATTGCCTTTACCGTGCTATCGATCAGCGTGTCGCTGGTGGCCGTCTTTATCCCCATTCTATTGATGCAGGGGATTGTCGGACGTTTGTTTCATCAGTTTGCGATTACGCTGTCAGTCGCGATCGGTGTGTCGCTGATCATTTCGTTGACCACCACGCCGATGATGTGCGCGGTGCTCTTAAAACCTCATACCAGTCCCCCGCAGGGAAGATCGCGACTGCTGGCCGATTGGATCTTAGATGGCATCTTGCACTGGTACCGGATTTCGTTACGTCGAGTCCTGCAGTATCAGTTCTTGACGCTGTTGGCGACGTTGGGGTTAGTTGGTTTAACTGTTTATATTTACATAATTATTCCAAAAGGCTTCTTCCCTCAGCAGGATAACGGACGATTGATTGGCAGCGTTCAGGCTGACCAGAATACCTCGTTTCAACGAATGAGTACGCTCCTGGATCAAGTCGTGGCCTTGATACGCGAAGACCCGGCTGTGGACGTGGTCACTGGTTCGATTGGCACTTCGGGTGGTTCTACGAATTCCGCACGACTCTATGTCATTCTGAAGCCATTGAGTGACCGTGATTTGTCCGCCGATAAAGTCATCGCGCGGATTCGCGGCAAATCATCACGGCTCGTCGGTGCCACATTGGCTCTGCAAGCGGCCCAGGATTTGCGCATCGGCGGACGGTCCTCGGCCGCTCAATATCAATACACCGTGAATGGGGATTCGCTGGATGAGCTGAATGTTTGGGCTCCGAAGTTGATGGCCCGATTGCGAAAGGTGCCGGGGATGGTCGATGTGAATATCGATCAACAGAATCGCGGACTGCAAATGCGTCTTGAGGTTGACCGTGCGACTGCGACCCGGCTTGGTGTGACGCTGGATACCATTGACAACACGCTCTATGACGCGTTCGGGCAGCGTCAAGTGACGAAGATGTACCGTTCGCTCAATCAATACAATGTTGTGCTGGAAGTGCTTCCCGAGTTTTCTCAAACTCCTGATGCGTTGCGTCACATTTATGTCCGCGGTCAGGGGGGAGCCCGCGTGCCGCTGAAGACGTTGTATCAAGAGAGTTCCAAGAACGTGGCCCTGTCGGTCAATCATTCCGGACAATTTCCGTCGGTGACTCTCTCGTTCAATCTGTCACCGGGAACCACACTGGGGGAAGTCATCCCTGCGATACAACAGGCCTCGCGCGAGCTGGGATTGCCGGCCACCATTCAAGGCCGGTTCGAAGGGACCGCTCAGGTGTTTCAGGCCTCGCTGAAGAATCAACCGATCCTGATTCTTGCTGCCTTGGTCACCGTTTATCTCGTACTGGGGATGCTTTATGAGAGCTTCATCCATCCGCTGACGATTCTATCCACCCTGCCCTCGGCGGGTGTCGGGGCGCTGATTGCATTGCTGGTCTGCCAGACAGCGCTGGACGTGATGGCGATGATCGGGATCTTGCTACTGATTGGCATTGTGAAGAAGAACGCGATCATGATGATCGACTTTGCGTTGGAAGCCGAGCGGCATCAACAACTGTCTCCCGAGGATGCGATCTTCGAGGCCTGCATCCATCGCTTTCGGCCGATCTCGATGACTACGCTGGCCGCACTTCTAGGCGGACTGCCGTTGGCATTAGGAACGGGGATCGGTTCCGAGTTGCGTCGTCCCATGGGCATTGCCATCGTTGGCGGGCTGATTCTCAGCCAGATTCTGACGTTATACACAACCCCGGTCGTCTACCTGTATCTCGATCGAGTGCGACGCCGGCCACAGGCCAAACGTCAGGATGGCCCGGCGACTGAGGTGGAGAAAGCGGTAGAAGAACAATCTCGCGCGGCGCATAGCCCTCACGCCCCCTCTCACGCCGATCTGCGAGTTCCTATCTGACCTCGCGCAGAGCTTTGGACTGTAAACATTTGATATCAAATAATCGAATCTATTTATAGCGATGTGACTCTGTGTTAGTCGCGGCATTTTGAATTAAATGTCTGGATTCAAAACGCAATGATCAAATGAGATCCTAGAGGTCCCATTGTTTGCCATTGAGTCTTTCTATTTTTCGCAATTGCATACACTCAATAGACATCAGTGTCCTGCCGATAAAGCTGATTTCAGCGCAGCAATTTTGTTAAATTGCTGTAATTTGCAGAACGGGTTCTGCTGCACTTTCGATCGCAACGGGAAGTGGTTTGCTGCCGGATACTCCGTTGAGAACGGTCATTTCCAGTGCTAACTGCGAGTCATGTGTCTGATTTCGAGCCTCTGAATGCACGTGCAAAGCAATTCGCAACACATCGGCGACTAGCTCTGAGTCGTTGACATCTAATAGTTTATAATCTACACTTCCATGTCCGCGCTCGAATTCATGCATTTTTAGCTCCAAATCTGGGCGCATTGTGTTGAGTTGTCTTTTTTCTTTGTACGGTTGTTTAGAAGCGAGGAAACATGCCAGTCTCCAATCGTCGGAATCGGGGTTTCACCCTAATTGAATTGCTGGTCGTCATCGCGATTATCGCGGTGTTGATCGCCTTGTTGCTACCGGCTGTGCAGCAGGCGCGTGAAGCGGCGCGACGCAGCCAGTGCAAGAATAACCTGAAGCAAATTGGGTTGGCTCTTCACAATTACCACGACACCTACGGCCGGTTTGCACCCGGGTCGTATGTTCCGGGGCACTCGACCAATATGTGGGCGTCCATTCTGCCTTACGCGGATCAAGCCAACGTCTACAACAAGTTGAACTTCAATCAAGGCTGGTCGTGGATTGGCCAGTCGGGTGGTGGTCCGAATCTGTTGGTGGTTGCGGGTGTCAAGCCGCCGTACATGCTTTGCCCCTCCAGCCCGTTGCCAGATACGGTTTCCAAAAATGGTCAGCCGATTGGCCAAGGTTCCTACACGATGATCAGTGGCGCTGATACTGATCCGAATACTTTTACGACGCCCAGCTCTGGCCTCTCCTCAATTGGTGGGGTGTTCTTCGCGAATTCGTCCATTGGGTTCCGGGATATGAGTGACGGCAGTTCGAACACGATTATGATTGGCGAGACCTCTGATTGGGGCAAGAACGGCACAACAAATACTGATATTCGCTCAGATCATGGTGATGGTATCTGGATCGGTGATCCGAACACGTGGAACGGCGGTGACCCACGCTGTTTCAATCGGACGACGATACGCTATGCCAGTGGGACGCGTGACGCCACCTTAAATGGTGTCGCTGGTCAGAACTGCAATACGCCGCTCGTATCGGCTCACGTAGGGGGATCGCATGTTCTGCTGGGAGACGGTGGCGTGCGGTTTATCAGCGATAATCTCAACCTTTTAACACTGAAGAACCTCGCTCTGCGATCTGACGGCAACGTGATCGGCGAGTTCTAATCACTGGCCAGATCCACTTGGTCACCAGGATGTATGGTTATCCAAACTGGGGAATGGCATCGGCTGTTCCCCAGTTTTTTGCTTTTTTGGCGGACGCTGGTGTCGTTCGCATTCAGAAATCAAACGCTCGAAAGGTGCGGCCAGAAATGGTTCGCAATCAAGATCATGCTACGTCAACTCTCTAGTTTCGTGCTCTGTGGTCTGGTCGCTGTCGTGGTGGGATGCGGTGGTAGTCCTACGGGTGACGTCTCGTCTGTCATCAAAGGAAAAGTGACGTACCAAGGGGCGCCTGTCACCGAAGGCGTTGTGACATTTGTGAATGCCGCTGGAAATGCGGGGGGGCAAATTGATATCAAGTCCGATGGCACTTTTGAGCTGACAAAGCCACTCCCGCAAGGAGAGTATTTGGTGGCTGTGGTGCCGCCGCAGGTTGATGCTCCCAGCACCGGTAATACCGCTCCGGGCAAAATCGCCAAGCAAGTCAAGAACATTCCCCAGGCCTACCGGTCGACTACATCGAGTGGTCTTAAGTTCGAGATTAAAGGCGGTAAGGCCGACGTGAATATCGATATGAAGTAAGCGCAGAAGCTTCACGCTGAGCATATGGGCTCGCGTTTCATATCGGACTCGTGGTTTCTCCACGAGTATTGAAGTGCCGAACGAAAGCCATGCAGAGGACTGGTGTGTCCTCTGCATGGCTTTTTTAACGGCTGTTGGTTTTGCTCACGACCAACAGCACGTCAAGAGGATACGGCGGGAACCGTGGCTGCAGGTGCCGGTTTTTCTTCCGCTGGTTTATCGGTGGCGGGGGCTGCAGCAGGAGTGTTGGCTTTCAGTTCTTCCAGATAAGCCAGTACGGCCTGTGATTTCTCTTTGCCCGCTTTCGCATGGGAAATTAATGTGAAACCATGCGGTCCGCGAGCATTCAGCAGTTGTGGGTGAGATGTCAGGAGTGATTTGACGACGTCCAAGTAACCCAACATGGCGGCGGCAAAAATATCGATTCGTGCTCCTTGGCTGAGCAGAAATTCGGCAATATCCCGCCGTCCCATGTGCGCCGCCGCTCCTAAGGCGGATTCCCAGTCTCCGGCTCCCCAATCCACTGTCGTGTGAACCAGATTGGCATCTCGGGCCAATAGTTTTTGCACCATGGGCAAGTCATAGTGCGCGAACAGAACGAAGTCATGGATTAGCGTCCGTGCTAACTGAGGCCGCTTGAACTTCGGCGTATAGCCCGGGGGCGGGTAATCGCGTTCGTAGGGAACCGAGGCCGAATCTGTAGGAGGTTTTGGCGCGTCTGCAGCTGGATGTGTGGCCGCAGCGGGAGTCGCAGGAGTCGCTGGTGATGCGGGGGCGGGGTCCGCAGCGGCGACCAGAGACTGTGCTCCCAGTACCAGGCCACCTGTGGCCAACACTCGTTGGAAATGTCGTCGAGAAAGAGAAGGTTGTGTCATCGTGGATCACTTCGCGATAGGGACGAGAAAAAGTTACTTGTGACAAAGAGATTTATCGATGTGAATTTGCTTCCAATCAGCTGGGGGGCAATGTGTTAGTCCGGAGCGGTCAATATCTCGTTGGCGTCGTGAATACGATTGTTTAAGTAATGACGGATCGTCGTCTCGGGCGAATGACCAGTCACTCTTCTACTAAGATCGTGATTGGCGGGGCGCTGAATGCCGGTAGTCGAATGCTGAGTGCTGTTACGGTAATGACTACTCCTCAGCGACGATCGATCTAGCGTTTCTTTTGTGACACCAGATTTAACGTCAGGTCATTAGTTTTGTCCGCTTCAATCACGACAGTCAATGCTCCTGGCGATTGATATCGCTCGGGAATCAAGGCTCGCGAGGCTGCCATTTCCTGTTGCTGCGCTGCGGAAATTCCATCCACAGTTTCCGGCGCGTAGCGGAGTACTGCTACATTATACAGCCCCGGAGTGAGCCCCTGCTCTTGTGGTAGTTGGAACACCCCCTTTTCCATGACGGTTGAGACCTGACTTCCTTCAGGATCATCAGGGACGAATTCCAGGAGTGCGTACTGTAAGGGGCGTTGATCAATCAACAGCTTCCCCGACACGGGAACTCGTGCTGCGGAATTCTCCGTGGTGCGGCTGCAGCCAATTAACAGGCCCAGTGACGTCAAAAACAGAATTCTTAACGCATTGTGGCAAATATCGAATTCAGTCATTTGGATACTAAATGCCGAAGGGTGATTAGGGCCCAAGAAGGGAGCTGATGGCCACCTGCTCGGGTCCCGCATTGTTTTGAAACTTGACTCAGTAGACACGCAAAATAGTTTGCGCAGGCGAGCCGGGCGGCGTCAGCCCCTCGGATTCTTCGTTGCTTGGCAAATCTGAAGATTGGCGAGGAATCCCGGGGCTTACGCCGCCGGGCTCGCCTGTCTAAATATTTCTGAAGCCCGCTGGTCTTAAGAAGTCGTCCAGGTTCTGTTTGGAGCATCGATTCCAAATAAAAAGAATTAGAATTCACCCACGACTTCGCCTTCCGCTCGTGTTCCCAGCGAGGTCAGCAGCGGTTTGTCGATGTTTTCGGAAGTGAAGCGGGCCGAGCCGTCGGCTAGGAGAAACGTCACGCCGCCCTTGTGCGAGCTGGAGAACTGGCCATTGATGCTCAGGACACTGGTGGCCGATGTATCGTTGATGGTTTTACTGGTGTTTCCCACAGCGCGACCAGGCCAACCGCCGGCCCAAATACCATATCCCAGGCGGGGGCTGCCGTTATAGGCGGTGTTGCCCGAGCACGTGCCCCAGTTCAACTTCAGATAGTTGTAAGACGTCTCGCCCACTGCAATCGTGTTGGTGGTGCCGTCCAGAACATCGCCAATTCGGACCGGGCGACTGATCAATGTTGCCGAAAATCCCGGCAAATTGAGGGGGAAAATTCCCTTGCCCGGGCTTTGAAACGAGCCCGTTCCTTCGCACAGCAGATAGCTACCGGGGGCAAACAGAGGCTCATTGCATTCCGCATTCAGAGGCATCGGACGATTGATCGTCATGCTGGGGCAGAGAAACGTGGAAATGCGCTGAGCCGTGACCGCCTGGTTGGCGGGATCTGTGTATAAAACATTGAAGTTGTACTTGCCGTAAGTCGCATTCTGTTCGAGATAGGCCAGCATCACCACAAAGGCGCTCGCCGCGGGGGAACTGCCGCTGGCTCCTGGACCGATTCCGCCTGGAGGGAAGCAGCCGAATGTGCTCTCGTAGTTGTACATGGCCAACCCGATTTGCTTGAGATTGTTGCGGCATTGCGTACGGCGAGCGGACTCGCGAGCTTGTTGTACGGCAGGCAACAGCAGCGAAATCAAGACGGCGATGATGGCAATGACCACCAACAATTCAATCAGGGTAAAGCCCCGAAATGAGCGGTTCGAAGTGGGTTGGGAAGCAGCGTGCGGACGTGGGTAGGACATAGCCCCAGGCTCCATCTTTCTAAGCAAGAAATAACCAAAAGATCACCGGTCATCGGACCTGGTGATGTTGGGATCTTGCTTGCAACCGGGCGCTGGCTGGATCCTGAATGAACTCGGACTGACACCGTTTCAAACGGCGAAATTAAAACGCAACTACTAAAATTGTCATTTCGTGGCGGGTTTGTGGCTCTAGTTCCATCAATCGCCCCCTCGAAGTCGCGCTGTAAAATGGGCAGCGTCGAACGAGTGAAGCTCTCTCTGAATGCGGATGAACGCGATCAAGTTCGCTGCGTGCGGTTTTGTAGACCGTGTGCGGAATTCTCAATTCGGGCCTGGGGGCGACCGTTGGTTCGCGCAGGCTCGATCCAGAATGCTCATCTCGTTCGGAGTTGCGAGCTCGGTGGTGGGGCTATCCCTTGGAGGGGTGCGGCACGATGTGCTGGCTGGCAACGAAGAACTGCTCGCTTGCGTGTTGCAACTGAGACTCAATCTCAGTGCGTGCGTAGATGATACTCAAGCTCAAGCTGAATTCAAGTCGGATTCTTACAAAATCGTAACAGGAAACGGCAATTGGGCTGTAACCAGTTTCCGTTGCACGTTTTGCGGGGGCACACAGAGTTGTGGACGGAGTGGTTAGATGTGGTCAGTTGAGATGTTTTAGCGAGGGCTGGGCGAAAAGAATTTGGGAGGGTGAGGCTCCTGCCGAACCGCTAAGTTTTCCGGACT
>JAZKFE010000206.1:0-5481 GCA_040386595.1 Planctomycetota bacterium | reverse complement strand
CAACTGCGAATGCGTTCAGTTCGCGGAGCGAACAACGACTTTGAGCTAACGCTCTACTGCCCCTTTGCGGCCAGTTCTTTGACGCTCGACATCAGTTGTGAAATTCGTTCGGACGTCAATTCTGTTTCGCGAAAGGCGTGCGTCGTGATCACGGTTTGATCATGATACAGGACGACAGTTACCGCGGCATCCGGGTTCAGGTTTTGGCTCGAAGGTGCGTCCAGTTGCGTCGACGCGACCGTCAGCGGCAGGCTGAGCTGATGATCGAAGGCCAGCGTTTGCAGCTTGGAAATCGCCGTTTTCGGGTTCTCGGTCAGCAGCACTCCGAAACCGCGCAGACCCACCGCTCGATGCTCATCAATGTAACAATCAAGCTCTTTCAACAACGCGGGAACACCCTCCACGACGTCGCGTAGAAAGACCATCACAACAGGACGATCACCGTTGCGGCAGACGTAACAGACTGACCGGTTCATCAACGGACCGGTGACGGCCCGGACAAAGAACTGCGGCACCCGATCGCCGACAGCTCGGCCTGAAACGAGTTGCGCGACAGGTTCACCACCGATTAGAACTCCACACGCGATAACACTCGCGCAGAGGCACAGATTCCGCAGGGCACACCAGCCGCGGGGCTGAAATCGAAAATGAGAACGAATTGACATCATCGCTATGTTCCAACAAGTCTGCCCGACTACTCTGGACTCTCAGCCATACCGCTTTTTCGATTCGTCATAGCCAATCAGTCGGGCCTTAATGCGGCCGTCCGACAGTTTTTCTCCATGCGGATCGAGATAAACGCGCCCGGTGGATTCCGTGGCCTGGGGGTTAATGTTGTTGACGTGGATGTTGAAGATATAGGCCGGGGCCGAGAGCGCCTGAAACCAATGGACGTTGTCCTTCAAATCCGAGACCGTCGAACAGCCGCCAGGACCGAACTTCTCGTCGATGGTCGGGCGAATAATCATGTGCTGGGGCAAGTCTTCCAGGCGGTCGTAATGCCGCCCTTGGAACTCGCCTTTCAGAACCAGAAACGCGGTGGCCATGTTGTTATGGCCATGCGGGACGACCGAACATCCTTGCCGCAAAGCGAAGATCTGCTTCCCAAAAACCAGCTGTGTCGGCACGCCATCGATCTGCTGAAACTTGAACGACAGGCTTTGCGCACCCTGTTCGGGCGGAGTGACGTTTTGCGTCAACTTCTCAAAGTCCACTAGCTGCAGCAAGTCGGGCAAATCCACCTGAGAAAACAGCTCTTTGACTTTCTTCTGCCATTCCAGCTGTTTGAGTTTCTCATCCTTCAGATCATTGCCGAGTTGATTGACGTCGGCCAGCCACTTCACCGTCAGCGGTTTAACGGAATCGGCAAAGGCATCACGTTGCAGCAGCGTATCGAGCAACGTGAACGTCAACAGCGATCCGAGAGCTTGCTGCGTAAATCCGCGGCGCGAGATCTGATCCATGAGAGCCCCTTTCCCAGCAGACGACCATCGAGAACGTGTGCCTCGATAAGCCGCTATTTTGGTCGTTCGAGGCGTGGCCGTCCAGATGATTCATCAAAAATCAGTTGCGCATGGGCGAACTGCGCAGCCAACTGTAGGGCGAAACGGAACTCGTAGCCTGACTCTCTAAGTCGGGTCTCCCTCCGAGGAAAAGCACCCGACTCAGAGAGTCAGGCCACGCAGAAGGAACATGGACTCGGCCCTATTCGTCCGATTCCAGCCATTTCAGGGCGAGAGACTCGTCAGATTCGGGCTTCTTGGAGCCTTGGGGTGGCGTGTCGGCGGGCCTGATCGTTGCCGGACGTTTTGTCGGAGGAGGACGACGCTCGAGACCGGCTTTCTCCATCAGGCTTTGGGAGATGTCCTCACCCCCTTCGCCCGAACCACCCCGTCCCGTCATGCCGGCCTTTTCCATCAGGGAGACCGATGCGTCAAAGGCGTTCATCGGAGTCGGGGCCGGCCCCACTGCGGTGTACTTAATTTCGAACCTGTGATTGGCAATGGAAACCTCATCGCTCGGCAGCAGCCAGTTCTGCGGGCAGCGAGTTCCATTCACCTTGATGCCGTTGCTGCTCTTTAAATCGCGGATTTGCCAGTAACCGTCGATCAGTTCCAGCTCACAATGATGTGACGACACATTCGGGAAGCGGAGCGTAATATCGCACTCGTCCCGACGGCCAATCAGGAGTTTCGCTTTCAACAAAGGGATGGGGTCGCCACCGCCCGTTGGAATGAGTTCACCTAACATCGATTCGCATCCTTACGGCCGAAAGTTGCACCCGCGAAAGGAAAGCCAGCCGCCTTCAAAATTCTATACGCCGCCACGAACAGCGAAATCAAAAACTGCTGCTCAGAATGATTTTTGCGGATTATTCTTCATACGGCTCAGAGCGAGACTTTCGCGAACGAAACATCTCAATTCTGGGCTGCGTCAAGAATTATACCAGACGTGGCGACCGCTGGGATGGTTCCCTGCTTTGCCACCCAATCCTCAAATTCGTCGCAGCTTTTCGGGCTCGCGAGGCCGCAGACAGGCTCTTCATCAAATCTACTCAGCGGTGCCCGCGGCGTCAATCAAATGCCGCCGCCACATCGGCCAAGTCCTGGGGTTGAGAGCGTAAAACAGGAACTCCCGACGCAGAGTGTCGGGTGACGGTCTGCTCGGCCCGCTATTGACCGGTGGCCGGAAGTGCTTTACAAGCGGTTTAGTAGCGGGCACGGAGGCCTTCTGCTGGCGATTTCCAGGGAAGGAAGGTTCGACTGATGACTCATCAAGCGTTCTGGCTGACGATTGGCGCGATTGCGCAAGTGCTGTTCGCCGGGCGGATGGTCGTGCAATGGTGGGCGTCGGAACGAGCGGGCCAGTCGGTGGTCCCCAAGCTGTTCTGGACGCTCAGCTGCGTGGGAGGTTGTCTGATGCTGGCCTATGCCTGCTGGCGGCAGGACCCCATTTTTGTCATCGGACAGATTGGCGGTTTGCTGGTCTACGGTCGCAATTTAACACTCTGGAAAACAGGTACCGTGGCGGCCGCATCGTGAAGACTTATTGGCGATATTTTAAACTCCCGTTGCTGGTCACAGTGGCCACGTTGATTCTGATGACAATCGTGGGCTCGGCGCTGGTCGGCCCTGCCCAGCCAGCACCAGATGGCACCCCCAATCAACAAGCCGCCGCACTGGGGCAAACATTGGGACTGCTGGCGACGCTCATCGTCGCCCCCTTCTGGGTTTATGCAGTCCTGGAAGCAGGCAAAGAGCGACGCGAAGCGTTGAAAAAATCTCGCCCGCAGTCCGCCAATTCACGCCGGAAAAACAAGCGATAGGCCGTTTTTGACGGCTCCTCAGGCTTGCCTGGATCACGTGTCTGGTTTTCGTGATTAAGGCTTGGGAGCTATGTGAATCCCTTTTTCCTTGATCAGGCGGTTGAGCACAGACTTCCCCGTGGATGTGGTGTGCATGCTGCTCTGGCCGGTGGCTTCCCAAATCTTCATGCTTTCACAAAAAAAGCAGATGACAAATTCCACATGCTTATCGCCAGCAGTGAAACGCACGCCGTGGTGAGGCCAAAAACAAGCCATTGCAGTTTGAGGATGAATGTCAGGGGTTGAGTCCAAAATTGCAGCTCGAACCAGATTTTTGCCGACTTCGTCGGTCAATTTTCGGCTGCCGTAGACTGCCCACCCGTGAAATTTCGACGCGGACATTTCCTCCTCGTTGAAATTTTCGAGTTCATTATCTTTCGTGTAGGGATCGAGCGAAAACAACTCGACGGACTCGGCCCGATTCATCAGCGATTGAATGTCTTTGGACAAGGCCGTGGGTGTTTTTTTACAGCCGGCAATCAGAACCAGCAGAGACATCGCGGCTATCAGCCAACAGGCTGCCAAGCGTTGGAAATGCATACTGCGAGTTCTCCCCTGATCGGGAAACTGACGGTCCTGAGTCCTAATTGTTCCCTATGTTTACTCAGACTACCCTTTCCGATTGGATCGTCCTAAGGATAAATCCCACTTCGAATCAAAAAAACTATTCGAAGTCGGCTGCTTCGGCGTCTTCAGCCGCGGTGGGGACGATCGGGGTTTCTTCATCGATACTGTCGATGTTGATGGATTCTGCCGGTTCTTCGAGCGTTTCTTCAGCCTTCTTCGAAGGCTTGGCGGCGGTCAATGTTTTCGATTGGGGTTTGGCTTTACTGGCTTGCTGCGTCCCCTCGGTTGTGGCTGCAGCACTTAGTTTCGCCACGCGATCTCCCTCGGCTCGGCCGGTGATGTGGCCGACGACGGCTCCACCGACTTGAATGAGGGGCCCGACCCCGATCACATAGCGTGCGGCGCCGGCTGCCTGGACTCCATAGTTGGGGTGCAGAATCTTGTAGCCCGCTTGCAGTTCCTCGACGCTTTCCCGCTGTTGCAGGTAGCTTAGGACGTCGTTGGTGGCGATGGTTTCATGCCACATCGAAACTACCGGAAATTCGTTGACGACGGCATAAGTCCCCGGAAGTTCACGAGTATGAATGTCCTTGGCATAGCCCCCGCCGACCATCGCCAGCGCCGGGACATCAGAATACACATACACGCTGTTGGTATAAGGATTGTACCGATCGCCGCCAAACAAGCGGCCCGGGAAGACGGTATAGCCAGCCAGGGTCAATAGCCCTGCCGTGTACCGCCAACCGGCTCCGACGTGACGGTTCTCACGCAGCCGATGCCATTCCTCAATCGGAGCGTATTGGTTGACTCGCACGCAGACATCCTGCAGCTCGTTCTGCTCGAGATATTCCACGAGTGCCGCTTCGGTGGCCGGGGAGACGTTGTGGTTATCAACGCGGCGATCCCACAGCAACAGCTTGCCGGGAATTCCCAGAACCCATCCAATGCCATCGATAATCGGACGAGGTTTCCCAGACTCCACGAGGATGACTTGGTGTTCTGCGGAATCAGCTGATTTGGCCCGGTCTGTGGTTCCGGTCTGCCAACCTTGGCCGTATTGATATCCGCCGGAGGCACATCCAGCGATACAACACGCGAATAGACAACAGCTTAGAGCGCAAAATCGCATCCAGGGGGCCTCTTTGGCGTCGTGATTTTGGTGGAGATGGGAAAGCGAAGTGACGTTTTGAAAGGCCCTAGCATTGAGAGTATCGTCTAATTCGGGGTGGCGAGTATAGTCCTGATATTTCCCTCCACATTCTGATGCCCGAACAGCAGTGCCCCCACGTGGGACTCGTGCCTATAATGCAGTCATGCGAGACGAAGCCACTTACATTTGCGATTCTTGCGGCGAAGAAATCGTCGTCCCGATTGACCCGTCGGAAGGCGAAAGCCAAGAGTATGTCGAGGACTGCCCGGTCTGCTGCTGCCCGAACGTCATTCATGTCGAAATCGACGACGACGGCTCGGCCCGAGTTTGGTCAGAACCCGAGTAGTTTTTTAAATATAGTCGTTGTTCGCTCCGCGAACTGAACGCGCTTGCAGATTCG